>JBJEDO010000117.1:0-11126 GCA_051872155.1 Candidatus Limisoma sp.
CAATACGGATAGAAAATAATGCAATCTGTGCCTCGGGAGACCCAGTATCAGTATTTTGCTCACCACAAATCGCACGCAACACAATATGGACGCCACCGACCCCAATCCGACAACTTTCTACCTCCTCGAAAACAAATCGGGCAGCGGCTGGGACGGATATCTCGACGACCAAGGCGGCGTCGGCGAAGTCGGCACAAACTCGGCAAAAGCAATCGCTTCGGTCGGCAAAATTTCATTCATCGGTTGCACTTCTGCCGAAGTATTCAACCCCCAAGGCGTGCGAATCTATCGCGGCAACGATAGCCAAATCGAAATCACGCCCGGACTTTACATCGTAAAACTATCAACTCTCGACGGCAACAAAACAGTAAAAGTCATAGTTCGATAAAAAATCATTTACATCATAGCCGAGGCGGAGCAACCACGTTGTTTCGCCTCTTTTTTGCGCTAAAAACGGTATTTTCAGTCATTTTGTTCCTTAAACGAAAGATGATGTTCCTTAAACGTAATTATTACCCCCCCCCGAAAAATGTATATTTGCCCACAGAAAACATTAACAAAAAAATTTTAAACTATGGACATCAAAATCTTTACTAAACAAATGACAGCGGCTGTAGTCGCTATGTTCGTTGCTTTTGTTGCCTTGTCGCAGACGGCACAGGCACAGACACGGGAAGCCTACGTCGTGGAAGACGGTAGTACGCTGACGTTCTACTACGACACCAACATGTCGACTCGCACCGGAACAATCTACGGTATCGACCAAAAGCGTACCGACAATGCAGTAATTCCGGCATGGGCGGGAAACAATAATGACAATAACGACCGCGTTACAAAGGCAGTTTTCGACATCTCATTCAAAGACTACAGGCCTACCGATATGTCATGCTGGTTCTATCATTGCAGTAAGCTCGAAACTATTGAGGGCATGGAAAACCTAAGCACAGACCAAGTGATAGATATGACCAACATGTTCTATGATTGTTATTCCTTGAAAGCACTCGACCTCAGCAGTTTCAACACAGAGAACGTCATATCTATGCATTGTATGTTCTACGACTGCGAAGGACTGACATCTCTGGACCTCAGCAGCTTCAACACAGAGAATGTAACCAATATGAATTATATGTTCTACCAATGTTATGCCCTGACCACATTAGACCTATCGAATTTCAACACAAAGAATGTCGACCAAATGTTCGTTATGTTCTATTCCTGTCTTGCACTGACCACCATCTACTGCAATGACGATTGGAATACCGGTTCGGTGACAAGTAGCCAGAAAATGTTCGGAAACTGCTATGAACTTAAGGGCGCTGTGGCATACGACTCATCAAAGACGGACGTAACAATGGCTAACCCCGAAACGGGCTATTTCACCAAGAAGAGCTCCTTCGATATCAAAAACACCGGCACTGCCGGAGGTACTATTAGTTGCATCGTAACGTCGGCAGACAACCACGAAGTCGACATATTCCATGTGGTTCCCGATGTTAATGGCTCATTAATCATCCCTGCAAAGGCAAATTTAGGAGCGTTCGACTATCAGATTTCGTCTGTCAGAGAATCGTCATTGAAACAAAACAATAAAATAGAATCAATCTATTTTGAAGACGGCGGACCGAGAATCATCGAAAGCAGCGGATTTCGCCGTAACCAGAACGTGAATAGCATTCGCTTTGGCGAAGGATTGGAAGAAATAGGCGAAGCCGCTTTCTCGTTTCTCGCTTCGCTTTCGAAAATCTACGACCTTCCCTCAACGCTGAAGAAGATAGGTAGTCAAGCCTTCGATTATGATGGTAAAATTACAGAAGTACATTGCAAAGCGACCACTCCTCCGGAAATGCCTGACAATGCATTTACAAGTACAGCTTACGAAACCGCAACGCTCTATGTGCCAGACGATGCCATCGAAGCCTATGCAGCTGCCGAAGGATGGCGCAACTTCAAGACCGTGCTCGGCGGCGTCGGCGCAGCAACTATTGCCGATGCTCCCATTAGCGACGTCTACACTATCCAAGGCGTTCGCCTCGGCGCCGACTTCACCAACCTTGCTCCCGGCATCTACATCGTGCGCAGAGGCAACAAAGTTGAAAAAATCGTCAAACAATAACCCACGGCTCTGAAAAACATTCTTCATACAAAACGCACGACAGCAAGCGCCACAATTAGCCTTGCTGCCGTGTTATTTTGGCGAACAAGCGTTTATCGAGAAGCGTTTATCGTTTATCGAGCGCTCCTCTTACCTCTCAATAAAAAAGCAAGGTGCAAACTCGAAAGCTTGCACCTTGTCTTGTGTTTTAAAGCACTCAGAAATATTACTTTCTGATACCGAGCTCTTCTTTTGCGATGATGGCACGATAGCGGTTGATGTCTACTCGAATCAGATAATCGAGGAGGCGACGACGCTTACCTACCAATTTCTTAAGAGCGCGTGTTGTACTATGATCTTTGTGATTTGACTTCAAGTGTTCAGTCAAATGAGCAATACGGATAGAAAATAATGCAATCTGTGCCTCGGGAGACCCAGTATCAGTATTCGACTTACCGTACTTCTCGAAGATCGCTTTTTTGTCTTCTGCAGTCAAAAACATTGTTTATAATTTTATTTAGTTAATAATGCGAGTGCAAAGGTAAGGCTTATTTTCGATTTGACAAAACCTTTTCGCAATATTTTTTATTTAATCAGTTTATATACTTGCGTTTCGGTGACGACGATGTAGACACCATGCTGATTGCCGAGCGACTTGAGGTCGGCAGCCACACGACGACCCGTAAGGTCGTAGACGCCCTTGGGACGTGCCAACGGCACTACGTCGAGCATCGACACCGATGAGTATTCGCCGGTAACAAGCATCAACTTATAGTCGGATGCATCGAAGAGTATCGACACGTTGTTGTAGGTCATCTTCGGAGCCATATCTTCGCCGCCGGTGTCGTTTCGCGGACAGTCATAGAGCACGCCAAGCTCGAGGTCGCCTCTATTGACGGAGAATGCCGCACAGCCTTCTTCTTTCCAGCCACCGGTAGTAACTTTAAACCACTCGTTTGCCGGGAGTTGGTCGAGATGCAACGCATAGATGCCGTTTTCTTTGTAGCTGAATCGATAGGCTTCTTCGCAAGGACTCCATCCGGTGAAGAGAGAGTGCGCCAAGTAGATGCCCGGCACGCTGATGCCCGTAACCTTGATGGTATTCTTGTTGCGGTCGTAGGTCACCCAGCAATCCATTGCAGGATTTGCCAACTGGCAGTTGTTCGAACCGCTTGTACCGCCGCCTTTGTTGTTGCTGACGTAGTAGGTAGTGTTGAGCGACATCGTAGAAGTTGCGCCGACACCACGCGGATATGACCATTCTTCACTATTGTCGCTGTTGAGAATCTTAAATTCGCCGTCGAGATAGGGAACGTGCACCGAATAGACGCCGTTGCTGCCTGTCATGCGATACTGCGAAAGGTGATTCCAGTTGTCGTAGTTTGTGCCGCAGAAATAGAGTTCCGGCTCGCCCTGTGCCGATTTAGTCGGAATTTTCGAGGGGTTATTCGTCGGAGGATTGCCAAACACGTAGTGCGCCATGCCGTGTGTGGTCGAGAACACCCACGCCTCCACATAATTTTCGCCGTCGGTGTTAATGGCAATATCGCCGGTTGCATTGGTGTTGCGAGTCGTCGAGCCAAGTCCGTCAGAAGGGAATTCGGCTACGGAATATACTTTGCTGTATTTGCCCACACGGTCGTTGACCAAGCGCATACGACAGCCTTTGAAAGTCGAATTGTTGTCGCCGCTGACGCCTTCGTTAAAGATGAGATTGGCGGCAATTTTTTGCCCGCGGAAATTGAACTCGTGATGACATGCACCCCAGTACGGACTTATATTCACATCGAGTTGGCGTATCAACACGCCGTTTGTGCGACCGAAGTACGACGGTTTGCAAGTCGTGCCGTCAATCCACCATGTTCCTTTTTTAGGATATGCGCGAGCAAGTGCGCCGGGGCGGAATTGCGTTGTGCCGTCGGAAGTGACGGGATAGACGTATTTTGTCCAGCCGGCAGCGTCGCGACAGAACTCTATAATATTGGTTGTCGAGCCGTTTTGGTTGGCAAAGCAGAACCACAGTTCGTTATACCAATCCGAGCCGGGAGCGATTTCCATGCAGTCGCCGAGGCGAGTCACTTCGCTTGTCACGGTTGTCGACATCAAGAGATAAGGCAATTGGTCGTCGCCGTCCCAGCAATAGATACGGAATTCCGAGCCGGGGTAAGCAAGGTTGCAAGCCACGATATGTCCGTTGAACACTTTAACGTCGGCAAATTTCAATGCGCCGCCGCTGCAGATATTGCCTTCGTTCAGGTTACCGAGGTCTTCGCCGGTCTGTGCGTTGATGACCTTAATTGCAGTACCGCCGCCGTAGACGCAGTAGAGTTTGCCGTCGTAGTATGAGAAGTTGCGCACGTTCGAAGCATCCCAGCCTTTTTGCGTCTTGGTGCCGCGTTGCTCCGAGAAGTTCCATTTTTCGTACATATTCGCGCAAGCCGAGCGGAAATAAGGCTTCATAATTTCGCCGGTCGAAGGCGTGCCGTCGTAGACCGTGGGCCAGCCGTCGGACGACCAATTGATTTTGTCGAGATACATCTTACGACCAACATCAACGTCGTTAACGTCGTAGCCGTGATAAAGCAACCAATCGACGCCCTCGTCGTCGGTTATTATCTCCGAGCAGTGCCCGGGACCTTTTACGGCGGAGTTACCCACCAAGAACGGCGTCAAGCCGTGGTCGAGCGCCGATTTGCCGTCTTTGCCGTAGTACGGACCTAAGACGTTTGTGCTTCGCGCCACGCGGAGTTTATATGTACTTGCCGCACCGCCGCAACACCAACCTTGCGAGCCGATAAGGTAGTAGTAGTTGCCGCGCTTGTGTATCATCGTACCTTCGATACCGTTATCCGGGTCGCTGTAGTTGGTGTCGGCAATCTTCACCGGCGAGGCACCCGACTTGAGGCTCAACCCGTCGTCGGAGAGTTCGATGGCATAGATGCCGTAAAGACTTCCCCAGAAGAGGTATTTCTTGCCGTTATCTTCATAATAGCACGGGTCAATACTGTTTTCGACGTTGATTTCCGTACTGGTAAAAAAGCGCTTTGCATCGTGATACGGTCCTTCCGGCCTTTCTGCCCAAGCCACACCGATACCGCACTCCCAACGCTTGCCTCCCTCGGCAATGCTATAGTACATCACATACTTTCCGTTGATGTAGTTCAAGTCGGGAGCCCACGTATCACCCCAGATGCCGATATGTCCGTACGACGGCTTACTGTCGTCGGTATAACAGTTTCCGATGTACTTCCAATCGCACATGTTATACGATTTGTAGAGCGGGTTCAAACCGCCGGTACATGTTGAGTAGAACACCCCGTCTTGCGCCCGAAGCACTGTCGGATCGGGGAACTTGGCATTAATTACGGGATTTACGTAATTACCCAAAGTATTGATGGCTAACACGCTCGGACAGAGCATGGTTACCCCTAAAAGCAAATTTAACAGTCTTTTGTTCATAATTAAAACTATCTATTCAATCAATTAATTTATTCAATCTATTTCTAAAATACTTACGTTAGGTTCTATATCTTTCTTAAGGTTCTATATTTCGCAAAAATATAGATTTAATTTGAATTACTTATATGTTATTTATAGAATTTTTGTATTATTCACACTATTTCAGCATTTTAAACACAACAAAAAAACGGAAAGATTACTGAGGACATCAATATTCACCGTCAAACGGCTCGACGCGGTGCGACGCGGACATCCTCATCGTGTCGAAGATACGATGAGGATGAAAAGTTTCTTCTATTTCCTTAAATATAATTTCGTCACTCGAAGGATGTGCCGTCGTGCGGCGGACAGTGATTACTTAACTACTATCTTCTTGGTAACGACGTTACCCTTGTCGGCGACTGCCTTGACGATATAAACGCCGGGTAGCAAAGCCGTGGTCGACATCGAGGTCGAAGCCGTCGAAGCAACTAACGAGCCGGCTGTGTTGTAGACCGTCAAAACCGCGCTGTCGGCACCTTCCACCGAGATAACACCGCCGGCGTAAACAAGCTGAACAGCATCGTTGTCGAACATCTGCACGGCGTTGGTGCGCGCACCGTCGTAGCAATAATATGCCACGCCTTGACCCTGTACGCATACCCATACGTGAAGTTTATAGTCGTCGGTAGCCTTTCCGACAACGGTGCTGATGCGTTGAGTATTTCCTGCAGGACCGAGACCTGCCGTCGGATAGAAGAATCGGTTGGCAGTGGCTTCGGCAATGCCGTCGGTAACATCGGCGAGCACGAATCCGCCGTTGATGTTACTGCTCAGATAAGACGTTGCTGCAAGATATCTGCGCGTGCCGTAGTTGATGAGCGCCATCGACGTACCGCCGTTGTTGTTGCCGAGCACAGCAGCGTTCATCGTCTTTTGCGCACCGCCGTCGGCGCTGAAGAGCGTGGGAAGTTGCGAATAGCCGTCGAGCCAGAACGTGCCGTCGGCATTCATGATAATACCTGCCGAGCCGCGACCGTCACCACCGGCGAACGCATTACCGTCGCTGTCTTTGAGGTTGATGGCTGTCGGAGTCGAACTGATTGAGCCGTTCGAGATTGTATAGACAAGTACTTTGCTTGTTCCATTGTTAGTCACAAGAATCTTACCGTCTGCCCATGTGCCGTAGGCGTTGACTTGTGCACCCATCTTCTCGGAATCGTGTGTAGCATCCTGTACCAATACGGTAGGTGCGGTAGTGTCGGAATCCCAGCAATATACTTTGAATGTATGCGTCGCATCGCAAGCGTTCGTACCAATCAACTTGCCGTCGAACGCCATCAGGCTCGAAAGATAGTATGCACCGCCCGAAATGCCGTCGACGGGAAGCGTTCCTATTTGCGAACCGTCGTAAGCATTGAGGATAACCACTTCGGGCGCGCTGAAATTCTTCGTTTGCAACACATAGAGGCGGTCGCCGAGGTTAGCAATAGAGCGTACCGGCTTGTTGGTGAAGTCCATCCAATCGGCAAGCGTTGTATTCGCCGAATAGTTCCACATTTCAGCCATCGTCACGACATTGTCGTCGAGTGCTGCAGGCGCCGAAGCCGTACCGTTGATGGTAATGGTTTTGGCAGCCATATCGGGCGCCGAAACCACGAGATTTGCCGTGTGCGTACCCTCTGCCGTCGGCGCGTAGGTGATGGTTACGGTTGTTTCGCCCGCCTTACGCTCGATGGTCTTTTTGTCGATTGAGAACAAATCGGCGTCGTCGCCTTCGAGCGTCAACGAGATGTCGCCGTAAAGGTCGCCGCCGGTGATTGTCACTTGCGAAGTTACCTTCTTCGGCGCTTCCGTCGACATCGATACAGAGCCGGTCGACGTGTTTATCCACGGCATTTGCTCGCCGGCATAGAAGAGGTTCCAAACCTGCGATGTGTAGGTGTTATAACCGGTGGTATAGTCAAGAATCTGATTGCCTTCGATGGCGAGGTTCCAGAACAGGATGTCGTGAATCGGCTTAACCGGGTTAGACGTCCAAGCGGCATAGTTCATGTTGTTGGCAACCGACGAATCCGCTCTGTACGGGCTGAAGATGTTCTTAAACTTGATGTTGGTAATTGCGCCCGCGCCCGACATATCGCCCTTGATTGAGCCGAAATAGAAGTCGTCGATGAAGCACATACCGATGAGTCGCTCGGTGCGGTAGACGTAGATGTCTTCGAACGTGATGTTGTCGAAATATGTACTGTTGAGCGAGCAAATGTTCATAGCACCGCGCTCACTGAGTTTGTTGTGATTCCATCCGTCGTCGTAGTTGAAGAGCACATAGCAGTCGTCGAAGCGGATGTCGGAGTAGTAGCAATTGGTTTCGGCACCCAAGCCGAGACCGTTGTTACAGTCGTTCCACGTTTGGATGTAACGGAATCGAAGATTCTTGTTAGGCATAGTCTGTGCCGGGTCGCCCGACTGCGCACCTTTGATGGCAATCGCGTCGTCGCCGGAGTGGATAAACATATTCTCGAACGTACTGTTCGACGTGTTGCCGATGTCGAGACCGTCGGACGACGGGCAGCGTGTTGCCACGATGTTGACGTTCTTGAAGTGGGTGTTCGTACAGTTGCTGACGCAAACCGACCAACACTGCTCACGGTGCGGGTGAATGGTTACACCTTCAACGTCGACGCGTCCGCCCGACCAGTCGACACCCAACAAAATCTTTTTCGCATTGGTTGCAATCAAGCCGCGTCCGTAGATTTTTGCGCCGTTACCGCCAACAACGCCGACGATGCCGTTGAGCACGGCTCCCGACGCGATGTATATCTTTTGGTCTTCCTTAATTTGCAAGAATCCGTCGGTGTACGAGCTATATAGGTTATGATAGCCTTTCGCAAAATAGTGTGTCTTCGTTGCCGAATCGTAGACGTAGCCGCTCGTGGCAAGTTTCGGGTCGCTGTGGTCGATGCTGCTCGCAAACAGGTGAAGGAAGCCGCCGAAATAGTCGTCATCGTAGACGATGCTCAACTTCTGGTCTGCCTTGCGTGTCTTGAAGCTGATGCAGTTGCCGAATCGCTTTACGTCGTAAATCTGCGAATCGTGCGGTAGGATGCGGAACGAGGTGAAATCTTGGTCGCGCGAAACTTCGATATGCACTTCCTGACCGTCTTCAAACTCAAGCATTGAGAAGTTGACTTCGCGATTCCAGAAGTTGATGTCGGAATAAGTCGGCGCATAGTGTCCGTTGACTGCCACATTAAACTTACGTGTAGCGTCTGCCAGGTAAGAATATCCCGAAGGAATGCTGTGTGTAAGCACCTTGCCGTCGGAATAGTTTTCGCCGTTGACGTATGCCGTCGAATAGCTCCACGTGGGATTCTTGCTGACTGTAGCCATTGTGGTCTTTATTCGTTTCGACGGAAGTTTGCCCGGCGCTTTGACGATTGCATAGACGTCGCCGCTGAAGTCGCCGACCCAGCATCCGGTCCACTGCTTGCCTTCTTTGAAGAACTGTATGTCTTGCCCGCCCTCATACGAACGGTGCACGATGATTTGCTCGGTATCTTCGGTGCACGACACCTTAATTTCTTTGGTATTGGCACTGACAAATGTCGGCGTTGCCGTTTGGTTGCTCAACGTGCCGTTGACAACTTCGGCAGCAATGGTCGACGTCGAACTGTACGTTCCGGCATAGACGCAATTGACCACCGATGCGTTCTGCGTGCCGCCAAGCACGCCGCTCACGCTCTGCCCGCTGAGCCACATATCGCTGTAGCAGTTTTGTATCGACGTACCCGTTGCGGTCATCTCGCCGGCTATTCCCCCGAGTTTCGAGCCTTCGATATTTATTGAGCCGTAACTTGCACAATTATAGATGTCCGCTTGGATGCCGTCAGGCTTTTTCGTGTTCGAATAGCCGACAATACCGCCCACGCAATCGCTCTTTGCATAAATGTTGCCCATATATGTACACCCGGCAATGTAACTCGGTCCGACTTCTTGGTGACCGACAATGCCACCGACATGACCGTTTCCCCAAATCAGTGTATTAGTCACCGAGCAATTGATAATGACACCCGATGATACGCCGGCAATTCCTCCAATACAATCATAATCTTGCGCGTTCAGCGCCGAGTTGGTGACGTGGCAGTTGATAATCGTACCTCCTTTATCTTGCCAGTTGCCATTGGTCGACACAAGCACACCACTCCAATGACCGCCTGTAATTACGGCTTGGTCGATGGTCAGGTTCTTTACCACACCCGGCGATAGGATGCGGTTGAAGAGCCCTACTCCGTTATTGCCCGACGTAATCCACTCGCCGACGATGTGGTGACCGTCGCCGTCGAACACGCCTTTAAAATTGCTTATCGGGTTCCATAAATGTCCGTGAATGACGATGTCGTTCGTCATTCGGAAATGCACTCCCTCCTGATTCTCAAAATCGCCTACATGCACGAGGTCTTCGTAGGTCTGTACTTTATAAGGATTTTGCGCCGTTCCCTGTCCGCGGTAAACCCACGACCACGCCGAGAACGAGACTGTTAACAATAACAGGAAAATTCCTAATTTTTTCATATTGGTATTAATATTAATTTCAGTAGATAATCAATAAAAATTGCAACATTATCGACAAATATACCATTTGATTTTTATATTATAAGTAATATGTGCAATAAATTTATCATTACACTCAATTAATTAACACAATTTAACTGCGCGAGTTGTTTATTATTCGTAACTTTGGGATACAAAATACATAATAATGTCTATGAAATGTAGCAACTGCAATGCTGAATTGCCCGAAGGTGCAAAGTTTTGCCACCTGTGCGGCACGAAAGTGAGCGTTACGCTCTTCTGCTCGCAATGCGGCGCTCCTCTACCACCGAATGCGGCTTTCTGCTGCGAATGTGGCGCAAAAGTAGCCGACGCTCCGGCAGACTATCAGTGCCAAACGCCACCGACACCGCCTCAACAAACGCCGCCGGCTCCTGACTGCGCATCAGCCAACCAACCCGAACTCGAGCTTTTCCACAAAAACGGCTCAATCTGGAACGCAAACAGCAAATTAGGTCGCATGGTCGCGAATTTCGGCACAATCATAATCACGAACCGACGACTAATGCTCTTCAAAGTCAGCGAAGGCCGCCAGATCTTGGCGGGAGGATTCAGTGCATTTATGGAAGGCAACGTACCAGTGTTCGAAGTGGCTCTGCAGGACATAGTCGACGTCGAAACGAAGAAAGTGCTCGTCGGCTACAACTATTTCGTCAAATCTGCAAGCGGCGAACGTTACGCATTGGCTGCCGACGCGAGTTTCAAAAACATCCTCGACCAAGCCCGCGCCAACCTTTGATATTCTCCTTTTTTTTGGCAAAATTTTTTTTTAAAAAATAGCATAAAAATTTTTGCTTTTGCTAATTATTTAAGTTACCTTTGTGGTAGCCGTACGAAAAATACGCGAAGCATACAAACCAAAAGAAATTAATTAATTGATTTTTAAATATTTAGACTATGAACAAAAAGTTAATCTACTGTCTATGTGCATCCGCGATGCTCTTCACAGCTTGCTCGGACGAAGCAGTAAATGCTCCGGCAG
>JBJEDO010000118.1:0-11053 GCA_051872155.1 Candidatus Limisoma sp.
AAGATAATATGTATTTCCGAAAATGCAAAACAATTTTCGTTTTGGACAACTTTTTATACTGTTAAAATTTTTAATCGGCTGAAAATCAAATAAATAAAAATATTTTTGGAAAACTTTCAGAAATTCAGCACTTTACGAGTTTCCGAAATTTGTCAACATTTTATAGTTGTCTGAGTGATTGAAAGTTACTTTTCGTGGCGAGTTTCGGGCACAAAAAAGGCTGCAAGGTGATGCTTTGCAGCCTTTATGTTTGGTATTAGATTTAAGCCTGCATTATTTCATACAATTCCTACTACAAGGACTAACTGACAACACCTTAGCGCAATGCTCGCTCTTCCTCTTTAAAGGTAGGATTTACTACATTTTGCATCGTCATCGCTGTGCTCACGCTGATGCATTGCCATTTAGTCCTTTCGTAACGGAACTGTATGAATAATGCAGGCTAGGTCAGTTTTTAGACATAGTACTCTCTTTTAAATTTCTTATTGTAAAACGGCGTCGGAAGTCGTTGCCTCGACCGCATCGCGGTTTTCCACTTTGTCGAGGAAGTAGGCTTGCGACTTGATTAGGTTGCGCGATTGCAACACCATAGTTTTTGTTTCGTTGAGTATGTTGAGGTATAGAACGCTTGCTTTTGTGCTGACGTGGTCTTCTTTAAGCCTGTGGAGTTGGTTTTTGATAGCCTCGGCGATGCGTACGAAGAGTTGGTCGCGCATCTCGAGCACCAGGCTAAGGTCGGAGAAGTCTTTGTTGCGAAGCATCGAGTTGATTTGGTTGAAAATTGCTTCGACGCCGTCGTTGACCACCTTGAGGTCGTAGATTTGCTCTTGGGTAAAGCCTTTGTGACGGTTTTCGATGTGTTCGTAAGCCGGACGCGTGCAGTGGAGCAGGGCTTTGGTCACCTCGGTGAGGTAGTCGACCACCTGAATGTAGAAGTGTCCGGTTTCCACTTTCTGGTCTTCGAGTTGTTTGAGCGTCTTGATGATGTGATATTTTCGCTCGTTAGCCAGATGGTAGAGTTCTTCCGATTGGGTTGTAGTTTCTTTGAGCAGTCGGCGGTTTTCGGTGAAGAGTGCCACGAGCATATGGTTGTAGATGCTCGAAATTTGTTCCATCGTCGAGCAAACCTCTTGCGTGCACGAGTAGAGCGTGTCGCGGTCGGCGTCGCCCTGCTTGATAAGCGGTTGAGCCACAACGGTTTTTTTGTCTTTCTTCTTGAAAATCAAGTTGTGACAGAGGATGTAGCCGCAGAGCAGTACAAGTGCCACGAGCGAAATCCAGCCGCCCCAGCAGAGCAGAATGCCGACGATGAACGAGAGCGTGATGCCTGCCAGTCCGGTGAGGAACCATCCCATAATGACCACCATAACGCCGGTGATGCGGTAGACGGCGCTGTCGCGACCCCAAGCGCGGTCGGCGAGCGACGAGCCCATGGCAACCATAAAGATGACGTAGGTGGTAGAGAGCGGCAACTTTAGCGACGTACCCAAGCAAATCAGGCTCGATGCGGCGGTGAGGTTGACGATGGCGCGGATGGCATCGTAGGAAATCGATTTGTCGGCGTTTTCGTCGGCTTCGAAGCGGCGATTGATGCGCTCTTGCACCGATTTCGGTATGATGGTGTTGTAGATTTTGTTAAGGTTGATGGCTGTGTTGACCATTGCACGCGAGATTCGCGACGAGCCGAAGCGTTCGTCTTCGTCGTTTTGCGACGACAGGTTGATTTGCGTTTCGGCGACTTTCATAGCGTCGCGCGAGAGGAATAGCGTCGTAGCCATGATGATGCCGCTAAGGATGAGCAGCCATACGTTGACGTGCGCCGGTTCGGCAAGTTGCGTCATTAGCATTTCCGTATTGCCGCTTTCGAGTGCAATGGCATAACTGTCGATGCCAGCCATCGGCACGCCGATGAAGTTCACCAAGTCGTTGCCGGCAAATGCCAGGGCGAGAGCAAATGTACCCGAGAGGATGGTGAATTTCATTATGTTGACGCCGAAGTGTTGCATCAGTCGGAGCAGCAGCGAGGCAACTACCCAAATGAGCAGAAGCGACACGATGATGTGGTCGTTGACCAGGTGAGTAAATTCCGGTGTAATCAGTCCGGAACTCTTCATGCCTTTAAAGATTGCGAAATAGACAATTCCGACGATGGAGAATCCGCACCAAACGGCGCCGTAGCGACGCAGCGATTGTGCGTATTTGAACGAGAAAATTATGCGCGAGATGTACATCAATATGGCGCCGACGGTGAAGGCGATTACTACCGACGAGAGAATACCCGAGATTATCACCATGGCTTTCCCGGCATTGATGTAGTTGCCGATTTCGGCGAACGAGATGTCGGGACTGTTCCATATCTTGAAAATGGAAACTGCGAGCGCGGAGCCGAGGAGCTCGAAGACGAGCGACACGGTTGTCGAAGTCGGCAGCCCGAGCGAGTTGAACGTGTTGAGCAGGATGACGTCGGTAAGCATAATGCCGACGAAAAGCGTCATAATTTCAGCGAATGTGAACATGCCCGGATGGAACACGCCGTTGCGAGCCACTTCCATCATTCCGTTCGACGTGACAACGCCAATCATGATGCCAATGGCGGCTACGGTGAGGATTACATTTCGGCGTGCAACTTTGCATCCGAGGGCTGAATTGAGGAAGTTGACGGCATCGTTCGAGACGCCAACCACCAGGTCTAAGACCGCAAGAACGGCGAGGACCACAATAATTACAGTAAAAATCGGACTCATATAGGTTGAGATTCTATTTATGTAGGGAGAAGATAAATTCGAGGCCGGCGAAACGCCTGTTGCGTGCTTCTATCTCGCCGCCATGGAAGGCGACGGCGTTGCGCACTATCGACAGTCCGAGCCCGGTGCCTCCGTTCTTTCGCGACCGTCCGGTGTCGATGCGGTAGAACCGCTCGAAGATGTGCGGTAGATGTTGCTGCTCGACTCCGGTGCCGTTGTCATAGAAGTCGAACTTATAGAATTCGTCTTCGTCGGTCACGGCTATGAAGATGTCGCGTCCGCCGGAATATGCCACGGCGTTGTTGACCAGGTTGCGGAAGATGGCGTCGATGAGTTGACGATTACCCTTGACGATGACGCTGTCGGGCATATCGACGTTGATGCGCATCTTCTTGTCGATGCCGTAGCCGTCGACTTCGGCGCGTATGTTGTTGATAACTTCGTTGATGTCGACTTCGGTCATCGGCAGCGACTCGCGGTCGTCGGTGATGCGCGTTATCAGCGTGACGTCGCCGAGCAGGTTGGTCAGACGCAGTGCGTTAGCGTAGCCCGATTGTAGCAATCGTGTGCGCGTTGGCTCGTCGAGGTCGTTGTTGAGCACGGTCTCAAAGCATCCGCTAATGGCTTGTACCGGCGTTTTAAGCTCGTGATTGATGTTGCTCGTCAACTGATGTTTTATTCTGATTTTCTCTTTTTCTTCGAAGATAGCTTCCGCCATGCTCTTGTCGCGTTCGACGGAAATTCGCTTCAAATCGAGATACATCTTTACAATCATTTTCGACACTTCGCCGAGTTCGTCGTCGGAGAATACCGACACGTCGTAGTCGTCGATGTTGCCGTCGGCGGCGAGTTCGGCAAATTGTTGCAGCTTTTTGACCTCCGAACCGATGCGACCTATGGCGAAATAGAGGATGATGTTGATGATGGCTGCAATGCCGATTACCACCCAGATGTATTCGAGTTCGCCTTGCAAAATGTTAGCCAGATTAACGTCGTAAGGAAGTGCCGTGCGAACCACGACGTCTTTTCCCGCCGTCGCCGAGTAGAAATATTCCTGGTTGTTCGACTGCGAGAGTCGGCGAATCGTATAACTGTGTCCGTCGCGGAGTGCGCCGACGAACTCTTGGCGGTCGCGGTGGTTGGTGAGGCTGTCGACGCTGTTGTCGAACAGCACGTTGCCGCTACGGTCGATGATGGTGACGCGCACCGATTCGTCGTGGAAGTAGGTGTCGAGAAGGGCATCGTCGAAACTGCCGTTTTGCCGGTAGTCGCGCAAAATCACTTGGTTGTAGGCTTGCAACTTGGCATCGAGCAACCCTACTTTGTATTCGCGCTCGCGTGAATATTGTATGGTTACGAACACAAAGACCAACATCCAATAGAAGATGTTGACAATCCAAAACAGTTTGGTTTGATAGTTATATGTCCTCTTTGAATCCATATCCGTAGCCTTGACGTGTGATGATTGACGATTCGTATTTGCCCAACTTCTTGCGCAGGCGGTTGATGTTGACGTCGATGGTGCGGTCGACCACGTAGACGTTCTTCTCCCAAACGGCATCGAGAATTTCTTCGCGCGAGAAAATTTTGCCGCGGTTGGTCAGCAGGAAGTGAAGCAAGTCGTATTCTTTTTTTGTAAGCGTAACCGGCTCGCCGTCGAGAGTGCACGACTTGTCGGTATTGTCGAGACGGAGGTCTTCAAACTCGACGATGGTAGAGTAGGGTGTTTTGCGCAGAAGCCGACCTACGCGCGCCACTAATTCGCGCATCGAAAACGGCTTGCGGATGTAGTCGTCGGCGCCGCGGTTGAAGCCGTCGACGAGCGGCTGGTCGTCGCCCAAGGCTGTGCACAAAATGATTGGAATTTGCGACGTCGACGCATTCGCTCTCAGGCGGCTTACCAAATCCAAGCCGCTCATCTCGCCCATCATTATGTCGAGCACGATGAGCGAATATTTTGTCAAGTCTTTTTCGAGCGCCATTTCGGCGGAATTGGCTTCGTCGACAGCATAGCCCGCTATCTCGAGGTTGATTTTCATCAACTCGCATATCGAGGCTTCGTCGTCGACTACTAATATCCGTTTAGGCGTTTCTTCCATACTCTGTTCGCAATTGTTTTCGTCAGCAAATGTAGCAAGACTTTTTGTTACAAATATAACAAACTTGTAACATTAAATGTTTTTGCTCTTAGAAAGAGAAATGCATGGCAATTCTGACGCCGTTGCGGTCGACGCCGGGTGTGTTTCTGTAGGTCAGGCGCCAAACGTAGTCAATGCGCAGTACGGTGAAAATGTTGTCGATGCCGACGTTCATTTCCATATAGGGCCGCTTTTGCATCTCTCGGCAAAGTGCGTTGCCGGGCATACGGAAGAGGTTGTTGTGGAGCACCGGGTTGTTGCGGTCGCTCAGCGAGCCGTAGAGCCCGCGGAAGCCGATTACCTCGCGGAGTTTCAGGTATTTTATCAGCGGAAGTCGGTTGAACAACGCTCCGTTGGGGTAGTAGGTCACGTCCCACGACAGGTATTGGTCGTTGACAAACTCCATGGCGTTCATCAGCGAGTACGATTCCGGCTGGATTGTATACGACAGGTTGGCGTTGGGCAGCAACAGGTCTGGATAGTTCACTTGGCTCCACATTTTGCCACCTTTGAGGATAATATCGCTATAGCCGAATGCCGAGAACCAGAATCGCTTCTGTACGCTCAATTCGGTCTTGTTGATGGTCGTGCGTCCGCCGAACAGTCCTTTCGGGCTTATGGTGTGGGTGAGCAGAATGATTGGCGCATCGAGGTTGATGGGGATACGCGTGTGGCGTGCGTCGTAGAATTTTTCGCCCGGGGCATAGCGCAGCGTCAGTGTGGCTCCGGTTTGCGAGTAGTCGCGATACCAATTGCCGTAGCCGTCGACAAAGGGCATAAACTTCGACGTCTCGAAAATACGGTTGCTCAAGTTGAGCGCAAACGTAAAACCTGATTCGCTTTCGCGCTTGTATTCCATTTCGCTCAGCCGTTCGTAGATGATTTTGTCGTTGGTCTGTCGCTTGATTGCCACAAATATGTTATCCATATTTGTAAACATATACTGTTGTCCGAGTTGGTAGATGTCGTAGTGGTGGCGAGCACGCACGGAGTGGATGGGGAACTCTTTTGCGTGATATTTTTTCTCCTTGAACGAGTATTCCAATTCGCCCTCATATTTGAGTTTTTCGTCTTTCGTACCGTAGGCAACGTAGCCTTTGGCAAACAAGTGCTTGTTGAGGTTAGCCGTAGTGATACCTCCGGCGCGCAGACGCAAGCCCTCGAGCGTGTTGCCGCTGATGGTAGTGTTCATCGGCCCGAAGTCGAATTTGCTTGTCTTCTCCGAACCCGTCGGAATGTAGCCGGAGACGAGCACCTTCAGAATCTTTTCCGTCCAGTAGAAAGCCGGCACGGAGCGCAGTTGCGTCATCAGTCGCGACATGGCATTTTCGTTCTTCTTGATAGGCTCCAAGCGGTGGTCCTTCCAATATTCGTCGGGCATAACTCGTGCGTCAGCCGCTTCGACGACCTTTCCTTCCGCCTTGAATATCGACATGTCGTCGGGTTGGTCGAACGAGAAGTCGCCGTAGCTGATTGTGCGACGTGCGTAGAGCCCTTGGCTGCCGGGAACGATTGAAAACTCGACGGTCATATCGTCGCGCGTTTTCAGTCGCGTGCCGTCGTCGGCGCGCTCAAACGTTTGGTCGATGAGCATATTCTCGACGTAGTTGAGGTTGATGGCTTTCGGCACGTTCAGGCGCACCCGTCGGATGAACATATTCGTGTCGGCTTCTTCAACGTAGAGACGTCCCAGAAAGCCGAACGTGCGGTCGTTGAACGGCGCAAAACTCAGTTCGATGCATCTGCGTCCGTCAACGACCAACGTGTCGGTGAGGTAGTATTTGTAGAAGTTTACTCCGATGCGCGACAGCGGGCTGACGAAGCGGTTTTGCATAATGCTGACGTTGTTGCCGAAGATGTCGACGTCTTGCAGCACGTCTTCCAAGAATCGCTGTACGCTCTCTTCGTCGAAGATTTCGTCGATGCCCGCACGCTTGATGCCCGTAACGTATTCCTTTTCGCTGTGCGGCGACTTGCGGTAGTACGACTTCGAGATTTTCTCTTTGACGCTCACGTTCAGAATCGGCTTGCCCGAAACTTCCGACGTGTCGAGGTAGTCGAAAATGAATTTGAACTTCTTGAACATCCACTTGTCTTTCTGCTTCTCCGAAAAGTCGTTGAGGGCGAAAGTCATCTTCTCATATTTATTATATGTATAGAAGTCGTGGTTTTTCGGGTCGTTTGCCTCTTTGCGAGCCATCAACCGTTCGACAAACTCTACAGCCGGGTTGCCTTTCTTCTTATATTTTTCTTTGCCCGGCTTGATGACCACTTCGCTGAGCGTCACGCCGGTAGGCACCAATTCGACGGTTATATCGTTGGTCTCGCCTTTATTGACATACACTTCTTTGGTGGTATAGCCCATCGCCGAAAATTGCAGGCTGATGAAGTTGACGCGCGTACGAATGGTGAAACGTCCGTTTTCGTCGGTCTGGATGCCCATGTCCGAACCGCGTAGAAACACCGCACTGTAGGGCAGAGGCTCTCGGCTTATAGAGTCGATGACCACGCCCCGTACCGTCGTTGCACGGTCGGCGGTTTGACTCCATGCCGTTGCCATCCATAGCAAGATGACCAATGTTATTGCTATTCGAAACCTATTGATTATCATTCCGACTGTTTCCTCTTTTCCTATTGTTTTTTCGCCTTTCTGCAGGGCTGTTTCTTCTGTTTTTATTATTTTTGCAAAAGTAGTTACTTTCTGCGGCTTATTTTATCCCGAAAGGCTCAAAAATTATTCTAATATACTTTTTTAACTCCCGAAGCACTATGAATGTCGAAATAGAGCACAAATACACGGTTGTCGACGATTCCTACCGGCAGATGTCGAGTCGGTCGATACACATCAGCCAAGGCTACTTGTCGCGCTGCCCCGACCACACAATTCGCATACGCATTGCCGACGACGTCGGTATGATTACCATCAAAACGCGTAACCTGGGCGATTCGCGCCGCGAGTACGAATACCCGATTCCAGTCGACGACGCTCGCGAGCTGCTTGCGCTCTGTCAGCCGCCCGTAATCGATAAGGTGCGCCACATTGTCGACTTCCACGGACATCGCTGGGAAGTCGATGAGTTTTCGAGCCCTCGCCCGGGACTGGTCGTTGCCGAAATCGAGTTGCCCGACAGCAGCACGCCTTACGACCTTCCGCCCTTCGTCGGCGAAAACGTCACCGGCAATCCCGACTACTACAACTCAAACCTACGCTGACGCCCAGCGCGCGGCAAAAACAAAACGCGCAGCTTCGGTCGCTTGACCACGGCTGCGCGTTGATGCTGTTTTGAGGATTGTTGTTTAGTGTCTTATTTTTTAAGACGGTTGCCGTAGCGGCTCATGAACTTATCTACACGACCTGCTGTATCGACTAACTTCTGCTTACCTGTGAAGAACGGGTGCGAAGAGCTCGTGATTTCAAGTTTTACCAACGGATAAGTTACGCCATCGATTTCGATGGTTTCTTTTGAAGCCACTGTTGAACGGGTGATAAAAGTTTCACCATTCGACATGTCTTTGAACGCCACATCGCGATAGTTTGATGGATGAAGATCTTTTTTCATTTTTTATATCTTTTTTATTTCGTCAATTTTGTTTTGTGCGCCGGTAACGCGCAGCTTGGTTGTAATGGCTCAGCAAAGGTAATACCTTTTTTGCAATCCGACAACATTTTATCGCTTGTTTTTTGCCAAATTTGTCGCGATTTTGCCATAACAACTTATTTTTGTAATTTTGCAGTCCTTTTTCGCGCAGAAAATTGCCTTGAAAACAGAAAAATTACCTTAAAATATGAATATGAAAGCATTTAAAATTGCAGCCTTTGTGGCTATACTTGTGTGTATCGCTCCGGCAAGTGCACAAAACATTCAACTTCATTACGACCTCGGGCGGCATATCTACAGCGACGACGAGTCTCAGCGCCAGTATGTTACCGCTACGTTGGAGCAGTTTAAGGCAGACCGCTTGGGCTCGTGGTACTATTTCGTCGACGTCGACCTCCGTAGCCGGGGCATGTCGGGCGCCTACACCGAAATCAGCCGCGAATTTACGCTCAAAAAGGATAAACCCTGGGCGGCTCATATAGAATACGATGGGGGATTGAATTGCGGTGGAAGTTTCCAACACGCTGCTCTTGTCGGTCCTGCCTACAATTGGCATAACGCCGATTTTAGCCGCACATGGTCGCTTCAGGCGCTTTACAAGCAGTATTTTGCCGGCAATGACCTCGATGCCCTTTCGTCGTTCCAACTGACTACCGTCTGGGCAATTACTTTATACAAATCTAAATTCACATTTTCCGGCTTTGCCGACCTGTGGTACGGCTATCGTCCGCTTTGGACGGCATCGGGACGTCAATGCAAGGGCTTGGTGTTTATCACGGAACCGCAGTTTTGGTATAACATCATTCCGAAATTGTCGGTCGGAACCGAGTGGGAGTTGTCCAACAACTTCGTCTACCCGGCATCGACACACCGCAAATTTTTCTTCAACCCCACCATCGCATTAAAAGTCAATCTTTAGCCCGTCGTCTTTTTTACAAATTTTATAACCTTTGAGGTTCAGACGTTTACAGCCTTGATTGGCGAAGTTTTGTGCGCGGAGGGTTGTGGCTTCGGCAGATTTGTACTAATTTTACAACCGTCAAACAAAAACTGTAAATAATGAATATCGAAAAATCTCAACGACGAGGAAAATTATATTTCCGCTACGGCACAATGGGCTCGGCAAAAACCGCCTTGCTGCTCACTACGGCATACAACTTCGAAGAACGCAAGATGGACTACGTCTGCATGAAGCCTGTAATCGACGACCGCGAAAAGGATAGCGTGATTCGCTCGCGTATCGGCATCGAGCGCCGCTGCTGTTGGATTTATCCGAACACGAATATGTATCAAATGCTCGTCGAAATGTTCGAAAGCGAGGGCAGGCTGAAGGAATGGGTGCTCATCGACGAAAGCCAATTCTTGACAGCCGAGCAGGTCGACCAGTTGGCGCAAATCGTTGACGACTACGGCGTTAACGTGATGTGCTACGGCTTGCGTACCGACTTCCAAACGCACCTTTTCGAAGGCTCGCGTCGGTTGTTCGAGCTCGCCGACACCATCGACGAAATCAAGTCGACTTGCACTTGCGGCCGCAAAACCATTGTCAACGCGCGTATTGACCGCAACGGCGATGTGATTCTCGATGGCGAACAGGTCGAAATCGGTGGCGACGACAAGTATATGGCGATGTGCCGACGTTGCTACCACAATCGCCGCTGTGAGCGCGAGCAAACCGGGGCGCTCAACTTTGAAGATTAATTGGTAAATATAAACAAACAGAATATTATGGTGTTACAAAGATGGCAAACCGTCTATCTTCTGATAGCGGTAATTTTGATGATTGTTGCAAATTTTGTTCCGGTGATGACCATCGGCGACGTCGCCGGAGTGGCTGACGTGACATTTGCAAACGTATTGGGCGCGGAAAGCTCACATGCGGGGATGACAGCCTATTTCATCTTGGCTGACGTGTGTGCGTTGCTTTCGCTGCTGACAATTTTTAAGTATAAGAACTTGAAATTGCAAATGCAACTCTGCTCGGTGCTCGAGCTTCTATACCTGGCAGCCGTGGCTGTTGCCGTCGTGCAGGTTGTGATGCTTCCCGCCGACGCCGTGGTGAAGGTTGCTCTCGGAGCTTTCGCCGTTCCGTTCGCTATGATTTGTACCTTTTTGGCACGCTCCGGAGTCAAAAAAGACCGCGATTTGCTAAAAAGTGTCGAACATTTTCGATAATTGTGGCAATAAAGTTTTGTTATTCTAAAAAATCTGACTAATTTTGCAGTCCGTAAAGAGGAATAATAACGAAATAAGATAAAAACGCAATGAAAAGAACTTTCCAACCATCGAACAGAAAGAGAGTGAACAAGCACGGCTTCCGCGAGAGAATGTCTACTCCCGACGGACGTAAGGTATTGGCACGTCGTCGCGCAAAAGGTCGCGCACGCTTGACAGTGTCACACTCTATCGCAGGCAAATAATTCGGTTAATCGACTGAATAGCGACGCCGTTGCCCCACCGGGCGACGGCTATTTGCGTTTGTGAATGGGTGGTAAGAGGTAAGAGGTAAGAGGTAAGAGGTAAGAGGCGCGGTCGAGATTTATGGCAAAATTGCTATGCTTGCAGACGAAAA
>JBJEDO010000119.1:0-10981 GCA_051872155.1 Candidatus Limisoma sp.
AGCCCCGCCGCGCCGATGGTACTGAGAAATCGGGAGAGTAGGTCACCGCCCCCTTTGAGAGGATGAATCACAATCGGTTCATCCTCTTTTTTTGCTTTTTGTTCAAAGTTTTTTCGTTTTTGTTCCGTATTTGTTTGTAAAAGTGATTATTACGAAATTTTTTTCTATTTTTGCAAAGATAATAACATATATATTAAAAGTCTAATTTATGAACCTACTTAAATCGTTATCAGTTGTTGCGGTGATGGCACTGCCGTTGCTTTCGCACGCAAATACTTCGCTAACGCTTGACTCTTCTACCAAGGTGGACATGACTTATGGCTCAAACGCAGAGTATGCGGAGATTACTACAACGGGAACCGACCCGCATATCACAACGCTTGCTACGGGCGCCATGCACTTGAAGGATGTGCGCCTTGAGTTTTACTATCAAGCGTCGGACGATGTCGACGAGTTGCAACTCTTTTTCCGTGACCCGGAAAGCGAGGACCGTTCGGCAAAGTTTACGGGCGTTATGCCTAAAACTACGGAATGGAAATTCGTTTCCATCAACCTTGCTACTTATCGCAGCAAATTCAGTTGGGGTGGCTCGGGTAGCAAACTTCGTTTTGATTTTGGCGGAAAAAGCGGTGTAAATATCAAAATCAAGCAACTTGGAATCTACGGCCACGTGGCGGTGAGCGAAGCTACAAAGAATAGCCAAGCACGCGCCATTGAAAATTACCTTGCTTCCGACTTTGATGCAAAAGTGACAAATGTTGAAGTGACGCAAGACAAGGTTATTATCCAAGGAACAACAACCACTTCCGGCTGTCATCTTGCCGGCGTAACTGCTTACGGCAACACGTTCGAGATGACCGACTATGAGGATGTCGGCGCACTCCCCGTCGGCAATTTTGAGGTAACCGTTGACAGATATTCGAATATTGCAGGCTATCAGTACGACCGCCTGCTCAGCAAATGGGCTATCATTAGCAGCAGCGCCAAACCTCTATCGCACGCGCATTATGCCGACGAAGTCTATGCGATTCGCCATGCCGAGCCGGGCGTTCTCAAAACCAAGAAAGGTATCGGCGCTATCACTACCGAAAATATCAGCGAGGTCGACAATTTGGGTCTGAGTTGTACGACGCTGAACATTATTCTCAATACGCTTGTTTCGTGCACCGGACCCGACACCGACCTGCAATACGTCTATGGCGGCAAACGATACTACATCAACGGCTCTACACTTTCGAGCCTCGACACTGTTTTAAAGCAGTGTGAAAACAAAGGTGTTGTGGTAGCGGTTATTCTTCTTGTGCACCCGAACGGCGGCGAACAAGAGTATGCCACAGCGCTCAGCCACCCGGAATACACAAGCACAGGACTTTATTCGATGCCGGATATGACAAATATCTACGGAACGGAGGTCTATGCGGCAACGGTAGATTTCCTTGCCAACCGTTATTCGCAGAAAGGCAATGGCCGCATTCACCACTGGATTTTGCACAACGAAGTCGACCAAAACCTTGTGTGGACCAATATGGGCACGCAGCCGCAAATGCGATACGTCGACACTTACGAAAAATCGATGCGACTCGTGTCGAACATCGTTCGTCAGTATGACCCGAACGCTTACGTGCTCGGCTCGTTTACGTCAAGTTGGAACACGGCGCATACCGATTCGGGAAGCGCAAGTTTCGCCGCAAAGAATATGCTGGACAATTTGTTGGTCTACAGTGGCGTCGAAGGCGATTATCGCTGGGGCGTTGCCGCACACCCTTATCCGCAAGATTTTTATAAACCTGCTTTCTGGAACGCCGACACGGAAGCAACCTATTCCGAAGGCTCGGGCTTCTCAACGTTCAAGAATGTAGAGGTGATTTCCGACTGGATGCTCCGTCGCGAGCACTATTATAAAGGAAAAGAAAAACGCATACTTTTCTTCTCGGAAAATGGCGTAAATGCTGTGAATAACACTTCAGCTAACCTGAATATACAAGCAGCCGGTGCCGCTTGGGTATGGAAGAAGGTGATGCGCAACAGCGGTATCGACGGAATTATGTGGCACAACTGGCGCGATAATTCTGCCGAGGGCTTGCAATTAGGTCTCCGATACGAAAACAATAATCCCAAACCGTCGTGGTATGTATGGCAGGCTGCCGGCACGTCGAACGAAGACAATGTGTTCAACCAATATCTTTCCGTTATCGGAATAAGCAGTTGGGACCAAATCCATCACAGTGTTTCGCCGACGGGAGACAGCAGCTATCGCATTGAATTCGACCAAACCACAAAATCCGGTCTTAATTGCTCGTACGATGGCAATTATCAATATTACACCATTGAAACGACCAACGGCGACCCGAATATGCAAACTCAGAAAAAGGATTACGACCTTTCGGACAACTCGAATGTGCTTACTTTCGAGTATCAAGCAACTAAAGCCTTTGATTTCCAGGTATTCTTGTCGACAGAAGGACTTTTCTATGAGGACCGCAGCTTGAAATCGCCGCTTCCGGCATCGACGGAGTGGCGTCGCGCGGAAATCAACATCACGCCGCTTCGCAAGCAATACGGCTGGGGCGCGGCAGGCACGAATTTCCGTATCGATTTCGGCTCAAATTCAGGCGTTACAATCAAAGTTCGTCATATGTGTATGACCTCCGGTCTCTGTATGGCATACGAAAAGATGTCGATTTCAGAGAACTGCAACCAGTGTACAATTTCGAATGATGCTGCTACCGGTGTTTCAACAGTCGTTACTTCAACCGGCGGTGACCCGTTCTTCTACTCAAATAAGCTGAATTCTACCCTCGACGAGGATGCGAATACTCTGATGTTTGAATATCAAGCGTCGGCAAACATTACCGATTTCAAAGCATATTTTGTGGATTATGCCGCAGAAGTGCGAAGCGTAAGTTTCGGAAATCTCGCAGCTACGAATACATGGAAAAAAGCTTCCGTCGACATTTCAAACTTACGCAAGACTTGTGGATGGGGATTTGAAGGCGACTATATTCGTATCGACCCGGGTACGGCGTCGGGCTTGACGTTCAAGATTCGCAATTTGTGCATCAACAAAGGCGAATACGGTCCTGCCGAGTTCCTTACTGTTGATAATGTTGGAGCAAAAGATTTGTCGATAAGTCGCGATGCTAACTTCGAACCGACAGAAACCGAGGTTCTCAGCGGAGTCGACCTCTCTTACAATTCTTGGTATATGAACACAATCGGTACAGACCCGTATTTCCGTACCAATCCGCTGACGAAGAACCTCACCGACGATGCAACAAAACTCACATTTGAATATACGTCGACTGTCGATGTAGATCCGCTCGAACTATTCTTCCTCCAACCGGAATCGGCTACGCGCTCAAAGAAATTCTCGGGCGTGATGCCTTCGACGAGCGATTGGCGCAAGGTGGTTGTCGACTTTGCCGATATCCGCCAAGCGTATGGCTGGGGATATGCCGGCGATGTGCTTCGCATCGACATCGGTAACAGCGTAAGCCAGGAAATCTGCATCCGCAATTTGCTTGTCTACAATGGCGACGAAGGTGCTTCGGAAGTGGAAGAATTGAAACCGGTCGATACATTCTCCGTATATGGCACAGCCGGTGGACTTATGATTAAGAGCACTTCTAAACAAGCGTTCTCTATCTTCAACCTCTATGGCGTTCGCTTGCAACGCATCGAGGTCGAAGGCTCGCATTTCGTTCCGCTAACTTCCGGTATGTATATCGTTAACGGCAAGAAAGTGATAGTTAGATAGTATAGGCGTAATAGCCTAAAAAAATCAGACCTTTCGGGCTTCCGGAGGGTCTGACTTTTTTATGGCTTGACGAAAAGTCGTTTTGTTATACTTTTCGGCGGGGGAATGCGTCGATGAAGCTGCCGGGAGTAATGTTCCAAATTGTTACGCCGCGGGCTTCGGCATAGTCGCGGATGATGAAGTATGAGCGAAACGCAATGTAGAACGAGTGGATGATTTTGTGCAACGGATAGTTGAGATATTCGGTGCGGATGCGTTGCTGTTCGCCTTGACTGTCGGTGTAGAAGTGTGGTTGTACCGACAGTACGTTGTTGTCGTCGTCGACGGCGATGGTTTTCATCCACGAATGGTCGGCGCCGGCGATGTAGATTTCTTTGAACCCGGCGGCAATGGCGAGCATCAGCGAGGGAATAAGGACGTTTCGCGGGCGCGGCATACCCAGTCCGGCGCGATAGGCAGCGTGGCGGAACGGGCGGAAGCCTTCGACGGGGGTAAGGTTGTAGCGCTCGACGGTGATGTTTGGGTTGTTGCAGCTGAAAGGCAGACGGCGCACCGTTCGGGGCACGTAGAGCACGATTTGCCAGTCGGCGCGCGCCAGGTTTTGCCAGAGCGTTCGCACGTTCTGCGCGTCGCTGTTGAAAAAGTGCGGGTCGGCGAGCACGTAGTACTCGGGTCGCAGGTCGAAAAATTGCGGCGTTGTGGCGGCGAAGTTGACGGCGAGAAGTTTGTGGCTGCGCAGAAAGTCGGCAGATTCGGCGAGCGTTTGGTTGAGCGACGGGCCGTTGCCGAGCACCACTATAGAGCCGCTGTCGCGATGCGACAGAGAGCCGTATCGCGACAGTAACGCTATTTTGATTATGCCGGCAAGGGTGTCGCCCAAGCGGCTGCAAAAGGCAGAAATTGAGTCAAGTTTGCTCATTATTATTTGCGATTTTTACGCAGACGGAGCACTTGCACGGAGCGTGCGGGGATGTAGAGTTTGAGCCATCCGAGTCCGTGAGGCGCATAGAGCGGGTCGTGCTGGGTGAAATGGTTTACCGAGCCGTCGATGTTGCCGTAGCCGCCGTATTCGGGGTCGTCGGAGTCGAGCACGTGTTCGTATTCGCCGATTGGGGCGAGGAATCCGTAGTCGGTAAACGATTTCGTCGGGTTGAAGTTGAACACAAAGACGAGGTCGCGGCGCTTGAATGCCAGGATTTGGTCGTCGTCTTTGTCCCAGAGCTTTTCGACGGGTGACGATTGGAAGAATCTCGTTTTGCGCACAAGATGGATAATGTCTTGGTCGAATTTTCCGAGGAATCGATATTTGAGGTCTTGACGGTCGACGAGGTCCCATTGACGGCGAGCGTACTTGTACGACCAGCCGTTGCCTTCGCGCGGGAAGTCAATCCATTCGGGGTGTCCGAATTCGTTGCCCATAAAGTTAAGGTAACCGCCGTTGATGGTAGCGAGCGTTACGAGGCGAATCATCTTGTGGAGGGCGATACCGCGGTCGACGGTATAGTTGTTGTCGCCGACCATCATGTGCCAGTACATATCGGAGTCGATAAGACGGAAGATGATAGTTTTGTCGCCGACGAGCGCTTGGTCGTGGCTTTCGGCGTAGTTGATGGTCTTTTCGTCGGCGCGACGGTTTGTGAGTTCCCAGAAGATTGCCGTGGGCTTCCAGTCTTCGTCTTTTTTCTCTTTGATTGTTTTAATCCAGAAGTCGGGGACACCCATAGCCATTCGGTAGTCGAATCCGATGCCGCCGTCTTCGAATTTGTTAGCCAGTCCGGGCATACCGCTCATCTCTTCGGCGATGGTTATTGCGTGCGGATTGACGGCGTGGATGAGTCGGTTGGCGAGCGTCAGATAGGTGATTGCGTTAGTGTCTTGACCGCCGTTGTAGTAGTCGTCGTAAGAGCCGAAGGCTTGTCCGAGACCGTGGTTATAGTAGAGCATCGAAGTGACGCCGTCGAAGCGGAAACCGTCGAAGCGGAATTCTTCGAGCCAGTATTTGCAGTTAGAGAGCAGGAAGTGGAGCACTTCGTTTTTGCCGTAGTCGAAGCATAGCGAGTCCCACGCGGGGTGTTCGCGGCGCGAGTCGCCGTAGAAGTATTGGTTGTAGGAGCCGTCGAAGCGTCCGAGGCCTTCTATTTCGTTTTTGACGGCGTGCGAGTGCACGATGTCCATAATCACGGCGATTCCGAGGCGGTGTGCTTCGTCGATAAGGTGACGGAGTTGGTCGGGCGTACCGAAACGGCTTGACGGTGCGAAGAAGCTCGACACGTGGTAGCCGAACGAGCCGTAGTATGGGTGCTCTTGGATAGCCATTATCTGGATAGCATTATAGCCGTCGGCGGCAACGCGTGGCAGGATGTTTTCGCGGAATTCGTCGTATGTGCCTACGCCTTCGCGATTTTGCGCCATACCGATGTGGCACTCGTAGATGAGTAGCGGATTGGTGTGCGGGCGGAAGTTGTCGACTTTGAATTTATATGGTTTTTTTGGGTCCCAGACTTCCGCAGAGAAGATGTAGGTGTTTTCGTCTTGGACGGTGCGTTGCGAGTATGCGGGGATGCGTTCGCCGGAGCCGCCGTCCCACTTGATGGCGAGTTTGTAGAGGTCGCCGTGGTGGAGAACGTCTTTGTCGAGATTAATCTCCCAGACGCCGCCGTCGAGGCGAGTTAAGCGAAATTCCGGCAGTTCGTGCCATTCGGAGAATGTTCCGATAAGGATTACTTCGGTTGCATTTGGCGCCCATTCGCGGAAGACCCAGCCACGTTTGGTCTTGTGCAAGCCGAAATACTTATGTGCATTAGCGAAATCCACGAGATTTCCATTCTTTCCAACGAGGTCAGCCTCTTTGCGTAATGCGTCGTTGTGGCGACCGTTAATAGCGTCGGCATAGGGGGCAAGCCACGGGTCGTGGCGGATGATGCCTAATGTTTTTTCCATAGGTTGTTAGAGTCTACGTATTGGTAATTATCCACAAATATACAAATTATGCGTTGGCTCGCAAATTTTTTTGTCGTCAAAAATTATTATTTATAAATTTTCTTTATCTTTGTAGCTGATTATTAACACTTGGCAAACCTCAACAACATTTTTTTGAAGTCATTTTTAACATAATACCTACCTTAAGTAATTTTTGTATGAAAAAACTTCTTGTTTTATTTTTTCTCATCGGCATTGCATCGATGACCGCAACGAGGGCTGAAATCCGCAAGAGCCAGGTTGCTTTTGCCGACCCGTACATTCTGCTCGACGGCGACTACTATTATGCGTATGGCACGAATCATAACGACGGCATCGAGTGCTGGCGCTCGACCAACTTGGTCGGCTGGGAATATATGGGACTTGCGTTGCATAAGGATAGCTGCACGGAGAAGCAGTGGTTCTGGGCTCCGGAAGTCTATCATAAAAACGGCAAGTATTATATGTATTTTTCAGCCAACGAGCACTTGTTTGTGGCTACTTCCAATTCGCCGACGGGACCGTTCTACCAGCAGGGCGGCTACCAGGTGCAGAACATTCTCGGCAGCGAAAAGTGTATCGACTCGCACGTGTTCTTCGACGACGACGGCTCGGCGTGGATGTTCTTTGCACGCTTTGTTCCCGACGAACGCATCTACTCGGTTCGCCTGGGCAGCGACCTGATAACCCCCGTGAGCGGTACGCTGCGGCAATGTCTAAGTGTGACCGACTCGTGGGAGAAGATTTGGCCTACCGTAGTCGAAGGTCCGAACGTCATCAAGCGTAACGGCATCTACTACCTTACCTACTCGGCAAACAGTTACGAGAGTCACGACTATGCCGTCGGCTATGCCACGACAACCAATTTGGCTTCCGGCACATGGACAAAATTTAGCGGCAACCCGATTTTGCGACGCGTCGAAGACATGGTCGGCTGCGGACACCATTCGCTCTTCTACGACAAGGTGGGTAATCTTAAAATCGCTTACCACTCGCATTATTCCACGTCGAGCATCCATCCGCGTTTGCTCTACTTCGGCGATATGTATTTCTCCGGCAATGAATTGCATTTCAACTACGGCATCCAGTCGCTGCGCCCGCTGCAGGCTACCGAAGCGCTGAGTTACGTCACCGAGCGCTGGAACTTCTCCGACTTGCGTGCCAACCCGACAGCAAAGGGCTACGACGCGCGCCTGGTGCGCAACATCGCTTACAAAGACGGCAAACTCTATTGCGTCTACGACCACGATAATATTAAGGTAATCAGCGCCGAAACCGGCGACGATTTGGGTAATCTCAAACTCGGCGACGTCTGCCGGGGCGGCACTCGCCGATTCTGCGACGTGAAGGTGTTCAACGGTCACGTTGTGGCGTGCAACCTTGCTCTCGCCGGCGAAGAACTGCGCATCTACACTTGGGACAACGACAATGCCGAACCGCGCTTGCTTATGTCGACTACCGACTTCCACGGTGCACCTCGTCTCGGCGACTGCTTGGAGATTGCGCCCGACAGCAATTGGGACAACAATTTGTGGATTAACTTCTGCAACGACGACGGCAGCAAAACACGCGTCATCGAATATCATTTCGACGGCTCGGCGTGGGCGAGCAACGCCTGGGAAGTGACTACCGACGGCACAAATCAGTTCAAAACCGGACCGACGGCGCGCGCTTATCCCAACGGCGGCGTTTGGTGGATTGACGGTATGAATTGCAAGCCTTCGTACTTCTATATTAAAGACGGCAAACTCGTGCGTCTGCGCGAAATCGGCGACGTCGGCAACTTAGGTACGTGCCATCAAGAATTCAACTTCCGCGGCTATAAATATTCGGTAAACCTCAAATACGACGGCGAATACTTCGGTCGCGCGCGAATCCAGATGGACGACGCCGGCGACTACAGCCACACCACTTGGCTCGGCGAATATCCGTGGCAAGGCTTCAGCTCGACCAACAAAAACGACTACGGCACAGGCGACATCATTGTCGACACCGACGGCAACAACTACGTTCGTCTCTTTGTGTGCTGTCGCGGCGAAGGTCTCGCTTGCTTTGCGCAAGGCAATCCTCCCGTGTTCAATCCTACTTATATCGGCGGATTCAACCTCCAAGAACAGTGGAACTGCTCCGAAAATGCCCAAACGCTCTTCGACAAGGGCTACGACGCTTCGAAAATCAACAATTTCTGCTACGGCAACGGCAAACTCTATTGCGTCTACGACCACAGTGTAATCAAGACGCTCGACGCGCAGACCGGCGAATATTTGGGAGATATGCCGATGTCGGACATCGTTGCCGGCGGTACGTACACGCTCAGCGACGTTGTGTTTGCCGACGGTCACCTCATTGCTTGCAACTATGCTCGCTCGGGCGAAGATTTCCGCATCTATAGTTGGGCTGATGATATGCTCGAGCCGGAATTGCTCCACCATACAACCGACCTCGGTGGGGCTAACGCTCTCGGTAAGTGTATGGAAGTGTCGGGCGACGCTTCGTACGCAAGAGATATATGGCTCACCTTCGGCGAAGACAACGGCGAACGTACGACCGTCTACGAACTGCATCGCGACATCAACAAAAATTGGGAACTGAAAACCACCCGCGTAAAGATTGACGCCTCGGCCGAACTTCGCGCCGGCGACAACTGCCGCGTTTATCCCATGGGCGGTCCGTTCTGGATTGACGGAAACGACTGTCAGCCGATGAACTTTAACTATAATGCCGACGCCGGGTGCTTGACCAGGTCGCTCGAAGTGCCGACAGGCGACACCTGGGGCGGCGCGCACAAAGCACAATTCTGGGGCGGTAAGAAATATTCGTTCGACATCAAATTCGACGAAAAGAAAAACGGTCGCATCCGCTTGATTACCGACAACAACGGCGACTACTCCAACAATACGCTCATCGGCGAATATCCGTCAGCCGGGCTTGGCAGCACGGTCAATACCTCGGGCGCCGGCGACCTTATCGTTCGCTCAAACGGCATCAACTACGCCGAGGCTTGGGTGTTTGCCGAAGGTCAAGGCATTGCTTACTATTCGTTGGGAATTGTCAACCGCGTTGTGCCCAAGCCGACCGGTAAGTTGCAACCTGTCGAAAAGTGGAATCTCTCCGAACGTCGCGGAAACGCCTCGTCGAAGGGCTACGACGCTTCGAAGATTCGCAATTTCAGTTATATGGACGGCAAACTCTATTGCGTCTACGACAACAGTCTAATCAAGGTGCTCAACGCGCAAACCGGCGAAGATTTGGGCAATTTGCGACTCGGTACTGTCGTTGCCGGCGGAACGCTTACACTTAGCGACGTCAAGTGCTTCCAAGGTCACGTCGTTGCTTGCAACCTCGCTCGTGCCGGCGAAGAGTTTCGCCTCTACGCTTGGGACAGCGATACGCAAGACCCGTATCTGCTCTATTCGACAACCGACTTCCAGGGCTGTTCGAGCTTGGGCGAAGCTGTTATTCCGGCTGAGGACAGTTTCTTCGACACAAGTTTTTGGCTCAACCTCTGCAACGACAACGGCACGGCTTCGACAGTCGTCGAACTCCATCGCAACAGCGAAGGCGTTTGGAATAAGTATCATCGTAGCCTGACCACCGACGGCACTAACTACTTCCACGTCGGCGCAAACGCTCGCGCTTATCCCAACGGCGGCGTTTGGTGGATTAACGGCAACGACTGCCAGCCCTCTTTCTGCTCGTGGAGCAACGGCGGCGGCTCGCCTATCAGCATCAATTTGACTCATCGCCTCGGCGAGACGTGGGGTAGTTCTTATCACGAATTCTACTTCCTCGGCAATCGCTATGCCGTTGTGCCTCAGTTCGAAAACCGCACCGGCGACGACTCGTCGACGTTCTACCGCAACTGCCGTATGCGAATCGATGTGGCTAACAACGACGACCATTCCGGACTCCTTGCTCGCGGCTCTTATCCCGCTGACGGTCTCGGCGATGCGCAGAATCCCGACTGCACGGCTGATGCGATGATTAACACTGACGGAAGTACCTTCGTTGAGGCTTGGGTGTTCTCGACCAATCAAGGTCTTGCTTACTATACATGGGGCAACGTGCCTGCTCAGAATCCGCAGCCACTGCCTGACCCCGACCCGGACCCGACTCCCGACCCGGCGCCGTTCGACGACGATATTACCGCTATGACCGAAGTTTGGAACTACTCGGGCAACGCGACGCTCGGCTCATGGTTGGACATTTCCGACGACTACATCCGTACGATTGCTTACAAAGACGGCAAAATCTACGCGCTCCACT
>JBJEDO010000120.1:0-10916 GCA_051872155.1 Candidatus Limisoma sp.
TGAATTAACATATTTAAATTCTCAAAATTGCTATGTTTTTGAAGACTTTTTTTGCCGCTTTGACAGATGTTATTTTGTCCAAAAAAATATTGTATTTAGTATTAAAATTAGTATCTTTGCGTAATTGAGACATTAAAAGAACTAAAATTGATTTAATATGGGAATGCTCAAATATAAAGGTTATACCGGTTCGGTAGAGTATAGCGATGAAGATAAGTGCCTGTTTGGCAAGGTTCAAGGTCTTCACGGCACGCTTATATCTTACGAAGGTACAACCATCGAAGAAATAACGAAAGATTTTGAGGGCGCGGTGGATGATTACCTTGAAAGTTGCAAGGAAAGAGGTGTTGAGCCCGCCAAACCTTATAGCGGGAAGTTGGTGCTGAGGATGTCTTCCGAACTCCACGGGCAAGTAGCGGCAGCAGCTGTCGCTGTTGGTACTACTATAAATGATTTTATCAATCAGGCAGTTAGCAAAGAGGTTGCCCATCTTGCGCGCTAATTGTATGTGCCGATGTGCTTATTGAAAATATTTAATAAAAAATGAATCTGACATGAAGAAATTAGTATTGTTGTTTGCGGTATTTTTCGCCTTTAGCGCATGTGCGCAGACGAAGACCGAAACCGCTACCGAAGAGACTGCAAAGGTTGTCGAACCCACGGAGATGAACCTTCAAATGTTCTCCGAAAAGATATGCGACGTCAACACTACGACGTGGAAATTCAAAGGCGAACGCCCGGCGGTGATTGACTTTTATGCCACTTGGTGCGGTCCGTGCCGCGCTCTGTCGCCTCTCGTCGACAAGGCTGCCAACGAATATGCCGGCAAGGTGGATTTCTACAAGGTGGACATCGATAAAGTGCCCGAATTGGCGCAACTTTTTGGCATTCAGTCTATTCCGGTGCTGCTGTTCATCCCGGTCAACGGCGAGCCGCAAGGTTCGATGGGGCTAATTACCGACGACGAATTGCATCAGCGCATCGACTCGCTGTTGCAGAATTAGTCTCTTACGAAGTGCCGCACGAGTAAGAAATTTGTCGGCACGCAGATAGCAAATACAGGTATCATTGCCAGGCTTTTCGGCACGCCGACGTGTATGAAGAGCAAAAGCAGTGCCCATTGCAGAACGAAATTGACAACGTGACTCAGCGCAAAGCCTAACGCCTTGCGTAGGTTTGGGTTTGTCTTGAATGTGAAAAATACCGTCGAAAAGAAGTTGAACACAAAACTCACCAGATAGCCGACGACGAAAGCCGCGTTGTGCCCTGTTGCGGTCAGAAATAGTAAGTAGACGCCATACTGAATAGCTACGGCTGTAGCGCCGACAATGCAGAAGCGCAACGCTTCGCCGATGGTGGTTTTCGTTATTTTACCCATTTTGGAAAGTCGGAAAGTTGTAGCATTTCGCGGTCGCCTCGGCTGTCGCCGTAAGCGTAAAGTACGTAGTCGGCGCGGTTTGGCTCGCATTCGAGCAGTCGCCGCACTTTCTCCGCGCCGTGGCAGTTCTTCGAACTGAAGCGACCTGTAAGTTGTCCGTCGACGACTTCTACGCGAGTCGCCAGCACACGGTCGGGCTCGATGCCTGCCGACGTGCACCACGGGCGCACCCATTCTTCGATGCTTGCGCTGACGACGTATGTGCGGTCGCCCTCGGCAATGTGTCGGCGCAGCGCTTCAACAGTCTCGGGGCGCACAATCTCGTCGACGCGCCGGGCAAACTCTTCGCCGAGACGGCGAAACCGTTCATATTTCATGCCCTTGAAAAAGCACGAAAACAGTTGCTGTTTGGCATACGAGTTGTTCACCAAGTGCAGCGCATATGCCGTCAAAACCGGTGAGCAAAGTGCCAATCCGGCATACAGTCGGCCGCTGCCGCAAGCAAATTTGATGAACTCAAACAGCGTGTCGCGCACGGTGAGCGTACCGTCGAAGTCGAACGCTGCTACTGTCGGGCGTTTTTCCATCTTATTTACAGGCTTTTAAAGGTATATTATCAGCAAAAACGCAACAATCCAGCCGGCAAGGCAAATCTGCAAGAATCTATCGTGGATGAGCACTTTAGTCGGGCTACCACTGCGTACGTTAACAATCGTAATTTGCAGATAGCGGATTATTCCGGCAAGGACGAATATTGAGGTCAGATAAAGATAATTGCCCCCCTGTAATCTTTCAACAACCTCGGCACTAACGGTATACATGATGTAGCACACTATCGTAATGGCAGCGACGAAGCCGATTGCTTGATTCATAAATTCGAGATTATAGGAGGCAACGTTTTTGCGAGGCAGCATACCTGTCTGTTCGTAGATAGCCACATCGTCGCGGCGTTTGGCAAGTGCCAAAAACAGTGCGAGCAGGAATGTCATCAGCACAATCCAGTGCGAGACGTAGATGCCCGCAGCAAAGCCGCCGACAAAGATGCGCAGCACGAAGCCGATAGAGATTATAAACACATCGACGATTGCTATTTGTTTGAGTTTCAGGCAGTAGGCGATGTTCATAACGAAGTAGACGCCGATTACGATGGCAACTTTGCTCCAGCCTTCGCCGATGAAATATGCCGATACGAACGAACCAGCCAAGCAAATTGCGGCAAGCACCCAACCGGTAGTCGTGCTGACAGCGCCGGAGGCTATAGGGCGGCGGCATTTCTTGGGATGTCGGCGGTCGGCTTCGACGTCGACAATGTCGTTGATGCAGTAGATGCCGGCGGCAACAAAGCAAAACGCAACGAACGCAAGGATGGTTGCCGACAGGGCTTCGGTGTCAAATAGTTTGCCGCTGAAGAACAATGGGAGAAAGACGAATACGTTTTTCAACCATTGGTGCGGTCTCAGTAGTAGAATGATATTTCGAATCATGCTTTAGCGAATTTTGCGGTTTTCAAATCGAGCCAATACGCAGCCCAGATTATGGCAGCGAAGAAGAATGGGTAGTGGTAGCGCGGTGAGACGGAGAAAATACACGTCGACAGCGTGCCCAGAAGCAGTAGCAAGAGCAGATAGCCTTTGTCGGTCAGGATGTCTTTACGCCGCTTGACTACGGCAATGATAAACATCAGCATCACGGCGTAGTAGACCACCGACTTGTAGAACATATTCCACACTCGCTTGACAATCGACGCCTTGTCGGCACCACCGTGGGCGGCTTTGTCGACAAATCCGTCGCCGCCGATAATCGGGCGTTCGGGCCATGAATCTTCGACATAAAGTCCTGCGAGTTTCATCACGTATAGCGTTGCAAATCGTCCGGGGTGTGTCTTTATCCACTCGATGGCGCGGGCTTTGCGTATGGAGTCGCGCTCGGCAAATGTGTAGCGCTCAACGTCTTTGATGAAGCACGTCGAGGTCGAGTCGTTGCAGAGCGAAGAAGCCACGCCGCCGTAGGCTTTGTCGTTGGCGGTCATTATCAGGTTGATGCCTGACGTGGTCGATTGGTAGACGAAATAGCCCGTTTGGCGTTGCGCCAACAAGCCGAAACCTATGCTCAGCAGCACGATTGGCGCCAAGAGTGCAACGTAGGATGTCCAGCGCGATTTGTGCCGCCAAAAGTACAGCAAAATCACCGGAACGAAGATGATAATCAGCGGGCGTACCCAGTTGGCGAAAGCCAAAAGCACACCTGCCAAAGCAATCCAACGCAGCCGCGGTTGCAGCGAAAGCGAGAGCGCCGTAATCGACAGAAAGAGGAATGGTACTTCAGTGCCGGCAGGCAGCACAACCATAACATTGGAATACATCAAGCAGAACAGCGTAACGGCAATATAGGCTGTGCGTCGGCTGAAAAAGCGATTCGATAGATACCACACATTCCACAAGATGCCGACGTTCATCAATAAGTTGAGGAAAAAGTTCGCCTTCAGCGTGCCGAACAATTTGAGTTGCAGAATGAAGAAATTTATTAGACCGGGAGCCCAAATATATGAGGTGTAGATGCTGTCGACGTCGGGATACCAAACGCCTTTTTCGAAACATTCGGTAGCCATTTTCATGTATAGACCCTGGTCGCTACGTTGTGCAACGTCCCAAAACACAACGATAAGCACTATTTGAAGCAAGAACCACAAAGCCGCAGCACCAATTGCCGAGCGTTTCCAAGTGAATAAAGTTTTTAGATTCATTGTCGCTGTTTCTTTAGGACAAAGATAGTGTAAAATAATTGTATAACGCGCAAAAACGGGGAAATTTAGTTATTTGGGAGGTCTAATAGTTGAATAAACAATAATTTTTCGTATTTTTGCGAAAATTTACTTACACAAACACCAAAACGAAGATACTAAGAAAATGAGAAAATGGCGTATAGAAGATAGTGCGGAACTCTACAACATTAACGGTTGGGGTCTGAAATATTTCTCTATAAACGACAAAGGTCATGTGCAAGTGACCCCACGTGAAGACTATGCACCGGTCGATTTGAAGGAGTTGATGGACGAACTGCAGGTGCGCGACATCACCGCACCGGTGTTGCTTCGATTTCCGGACATCCTTGACAACCGTATCGAGAAAATCTCGCGATGCTTCGGGCAAGCCGCCGGCGAATATGGCTACACGGCGCAAAACTTTATCATCTATCCGATAAAGGTCAATCAGATGCGTCAGGTGGTCGAAGAAATTGTCAGCCACGGGCGTAAGTTCAATATCGGTCTTGAAGCGGGGTCGAAACCCGAGTTGCATGCCGTGTTGGCAACCAATATCGACGAGAGCAGTCTGATAATTTGTAATGGTTATAAAGACGAAAACTATATAGAATTGGCATTGTTGGCTCAGAAGATGGGTCGACGGATATATATCGTTGTCGAGAAACTCAACGAACTTCGCTTGATAGCGACGCTTGCCAAGCGTTTGGGCGTGCGTCCCAACGTAGGCATTCGCATCAAACTGTCGAGTTCGGGCAGTGGAAAGTGGGAAGAGTCGGGCGGCGACCAAAGCAAGTTCGGACTTAACTCCAGCGAACTGCTCGAGGCACTCGAGATTCTCGAAAAGCAGAAAATGACCGACTGCCTCAAACTTATCCACTTCCACATCGGCAGCCAAATTACCAAGATACGCCGTATCAAGAACGCACTTCGCGAGGCGACGCAATTCTATGTGCAACTGACCAAGATGGGCTTCGACATCGATTTTATCGACATTGGCGGCGGCTTGGGCGTCGACTACGACGGCACGCGCAGCAGCGCCAGCGAGAGTAGTATGAACTATTCCATCCAGGAGTATGCCAACGACGCCGTTTCGGCGCTCGTCGACGTCTGCGAGAAGAACGGCATCAAGCAGCCAAACATCATCACCGAATCGGGACGCTCGCTCTCCGCTCACCATTCACTGCTCATCTTCGAAGCACTCGAAACCACGCAATTGCCAATCTGGAACGACAACGAAGAAGTTGCCGCCGACGACCACGAATTGGCTCGCGAACTCTATGATATCTGGGACAAACTCAACCAGCAACGCTTGCTCGAAAGTTGGCACGACGCACTGCAGATACGCGAAGAGGCGCTCGACCTGTTCAGCCTCGGTATGCTCGACCTGCGGACGCGTGCGCAAATCGAAAAACTGTTCTGGTCGGTTGCACGCGACGTCAACGACCTGGCGCGCGGCATGAAACACGTGCCCGACGAATTGAAGATTTCGAAGATGTTGCCCGACAAATATTTCTGCAACTTCTCGCTCTTCCAGTCGTTGCCCGACTCATGGGCTATCGACCAAATGTTCCCGATAATGCCGATATCGCGGCTCGACGAAAAACCGACGCGCACGGCAACCATTCAAGACATTACATGCGACAGCGACGGTAAAATATGCAACTTCATTAGCGACCACGGTGTGGCAAATTCGTTGCCGATACACCCGTTGCGCGGCAACGAGTCGTACTATATCGGCGTGTTCCTCGTCGGTGCTTACCAAGAGATTTTGGGCGATATGCACAACCTCTTCGGCGACACAACGGCGGTGCACATCAGCGTCTATGCCGACCGCTACGAGATTGACCAAATCATCGACGGCGAAACGGTTGCCGAGGTGCTCGACTATGTGCAGTACAATCCCAAGAAGTTGGTGCGCAACGTCGAAACGTGGGTTACTCAGTCGATGAAGAAAGGCAAAATTACACCCGAAGAAGGTCGCGAATTCTTGAGCAACTACCGCTCGGGGCTTTACGGATATACATATCTCGAAAAAGACTGATTGCCGTATGCCACGCTACTTTCTCCACTTGGCATACAACGGAGCGGACTACCACGGCTGGCAGTCGCAGCCTAACGCCGTAACCGTGCAAGAAACCGTGGAGAAGGCGCTCTCGAAGGTGCTGCGGCGGCAAGTGGCTATCGTCGGCGCCGGACGTACCGACACCGGTGTAAACGCGCGCTCGATGTATGCCCACTTCGACGTCGACGACGAAATCGCCGACCCGCGCCGACTCATTGCCGCTCTCAACAGCCTCGTCGGGCGCGACATTGCCGTCTACGGCATTCGCCGAGTGGCTGACGACGCCCATGCGCGGTTCGACGCCGTAGCCAGGACGTATAAGTATTTCATCACCACTCGCAAGTCGCCGTTCACCTATCGATTTGCGTGGAATCCGCCGTATCCGCTCGACGTTGATGCTATGAATGCCGCAGCGGCGCGGCTGGCGGACTACATCGACTTTACCAGTTTCTCGAAACTTCATACCGACGTGGCAACCAACAATTGCCGCATCTACGAGGCGCAGTGGACCGCCGAAGGCGACTCGCTGATATTTACCATCAAAGCAGACCGCTTTTTGCGGAATATGGTTCGCGCTATCGTTGGGACTCTTGTCGACGTGGGGCGCGGAAAGACGTCGGTCGACGAGTTTTGTCGCATCATAGAGCGTAAAGACCGCTGTGCGGCTGGCGCTTCCGTTCCCGGTAATGCGTTATTCCTCTGGCAAGTGGATTACCCTTACGAGGTTGATTGATTTTGAAAAAAGCGATGAGAAAATTCATATTCGTCATACTGTTCTTAGTCGCTGCCGTACTGACGGCAGCGGCAGTCGACTTCAGCGGCTCAGCGGATGCTATCAAGCGATTTTGCTCGGCTCCGGGCATGACGCGTGCCCATGTGGGGCTGTGCGTTATGGACTTGCAGTCCGGCGAAATGAAGGTGGCATATTGCGAGCGCGATTCGTTTATCCCGGCTTCGGTCACCAAACTTGTAACGTCGGCAACGACGATGAAAGCGCAGCCCGAGGGCTTTTCGTTTATCACCACCGTAGCCTGTCGCGGAAGCGTTGACGACAACGGCACGTTGAAAGGCGATTTGGTCGTTCGTGCAAGTCTCGACCCGACTGTCGAGTCGCGCTTCTTCAAAGAGCATCCGTCGTTTATCGCCGGGTGTCTGCGCGCCGTCAAGCGCTGCGGCATCAAGAAAATCGAAGGTCGTGTGGTGGTCGACAACACCATCTACCGCGAAAATCCCGTGCCCGATGCTTGGGAAGACGGCGACGTTGCCGAAGACTATGGTGCCGGGCTGTTTGCTTTTAATTATGCCGACAACCAGGCTCTGATTAAGTACGACACCACCGCCGATAGTTTTCGCTTGCTCGATGTTACGCCAAAGTGTGCCTTTGGCGCGCTCGACAACCGTGTGCGTGTCGTTGCTGCAAAATCTGTGCTGAAACTTCGATTCTTTCGTAAGAAAAACAGCGAAACCTTGCGCATCAGCGGCTCGATGTCGCGCCGAAGTAAGCCTCACACCTACCGCACTACGATGAGCGATGCCCACCGCGCATTCGTCAATGCGTTGACCGACTCGCTCACGGCTCACGGTGTGGAAGTCGTCGGGCGCGAGCATGAGAGACATCATCACGAAGAAACAATCATGTTCTATTCGTCGCCGATGCTTGACGACATCGTCAGGTCGTTGCTCTATCGCAGCGATAATATGTTTGCAGAGGCAGTTCTGCGCGGCAATTCCGTCGGCTTCGACAAAACCATAACGCGCAAACACAGCCTGAAAAAGGAACGCCACATCCTCAAAGAGTGGGACGTCGACCTCAGCCACGTCAACCTCTACGACGGCTCCGGGCTGTCGCGGTCGAACCATTTTACGCCGGTTTTCCTTGCCTCGACGTTACGTGCCGCCTACCTCGACCCGAAATTGGGTAAGCGCTTCAGCGCGCTGCTTCCGGTGTGCGGACGCGACGGCACCGTGCGGCGTCTGCTCAAAGACACGCGCCTCGACGGTCGCATCGCGCTAAAATCGGGCAGTATGAACGCCGTGCAGAGCTATGCCGGCTACTTCCCCGCCGACGAGCCTCGCTATGCCGTGGTCTTGATGGCTAACAAATTTACTTGCTCGCATAGCGACATACGAAAACTTATCGAAACGCTTCTACTCGGCGTCCTTGCCGAGCCCCCCGCCGCCGAATCGAACGAATCTTAGCGCAATTTATTTGTTAATTATAATTTTTTGTGTACGTTTGCAATAATAAAATACTCCACGGCTTATGGATGAGATAAAATCAATGCTTCGCGAAGTGCTCGAATTGGAAGGACTTCTGATGGTCGCTGATTCTCGCGGCGACGAAACGCCCGGCGCGGTTTTTACGTTAATCAGGGAGAAAGTTGAACAACTCCGTGCGGTGTGCGATTGCCTGCCCGAAGAATTACCCGAAGATTCGGACGACGAAGATTTACCGGACGAGCCGCTCGTCGATGAGCCCGTCGAAGAAATTCCCGTTGAAGAACCCGTTGAAGAAGAACCGCAGCCGGAGCCCGAAATCGAGGTGGAAATTGAAATTGAGGAAGAACCCGAAGTTGAGGAAGTGCCCGAAATCGAAGTAGAACCGGTGCCCGAAATCGAATTAGAGCCGGAACCGGTCGAAGAAGAGCCTGTCGAGATTGATGTTGAGCCGGAACCAGAACCCGAGCCGGAGTCTATCGAGGAAGAAATTGCGCCCGAACCCGAGCCGGAAGAAGTGCCGAATATCGAAGAGGTTGAAGAAGAAATTTCTGACGAGTCCGCACAGGAGGAAACAATTACCCTCGACGAAGCGTTTATACGTAATAAGGCGAAAGACCTCAAGAGTGCGTTCTCGCTCAACGACACATTCCGCTTCCGCCGCGAACTCTTCGGCAACAGTGCTGCTGACATGAACGATGCCATCGATTTGGTTAACGCTATGAACAGTTACGACGAAGCCGAAGACTACTTTATCAACGACCTTGGCTGGGATGCCGAGTCGGACGAAGTTAGAGAGTTTATGGAGATTATCCGTAACCACTTTATTGCACAATGACCGAACGCAACAAAATAACACGAGGTGTGCTCTATGTCGTCCCCACGCCGGTGGGCAATATGGACGACATGACTTTTCGCGCAATCAACGTGCTGAAGTCGGTCGACACGATTCTTGCCGAAGACACCCGCACGAGCGCCACTCTGTTGCGCCATTTCGACATAAAGGCACGCCTGGAGAGCCATCATAAGTTTAACGAGCACGAAACGTCGGCGGGCATTGTCGCTCGACTCAAATCGGGCGAATCGATAGCGCTGATTTCCGATGCGGGCACGCCGGGGATTTCCGACCCGGGATTTATGCTGTCGCGCGAGTGCCGCAATCAGGGCGTTGAGGTGCAGTGTCTGCCGGGCGCTACGGCATTCGTCCCCGCGCTCGTCGACTCCGGACTGCCCTGCGACAAATTCTGCTTCGAAGGCTTCTTGCCACAGAAAAAGGGTAGGGCAACGCGAATTGCCCAACTCGCCGAAGAGCCGCGCACGATTGTGGTCTACGAGAGTCCGCTGAGGCTGCTCAAAACGCTTCAGCAGCTTGCCGAGGTGTTCGGCGCCGACCGCGATGCCGCTGTTTGCCGCGAAATCTCCAAACTTCACGAAACCGTTCATCGAGGCACGCTCGGCGAACTCGTCGACGTGTTTACCGCAACCGAGCCACGCGGCGAAATCGTGCTAATCGTTGCCGGTAAGCCGCAGCAGCAACAGAAGAAAGTTGACAAATATGCTCAATTTAAAACCAATAAAAAACCCGAAATATGAAACGTACACTATTAATCGCAGCCGCATGTTCTATCCTCTTCTCGTGCGGTAACAACGGAAAAACCGAAGCACAACTTCAACACGAATCCGACTCTTTGAAACTCGAGTCGACCGAAGCACAACGCGACAGCCTGCTCTCGCTCGTCGGCGAAATCAGCGAAAGCCTTACCGAGGTGAGCCGTATGGAAAACGTCATCACTTCGCCCGATTTCCAGAGCGAAACTCCGCAGCAAAAGCGTCAAATCCTTGCAAACATTCAAGCGCTCCGCGACGAATTGCGCAACCGTCAAGACAAACTCACACAACTCGAAGCACGCCTGAAGAAGTCGAACAATTTCTCGAAAGAACTCGAAAAGACCATTGAGGCGCAAAAAGCGCTCATCGCCGAGCAATCCGCTAAAATCGACCAACTCCAAGAACAACTCACCGCAGCAAATGCTGAAATTGCCAACCTTAACGTGCGCGTCGATTCGCTCCATACAGAAGTGGCTACCGTTACCGAGCAGAAAGAAGCTGCCGAACAACATTCGCAAGCCGTTACCAACGAACTTAACACGTGCTACTACGCTATGGGCTCTAACGCCGAACTGAAAGCGCATAAGTTGCTCGAAAAGAAATTCTTGGGTAAAACGAAGGTGATGGAAGGCGAATTCGACCGCTCATTCTTTACCAAAGCCGACAAGCGTACGCTCAAGTCAATCAACACCTACGCACCGAAGGCTAAAATCGTAACCAAGCAGCCGGTAAGCTCTTACGAAATCAACGACGTCGGCGGAAACAAAGTTATCAACATCACCAACCCGACCCTCTTCTGGGAAAAATCCGATTTCTTGATTATTCAAGTGAATTAGTGAGAGGTAAGAGGTAAGAGGTAAGAGGTAAGAGGTAAGAGGTAAGAGGTAAGA
>JBJEDO010000121.1:0-10626 GCA_051872155.1 Candidatus Limisoma sp.
TTCTTTCAGATATACGGTGATGTATGCCTGCATCCTTCGCCAAAGCACGTTGACGCTGGGGGAAAGATAATGGCGAGGAATCATTCCGTTGTGTATGGCGCGCATAAGGTCGAAATCGTCGATTTCGCAACTCACTAACGGGAATAGATTGTTTCTCAAAGCGCGACCTCCAAGCATATTTGCACCACTGCGTTTTAACTTCCGTGCGCTCGAACCGCTCAGTACGAATCTCAAATTCTTGTTGACTATCAGCCAATGAACCTCATTCAGCAAAATCGGTATCTGCTGAATTTCGTCAATCACTACGAGTGTGTCCGACGGCAATATCTCCAACTCCTGACGGAGTAGTGACGGGTTGCGTTGCAGGCGTTCGAATGTGACAGAATCGAGCAAGTCATATCTTGGCGCGTCGGGGAACAACTCGCCTATCAGTGTGGTCTTCCCTGTCTGACGTGCTCCAAACAGAAAGATGCTGTCTGTGGCTGTATCTTCAAGTTTTGTAAACCTTCCAAACATGATTTTTCGTTCTTAAATTCCTTTTTTTGGACCAATAATAGGAGTTGTACTCCGTTTTTTAGCCCAAATATCGGAACAAAGATAAGCATTTTCTTTTGAAAGACAAGCGATTACGCCTATTTCTTCGTTTTCTTAATGATTTTTTTTGAAAAAGTGTCAAATCCCGAGACGGCAAACTAAATGAGTTGACAGCAATTTGAATCAACACCGGTCGAAAAAAATATCCGAAAAATTTGTAGGACACAGCAGAGTGGGGCATAATCGCTAACCGACTGAACATCAGCAAAGACTCATCCCCGGGGGTGAAAGTCGAAGTCGAATTCCCTTTTTTTGAACTAAAAATAGGAGTTGTACTCCGTTTTTTGGTCCAAGAAACGGAGTAGGGATTAGTGTTTTCTTTTGAAATTCAAGCAATTGCCCGACATACATTATCCGACCTTTCTGAATTCCGTTGGCGTCATGCCGGTGTGCTGTTTGAAGAAGCGGACGAAGTGTTGCGGATATTCGAATCCGAGTCGTTCGGCAACTTGGTTGATTGAGAGGCTCTCATCGTTGAGTTGTTCCTTTGCCGCGGCAATCAGGCGGTTGTTGATGAAGTCCTTTGCCGTGCGACCGGTTTCTGTTTTTACCAATTGCCCGAAATAGCCCGTTGAGAGGCAGCATTTGTCGGCGAAATAATTCACTGTAGGGAGTCCTTGCGTATGAGCTTTGTCGTTGATATACTCGCGCAGAAGAATGTCGAATTGCTTCACCACCGAGTGATTGATTTCCTCGCGAGTGATGAACTGACGGTCGTAGAAACGCAGGCAGTAGTTGAGCAGCAGTTCGAGGTTGGATACAATAAGTTCGCGCGTGTGATTGTCGATGGGGTGCATAAGTTCTGCCTCAATCATGTCGAGCACCTGCTTGAATACAACCACTTCAGCCTCCGACAGATGCAGCGCTTCCGTACTGCTATATGAGAAGAACTCATATCTGCGGATATTCCTGCCGAGGTGGGTGCGATTCAGAAAATCGGGATGAAACAGCAGTCCTATACATTTGGGGCGTATATTGCGGTCGGTCATCTCCACAGTCACGGTCTGTCCCGGCTCGAATGACGTCACCGTCTGCTCGTCGAAGTCATACGGCGTGCGCCCGTATGAGAGATTGCATCCCTTGGTTTCCTTCAGCCAAATGGCGTACACCCCGTAGTGCAACCGCAACTTTGCATTCGCTGTGTAGTTACTTCTTTCCAAGTGAACCACGGTCAGCAACGGATGCATCGTCGTTATGCCATAGTAATCGTTAACCTGTTGTATTGTATCGAATCTTATTTCTTCCATAATGCGTTATTCTATGTCATAATAAAAAACCACTGCAAAGTACAACTTTTTTCGCAAATGTCATATACCTACATTATTGTTTATTTTACCCGAATCGTAGTTTTTGTGTAATTTTGTTTCCCAATCATAGTTTTATATATGGATATTTATTGCTATATTTGCGGACAAATAGCAATATAGTAAACTATGGTCGTTACGAACGAAGATATTTTGTTGACGCTATCGAAGCGTGTGAAGGAGTATCGGCTCGCTATGCGAATGAGTCAGCGCGAGCTTGCCGAAAAATCCGGTGTGAGCTATACCACCATCAGCCATTTCGAGCAGGGCAAAAATCCGAACCTTACGCTCAACAACTTCATCTCGTTGCTTCGCTGTATCGGCATGGAGAACAGAATGTCGGAGCTTCTGCCCGAGCTGCCCGTGCCGCCAATGGCTCTGCGCGAAATCAACAAACTAATTCCTAAACGTGTAAGACGAAAAAGCCATGATTGATTCTCTCGACGTAATGCTTTGGGGCAAAAAGGTTGGTACTCTTGTATCAACTAAGAAGGGTTATAAAAATCAGATATGTTTCTATTTCGACCGAGATTTTGTTACCCTCGGCTTGGATATTGCTCCGCTGAGGGCGTCCATTAAGTCGCTCCCGGCTCAAAACGGAATGCCGATATATCCCGACGAGGACAAAATGTTCGGTGGCTTGCCTTCGTTTATCGCCGATTCAATGCCCGACCGATGGGGAAACACCGTTTTTAACGAGTGGTCAAAAGCGCACAATATCAGGCGGAAAGATTTGACGGCGCTCGACCGCTTGGCATACATCGGTCGCAGAGGTATGGGCGCCTTGGAATTTGTGCCCCCGACAAATGTCGACATGGAAAAGCCATTTAAGGTCGAAATAATGCAGCTGTCGACTCTGGCTCGGAAAGCGTTGTCGGAAGCAAAAAATTTTCATGCAGTTATTAGCCCTAATTTTGCCATCGAATCGCTTTTTAAAGTGGGAACGTCAGCCGGCGGGCGCCGTCCAAAGGCGGTAATTAACGTAAACCGGGAAACAGGCGAATGCTACTCGGGGCAAGTGCCGACACCTATCGAAGGCTTCACGCCAATGATAAAGAGCGCGTTCCTTAAATTTTTAGGGTCGTAGAGGCGGATATTTTTGAGCAGATTTTGAAAGTCGCAGCGGGCGCAATGCAAGCATTGTAACCGATGCGAGTTTCGAAATATGCCAAAAAGATCCGAATAAAGGTAACTCCTTAATCAAATGACAGCGCATTTCTTACCGATGATCTCTTTCTCCAAGGTGCAAGTGTTGTTGTAATTCTTTCACAAATCACATCGGGATTTGTGAAAAATAAGTTAATCTGGAGTCCTGATAGTCAAACGATAATTACCCAAGATCAGTATATTTAAGTTCGGTAAATAGGCGTTAGTCTCGTATCCTTGGCCGCTTTTGATCACTTGCTTTCAGTCACATACGTGAGTATGCTCCTTACAGCAAGTAATCAAAATCGACTCAAGGCTACGACCTCTACGACCCCAAAAATTTAAGGAACGCGCTCTAAATTCGACGAACATGGCGACGTGCCGGCAACTCGCATTGAGTTCAGCTACTACCTAATGGCAACGGCTGCAGGACTCAACATTATGCCGAGTCGACTTATAGAGACCGGCGATGAATCGCACTTCCTTACCGAGAGATTCGACCGTCGTAACGATGAAAAGATTCACGTTCAGACGCTTGCAGCCATGTGCCCGACTGCAAATTCCTACGAAAACTTGTTCGACACAGCTCTGAAGTTGAATCTTTCGCCGAAAGAGATGCAGCACCTATACAAGCAGATGGTGATGAATGTCGTTGCTGCAAACGTCGACGACCACAACAAAAACTTCAGCTTCGTTATGGGCAAAGACGGCATATGGCACTCTGCTCCGGCATACGATTTCACCTTTACCGTCGACACTTCAGCACCATATTTCGTCAACCGACACTGTCTAACCATCAACGGCGAAAATCAGAATATCAGCCGTGCCGACTTAGTCGCCGTCGCTAAAAGATACAACATCAAATCGGCTGATGCTATAATCGATAAGGCAATTGACATCGTGCGCGATTATCGTAAATTTGCCACCGAGGCTAAAGTCCCCGAAGAATGGATTAAGAAAATCGAGGCTGAAATCGATGATAGGCGAGCCTGTATCTCGACTGAGCGTTAGCAATTTGCAGCACGGAATTTTAACCATTTTTCTCACGCAAATCGTCGAAATTTTTGGCGTTTTGCGGTTTTTGACGTAACTTTGCCCCACTTTTTCTCAAACAAAATTATTAACCCTTTAAATCAAAATTATTCGTATGTTCGAACTTACAGCCTGCAACATAATAGGCTACCTCGCAGCCATCTGCATGATTTTAGGCTACATGCCGCAAGCCATCTACACCATCCGCACACGCGACACCGACGGCATCGCTCTCCCGACTTTCCTCCTCATGGGGCTCGGTGGGTTCTTCTTCATCATCCAAGGTTTTATGACCGACAACTGGCCGCTCGTTATCACCAACTTCATCACCACAACTTCGTCGATGATTGTTTTCGGCATCAAGCTCTACAACGACTACTTCAAGAAAAAATAATCGCGCAATGCACAAACTTCTCTCGGCGATTGCTCTTTCGCTGATATGCACTATCACAGCATGCCGTGGCACCGTTTCGACTGAGTCGGACAACGCCGCGGCTTACGATTTGCTGACCCGCTCCTACGACTACACCGAGCGCGAGCAGTTCGACTCATCGCTCATCCTGCTCAATCAGGCGCTCAGCTACACCACTGCCGCCGATAGCACTCGCGGACTCGTCAACGCCGAGATTATGACAATTCACCTCATGCGCGGCAGCCTCGACACGGCAATCGTCTACGGTCGACGCGCTATGACGCTCACCCGCGGACAAATTTCTACCGAAGACTACGGCATACTCTGCGGCAACATCGGTATCGTCTACCGCCGACTCGGAATGAACGACTCCGCAGCCAACGTCTACAAAAACGGCATAACCGAAGTAATCCGCAACGGCAGTTGCCCCGACGTTGCCGCATACCTCTACAACAACCTCGCCGTGCTCTACGGCGAACTCGAGCGCTACAACGAAATGATCGACTACGCCCGCAAAGCTCAGATGGAAGCCCTCCGCGCCAACGATGCCGTCGAACATCTCTCCGCACTCGCCTCCGAAGGCATCGCATTCGCCAAAATGGGCAACTCGTCGCGCGCAGTGCCCATCCTCAAAGACGTCGTAGCCAAAGCCGACTCTACCGACGCCCCGTTGCTACAACTCAAAGCAATCAACCACCTCGTTTTCGCACTACGTCCCGCAGGCAACGCCGCCGAAATTGACAGCTACCTGCGCAAAGGCGAAGAAATTGCACGTCGGCTGCCATCCAACAACATAGCCGTACAAGGCATACATCAATCACAGATGAACGCCGCCATCGACCGCGGCGACTACCGCACGGCTCTCCAAGCAGCCGCTCAACTCGATTCGCTCAAGAGTCAAATCGAAGTAATCCCCGTCTACAAACTTCGCCGCACACAAGCCCTCTGCCACGCGCGCCTGGGCAACTACGCCGAAGCATATCGACTCGAAAGCGAAGCACAATGCCTCGCCGACTCAATCGCTTCCGACGACGTTCGACAACAACTCTCAAAATACACCGTCGAACTCGAAACCCTCCAAAAAGAGCTTACCATAGCCGAACTCGAGCGCACCGACGCACGCAAAACAGCACGACTCTGGGCAGTTACAGCGCTCCTAATCATCGTCGTTGCAATCCTCGCCGCAACAATCCTTTGGTTCAACATCCGCCGCCGACAAATGCGTCAACGCGCCGAAATCGACAAAAGTCGCCGATACGTTGAAGGCATTGAACGCGAACGTGCACGACTCGCGCGCGAAATCCACGACGGCGCTTGCAACGACCTGCTCGCCATCGGAATGTCGCTACAGTCAGCCGATGCCGCCCAACAAGCACGCACCGACATCGCTCACCTGCGCGACACCCTCCGGCAACTCTCTCACCAACTCATGCCGCCGCAATTCAAATTCGCAAACATCGACGAACTCCTCGCCGACCTCATTGCACACCAGCCCGACAACAACGTCAAAATCGACTACCATTGCACCGGCGACCCCACGACAGTCGACGACGACACTGCCTACCAACTCTACCGAATCACCCAAGAAGCAATAAGCAACGTCATCACACATTCAGGCGCAACCCATGCCTCCGTAACGCTCACAATCGCCGACAGCATACACCTGCAAATCGCCGACAACGGTACATTCACAGCCGACACATCAGGCATCGGAATACGCTCAATGAACGACCGCGCTGAAGCAATACAAGCAAAATTCACACTAACGACCAACCCCGGACAAACAACAATCGACGTTATTTGCCCGTCTAAGTAATCTTTTTTGCGTACCTTTGCAAAATATGACACTCCTAAAGACAGAATCATATAAAAAAGGCATAATCTATTCGTCGGCATTCAACGTCGGCGGAAAAGCCCTCGCATTCTTCCAACAGTGGCTCATAGGATACTACTTCGGCACAACAAGCGGAACCGACATATTCTTCCTAACCTACAACCTCGTGCTCTACGTGTCGTTCTTCTTCCTCAACATGACAACATCAGTGCTCATCCCCGAAGCCATCAAACTAAGAAACCGCGAAGACGACAACACCTCAAAAGCATTCCTCAACACATTCATCTACATCTACGGTGCCATCGGACTCCTGCTCGTCCCACTGCTAAACATCGACACAGCCGGACTATTCAGCCGTATCTCATCATTCTCGCCACAAGTCATCGCCGACAACCTAACCCTTATCCGTTGGGCAACACCACTCGTGCTCCTAAACGCACTCGTTCTGCTTCTCACCGAAATAATGGCATCCTACAAATACTTCACAATCCCAAACATCGTAAACGCCATCAACTCACTCCTCGCAGTGGCATTCCTTTGCCTATTCCACGACCAACTCGGATTCAAAGCAATCGTCGTCGGACTCCTCGTCGGCTCATCATTCAACCTCATCGTACTCCTCGCAATGATGCGCCGACAACTACACTGGAACTTCACAGCATTCGCATTCTCACGCATCAAAACCGTACTCTCCTCCGGACTATACTCACAACTCGGCTACCTCGTATACCTCTCCGCACTATTCGTCCCACAATACTTCTTCACAAACTTCTCACAAGGAAGCCTCACCGCAATGAACTACGCCGACAAAATAGCAAGCATCCCCGGAATATTCCTTATAACACAGATAACCAACGTAATGGCTATCAAATACAACAACCTCGTAAGCCTCGGCGACTCACAAGGCGTCGCCGACGTCACGCGACGACTAATGCTTTATGTCTCCGGCGGACTCTGCATCGTTGCACTCCTCACAAGCCTCTGCAGCCCGTGGATAGTAAATCTGCTATTCGGATTCACAAAATTCACACCCGAAGCACTTACCCTCACAGCAAACCTGCTATCCCTGATGATACTAATCCTGCCATTCAGCTTCGCCTACAACATGCTACAAAAAATATTCAACTCCTACAAAAAACAAAACCTCGTGCTCATCATACAAACAATCAACTACGGACTAGTAATGCTACTCTACTACATATTCATCCCACGCTACGGCGAACTCAGCTTCCCCATAATCAGGCTAATACCCTACGCCGCAACAACCATCCTCGCCGTCGTACTGCTCAAACGCTACTGCCGACAACTACCCATGCGACTCATCCTCACCATATTCCTCGCAATAGCAGCAGTAACCGCACTAACCATACTTCATACACTGTAATCGCAAAATTACACACATTTACCCCGCCGACGACTGCGAAAACAACAAAAAAATTTGTGCAAAACCTCGAAAAGTATTACCTTTGCCACCGCAAAAGCCCCTTCGGCGTAACGGAAGATAACGACCCGACGTGTGGCTGCAGGCAATTTTGGAGTGATGCTCGAGTGGCTGAAGAGGCATGCCTGGAAAGCGTGTAACCGTCAAAAGCGGTTCGGGAGTTCGAATCTCCCTCACTCCGCCAAAATTCAACTGAATCCCGCAAGCAGTACTGCCTGCGGGATTTTTCGCCATAAGTTTAAGATGAAACCGACACTATATATCATTGCAGGATGTAACGGAGCGGGCAAAACGACTGCTTCTTACTCAGTATTGCCTGGTTTACTGGAATGTCGGGAATTTGTCAATGCTGATGAGATTGCTAAAGGTCTTTCTCCGTTTAATCCTGAATCGGTGGCTATTGAAGCCGGTAAATTGATGCTTAAAAGAATTGACTTTCTTCTACGTCAGCAAAAGACTTTTGCGATTGAAACCACTCTTGCCACCCGAAGTTATACCTCACTGGTTAAGCGCGCACATCAGCGAGGATATTATGTGGTGCTTCTGTTCTTTTATCTACCGTCTCCCGAGATGGCTGTCGCACGTGTGGCAAAACGTGTCAGCGAAGGTGGTCACAATATTCCAACCGAAACAATCCATAGGCGCTATTGGCTAGGTTTGCAAAACTTCTTCAATATCTTTGCGCCAATAGTTGATAGTTGGACCTTTTATGAAAATATTGACACTCCTATAGAATTGGCTTGTAGTGACAATATGTCTTTTCTGAATCAATTCATTAAAATCAAGGAATTATGTCTGAACAGGAAAAAAAAGATTTGAGAGAGAAACTTATGAAAGGCCTTAAGCAGAGCTATGAAAATTTGATTCGTCGCAAGGCTGCTCTTGGTCAAGATGTGGTAATAGCAGATAAAAATGGGCAACCCCTAATTGTCCCGGCCTCTCAACTTTTATCTCAATTTGACAATAAGGAGATTTGAGCACGGTCTGATCCTTTAAAATCTGACCCACTATCACCCTTGTGAGATGGGTTTTCGTTGTAGGCCAGGCGGTTGGGCGTTATGCCGAGCGCGGCTGTGTCCTACAAATTTTTATTTTCTTGAACGGAGCTTCTTTGTAGTGGAGGGCTTGGTAGATTTCGACGGCGGATTTGGCAGCAAACAAAAAGCCCCGGAGATATCTCCGAGGCTGTGCGTTAGGGATAAAAACCTTTCGGTAGAGACATCAAGCACGATTTACGATAGCCGGACGGCAGTGCTGGGTCGGCCTAATATTATTCGATTTCTTTGAGGGTCCAACCGAGTTGTTCGGTTACGTGTCTTTGGAATGACGCGAAGTTGTCGCCCCATTGCGTGCTGACGGCAAATCGCACTCCGCCGGCTGCCGTGATTGTCAAGTTTTCGAAATCAAGTGCAATCTTCGGCAATGCCTTGCTTGTTTGAGCACTACTTCCCCGCCGGGATTATGCAAATCGCGGCGGCGGTCGAGTTGAGCAACAATGTTGCGATACATAATCTGATTGCCGCTGAGCTTCAACAGGTATAGAGAGCACCAAAAGCAGTTGTTCGTCGTCGAGTTCGTTCCATCTTTTGGGCACATTGAGATTTATCGAAATGGTATTCATAAAAAAGTGCTTGATTATACCGCAAAGGTATAGCCAAGCACTCTATGGGGAAAAGACAGAAAATTTTATGCTTTTTGTGTAACGAAGTTTTTTATTACCAGCCGAAATCCTCAACCATACCACTTCCTTCGCAGGCACCACATTGACCAGTGCCTCCACATGCACTACAATCGACATATTGTCCAGGGTTATAATCTATCGAATTGTAAACCGAACCACTGCCTCCGCATCCTCCACATCGTCCACTACCATAACATACTGGACACTGCTTATATTTCTTTTGAGGTTCGGGTTCAGATATTTCTTCAATATCATCTGTTGTGGCATCACTGACACCTTCGTTTATTCCCGAAGATTGTGATGAGTCTACAGATCCATTTATATTGAAATATAGTGTTGCGATACTGCTCGCATTTGCCTTCATATTATAATGCTTTGTGATGATTCCCAAGAGTCCAGTTCCATTCCTTGCATGATCTGCGCGAATTGTGAAATTTCCAGGATAAGCATAATAATTTATCCAATAGGATGCTTGTAAATGTTCATCACCTGTTTCACAATTCTCAAGTGAAATTTTTTCAGTATCATGACGCGTCATTGCATAGTCGTTTCCCCTCTTAAAAATGTCAAATTCGTCGTGGTTTTCTAATATCCAGTTATCTTTATCATAGTGTGTATCTATAACTACACGTTGTACATATTCCCATCCGTCGTCTTCCATGAGTTCTCGTACGTTTTTTATTTTCTTTGAAGATTGGCAAGATATAAACATCAAGGAAAACAAACTTATCGCTAAAATTAGATATTTACTTTTCATATATATCATATATTATAAGTTTTACCATTTTCTAAGACCATGCTTTTCTGGACCATGTCCACATGTGTGTCCATGTCCATCTGTGTTTTGACAGTTCCCCTCGTATGTGCCATTGCCATGCTTGTATCCCCAATAACCGGAGCAACTGCAATTAGAATTACGACATTTATTCTTTGTCTTCACAAATGTGCGATACTTATCGTTCGCAGATGAGGATGACGGCTCTGCAGAAACAAATTGAGACGTAGCAGAGTAGGAGCCATCATTTCGGGCTTGAGTTGCGGCCTGGCAAACGTTTGATGGCCATATAGCACCATTATTTACATCTGCCACTGTCAAGCCGACTAGAAACGCCGCTAATACAATGATTATTTTCATACGAAAAATATTTGCGCCGTTTTTGTTTATAACGGCTGTTTTTACTT
>JBJEDO010000122.1:0-41784 GCA_051872155.1 Candidatus Limisoma sp.
CGTCGTTGAAGCCGTAGTAAGTACCTTCTTCTACCGAGAAAATCGGGTCGGCGCATTCTTTAGCCGCCGGCGCAGGGAGGTAGTAGAGTTGAACAGGTTGCTGAGTTTTTGATTGGGGGTAACTTGAGAATAACTTATTCGTATTGTATTGTATTATATTATCTGTGCCTTGCGAAATAATGGTAGCATTACCGCTCTCGTCAACGCTAATAGTCCAAATGCCATTATCGTTATTGGTTGCTTGTGTTTTGAGGTAGTTGCTAGAACTTGAAACAGAATAGAGATAACCATTGCCTACGTTGAATGCAAAACCTTTAACGCTTTCGGTTGACATAGCATCTTCGAGCGTAATTGTTTGAATATCGGGAGTTGCCAAAATTCCATCATCTTTACTTTCATAAACAACACAAGCTCGGTTGTTATTATTTTGTGTGGTAGAAAGGGCATTACCCGTACTTTCATTCACAATAATAATCTTGTCACCTGCTTTAAGAACCGTTGATTCGGTTACTTTGGTATATAAATCTAACGTAGCAACATCGACTAATTCATAGGTGGCAGAGTTTGTTTCGCTGTTTTCGAGACCGTCTGCAGTAGCCCAAGCAGTTACTTTGTAAGTGCCGGGGAAAACAAGTTCGGGAATGTTAGTGCCGTTGTAAGTCTGTTCAGCACCGCCGTTTACGGTATATTTGATAGTAGCACCGTCGGTTGCACATGAAAGAGTAACCTCTTTGGTCTCGCCGGCGTTGCCATAGAACGTGCCTTCTTCTTCTGAGAAAGTCGGGATTGCACATACTGTAGTTTCGCCGCCTGTTTCCCAAGTGATTTTCAGACTTTCGATATAATGTGCGCCACTTTTTGAACAGACCACAATGTAAGGATAATCGGCTGTGATGTCGAGAGTCGTTGTTGTGCCATAAGTAATAGAACCTATTAGAGTTCCTCCTTGTGAAGTATAAGCGCTTGTAGAAACAAACGGAGTAGCCTTGCCGTAGACATTAAGAACACGATCGGCGTATGTGTATGAATTCCAAGTTACTTCTACTTTGCGAGCATTACCAACAGATGTGGTATTATATACTCCAACATAACGTGTAGTATTATTTATTTTTTTGGAACCGGAGGTGATTTGAATAGCTCCGCTTCCGTACATAGCAGCAGCAGCAGTATACTGCGTAGCAGAAGTAAATGTCTTTCCTTCTACATAGTCATAAGAGGTGTTTAACCCTAAGCCGGTCGCCGTGATTTCATCAACGACTGTATCAGCTTGACCGACGAACGCGACAAGCAGAAGCGTTAGTAATAAGTAAAGTTTTTTCATAAAATATATAGAAATTAGTTGTTAAAAAATCGTTGGTTTTATAAGTGAATGTTTCTCAAAATAGGCTTGATTCTCAACCCTAAAGCATCCGAGTGCAAAGGTACTACTTATTTTCTGTATAAACAAGCGAAAATGACAGGAAGAGGTAAGAGGTAAGGGGTAAGAGGTAAGAGTGAGGCTAATGGGATGGATGAGCCGCTCGCCGCTCTTACTTTTGCTTCGCACGGCTGCCCGGTCGCAAAGTCTCCAACTTAGCACTGCCAATGAGCAAAATCTATGCAATTTAGCTCATTGGGTTGATTATCAGGCTCCCCCACCTAGCCGCAGGCGGCAAGGTGGGGCTAACCGAGTACAGCAAGCTCTTCGAGCTAGCATCTTGACGTTACAAACCGCCTGCGGCGGTGGTTAGTGGTTATTGGTTAGTGGTTAGAGAGGAATTACCATCGGCTGCCCGCTCGCACCGAGGCGCGGTAAACCGCCTGCGGCGGTGGTTAGTGGTTATTGGTTAGAGAGGAATAAATCCATCGGCTGCCCGGTCGCACCGAGGCGCTTCTCTCCGCTCTCCACTCTCCGCTCTCCACTCTTATTTCATTCCGAAGATGTAGGCTGCGAGGGTTTCGCCGACGGCTGCGAGGGTGGCGGGCGAGATGTGGCTCATCGTGTCGTCGGTGGTGTGCCACTGCGGGCAGAAGCCTGTCGGCGAGTCTTTGCGCTGGTCGATGATGTCGATGCACGGTATGCCGGCGGCAATGATTTCGACATGGTCGTCGGTTATGGCGCCGCCGAAGTCGTTGACGAAGCGGTCGGCGTGCCCGAGTTGCGCCGCCAACGCCCACAGCGTCGACAGTGTCTTGGCATCACTCCGATAGGAGAAATATTCTTTCAAAAACTTTGCATTCGCGTCGCCTACCATGTCGAGAAGTATGCCGCTACCGGGGTAGACATAGCCTTCGCGATGCGGATTCGCCGCCCAATGGCGCGTGCCGAGAGCCCACGAGTCTTCGCTATCGCCATCGCGGTCGCCCCAGTCTTCGGCGTCGGTGAGGAGTATGTCGACGCCCACGTTCGGCTCGTTTGTGGCAAGTAGTCGCGCAATCTCGAGCGCCACGCCCACACCGCTTGCGCCGTCGTTGGCACCCATCACGGGCTGGCGGTGTTTTGCTTCGTCGGCATCGCTATCCGCCCACGGACGGCAGTCCCAGTGCGCCAACAGAAGAATGCGCTTAGGCTTTTCGGGATAGAATTCGGCGACGAAATTGCGTGCCTTGAGCAGAGTGCCGTCGTAGGCGCGCAGGTCGACGCGTTGCTCCGTGACGGCACCGCAGAAGCCTTGCAACTGCGCAAGCAGAAAGTCGCCGCAACGGCGATGAGCCTCCGTGTTGGGCACACGCGGTCCGAACTCGCACTGCGCCTCGACGAAGCGGTAGGCAGAATCGGCGCAGAACGCCACGCGCGGCATGGGTTTTGACTGCTCAGCCGCGGCATCGGCAGTGCAGCCGCTTTTGGTGTTCGAACAGCCTGTCAATGAGATTATTATCGATGCAATCATCGTTATTGCGCCTTGGAGTTTCATATTTTATCTTGTTTAAGCATCTTGTTGTATTGACCTTTTCGGGCGGTAGCTTTGCCGTAGGCTATGGCGTGTCGCGAGCAGGTGTGATAGCAGGCAAGGCAGTTTATGCAGTTGCCTTTCCAGCGTGGACGTCTGTCGACGATTTCGATGTTGCCGACCGGGCAGGCAGCCGCGCAACGCCCGCATCCGCGGCACGAGTCATCGACGTGGAACTTCTCGTCGCTGATGCGCTTGACGAATCCCGGGCGGATAGCCTTCGACTTGAGCCAGGCAAAAGCGCCGTGGTGCGTCAAGTCGCCGTAACGGCGGTTGCGAACGTGGTCGGCGATGGCGTCGACACGGCTCGGCATCGCTTCGAGTTTGCGAGCCTCGAGCGCCGGACAGTCGACGTCGAACCCCGGCAGCAGGACGTAGGTGTTGGGCATCTGCACGGAGAATTGCGCATCGGCGGTAAAGCCTTTTTCGCCCATCAGCGCCGCCCACTCGCGAGCGGTCAGCCCCGTGTCGTCGCCGCAGGTGGCTACCATATAGCAATAGGCGGGGACGACGGGCGCCTGCAGTCGGCGGATGAGTTCAGCCACCGTCGGCGGAATCCCCCAGCAGTGGATGGGGAACACAAAGCCAAGGCATTCGCCGTCGGCAAGGCTTACCTCGCCGCACGTGCGCAAGTCCGCCACGCGTTCGCCGAGTCGTTCGCCGAGCCGGCTCGCCACGCATCGACTATTTCCGGTTGCCGAGAAATAGAGTATCATCTTAATGAATAGTTACCAGCGTAGCGCCGAAGCCGTATTCGCGGAACGAAGCGTCTTGCGCCTCGCAGTTTTTATACTTGCGCTTGAGTTCGTCGAGAATCGCCTTGCGGAGCACGCCTTCGCCTTTGCCGTGGATAAACACGATTTTCTGCCCCTTGTTGCGGAGGTTTGCGTCGAGCGTTTTGCGGAATTCGCCGAGTTGCACCTCGAGCATATCGCCGTTCGACAGACCTGCGGTGGTGTCGAGCAGCGCGCCGATGTGCAAATCCACCTCGATAATCTCGCCTTTTTTCGGGTGATGTTGATGCTTCTCGACGCGACGTCGTTCCGGTTTGTCGGCTTGACGCTTTTCGCGCATCGCCTGCTCGAGCATGCTGCTGTCGACAACCATTTGGCGCTGCGGCACGTCGTTTTTGACGATGTCGAAGGCAATCACCGGGTTGTCGAAATATTCGTTGTCGTGGAAGCAGTGCACCTTATAGAATTTCGTGGCGTCGACGCGATATTCCACCGCCACGGGGTTTTTCGGGCGATAGTCGGCGTCGCGCTTAAACGCCACCAACTGCACGGAAATTCGCTCGAGGGCAGGCAAGTCGTCGTGGGTGAGTTCTTCGAGCAGCACCTGGATGTTTGGCTCGACGATGCCCTCGTAGCGGCAGTGCCAGCGACCGCCTTCGGTGCGCGCTGCATAGACCACGTAGAGGAAGTAGTTGCTGTCGTTGACCAGGTAGGCGGTAAAGCCTGTCGTGTTGATATGCTTTATGTCGTCAGCCTCGTAGCCGAGCACGATGTTGAGCGTGTCGCCCTCAGCGGTTTCGACGATTTCCACGTTGTTTTCGCTGCGCGACGATGCCGGAGCGGGTTTGACCACCGCAGGTGCTTCGTACTTGCTCGGCTCATTCGAGCCGTATTTCTTTTTGGGTACGATACCGCCGTCGGGGTCGACCACCACACATTCGCGAATAAGTACCGGAGTCTCGAACCCGTCCGACTCCTCAACATAGGCAATGTTGCCATCTATCTTGCGTACCGTTCCTCCGCCCACAGCGTTGAGAAACCGCACAGTATCTCCAATTTTCATACTAATGTCATTATTTTTTGCGGGTGTAAAGTTACATCAAATATTTGTCATGCGATTGCAAAAATGGCTCAAAAATTTGGCTGCTTCGCAGCGGTTAGGCGGCGCGGTGCGCGGTTAGACGGCACTGTCGTGCGGTTATTCGGCAGCTGTCGCTGCGTGGGATAGTCTGATGATGACATCTTAACCTTCTAACCGCGCGTTAGCGCCGCGTAACCGCATCGAAGATGCCGAATACCCCCCCCCTTTTTTGTGTTAAAATTTCTTAAATCGCTTTGTTTTGCTCAAATTATAGTCTAACTTTACAAAAGAATAAATCTCAAAACTACCTTAATTAATCTATTTATGAGAAAGTCTTTACTACAATTGGCACTTTGCGGATTAGCCACGCTATCGCTTAGTGCAAATGCCCAGACTTTGACGCAAGATTGGAAGTACACCGATGACATTCCGGCTCAAGGCAACGCACGCTGGGGCGTCGGACAGGACGGCAAAATCTGGACAAACGACAAGAGTGTCCCGCAAGTCTATTATTGGGACGAAACCGGCAAACATCTGCCAAAATTTGGCGATGTTGAAGTGACCGGCGGCGGTGCAGGAACCGCAATTAGCATTGACGATGCCGGCAACCTCATCATCAGCAACGGCTTTGCAGGCGCAGGCGCGATGACCTCGCTGAAAATCTTACCCGCAGGCGAAAGTACGTTCCGCGATGTTACTGTCACTCTGCCCGACGGAGTAACGGCAGGACGCATGGACTATATGGGAAGAGCAAAAGGCAACGTCATGATGGATGGAGGTGTTCTCTACGTTATCGGCAACGGCTCTGAAGTAATTGCCCCGTATGCTTTCTACGAAGGAACGTGTATGTGTATGCCCGGCACAGCCATCACAGCACCCGGTACAGGAGGAACCGACGGTATCATCCAACCGCTCGACAGCGACCTTCAGTCGGACAACATTCTCGTAAAGAACACCCGTACCGCAAAATTTGCGCTCTGGGACGGCAAGAATTACAGTGTTCCGGCTTGCCCCACAGACATTAACACCACAGCCGGCGGCGACGTCGTTACGCTCAACGGCGTACGCTACACCGTTCACCCCGCGGGCACCGACTATGCCGACGGATTTGTTGTCTACGACGAATCAGGCACCGTCGTTGCCACTCACGAGTCTGAAGTAGCGGCGGCAAGCCCTTATGCGAACGCCCTCAACTTCGAGAAAATTGACGAATATACCGCACGTATCTACCAATACGTTCCCGGACGTCTCGTGGCGCAATACACCTTCGAGGTGCCAAAGCCGATTTCTATCGAAGCGCGTAACGCATATGCGTACGACATCAAAGTGCAATTAAACGGTTCTAACTTCGACGTGACCTATCGCTTGAATGCACCGGCAACGTCAGTTAAGGTTCAACTCGTCTGCGACGGCGTGGTCTACAAAGAATACGAAGGCACGACAATCGCCTACTACACCGACGAAACAAAAACCGAAATCAACAACCTCAACACGGTGGCTGTTCCGTTCGCCGATTTCAAGTTCGACGCAAGAACGGTAGTTCAAGTAGCAGTGACGAGCGACGTAGTGACGACCCCGACCGTCTCCGACTCGGCATACAAATTCTGGAGTCCCTACGGCGTTGTTGTCGACAATAACCCCAACAGTGAGCACTTCGGACGAATTCTCGTCACCGAAGCGCAATCCAGCCTTCCCACAACCGGCTATCTCGCATCGACCGGCGATAACGGTACAGGCACGGGCATCTACGCATTCGACCAACTCCTTCAACCCATCAAGAACGCAGAAGGCAAATACGGCTTCCAAGCAGGTATGACACAAAACACCACCTATCCGAGTGGTACGCCGGCAGTTTACGACTTCAAACGCCTCGCCATCAGCGACGACGGACGTATCTTCGTAGGACGTGCAGGCGTTGAAAACACAAGCCTCTGGGAGCTCAATCCCGACGACCTCTCGGCAGCCGCTACCGAAGTGTTCCAAGGCACCCTCGGCACTGACGGTATCGTAACCGACGAGTCAGGCAACTTCGTGGCAGGTCCGGCAACCGCACTCGACGTCTACGGCTCGGGCAGCAAACTCAAAGTGGCAGTCGTTTCTTGCAAAGACGGTTATGCCCTTTCGTCGGCAAACCACCGCGTCGACATCTATAACCTCGGCAAAGAGAAGACATGGAATGCCGCACCGTCGCAAAGTCTTGAGGCAATCAGCGGTCAATACTGGATTAACAGCGCAACCGTCAACGCCAAGTTTGACGCCGACGGCGAAGGCCTTATGGTAGGTCAATATCGTGGCGCACCAAACGAAACCGAACCCTCTTACAAGCACGTAAACCTCAACACCGGCGTTATCGACTACAGCGACATCACGACACTCGCCGCCGGTGCCGGTATGGCATGGAACGCCGACAAGACACTCATGGCAATGGCGACAGGCAAGGCTACCGTAGGTATCTTCAAAGTGACTAAAGACGAATCGGGCGTGCCCACGTTCACAAAACTCTACGACTTGGCAACCACATGCGGCACGAACACCAACGCAATGGCATTCGACGTTGCCGACAACCTCTACCTGGTTTCGAACTCGGGCGAATGGTTTAAGGCATTCAGCCTCCCGCGCGAAAGCGGCGAAGTGGTTGTTCCAGCAGCACGTCGCTACAGTGTTGCAATGTCGAGCGACAGCTATCCCGCCGAACTTTACTTGATGAGCGACCACACAGGCTGGAAGGCTAACACCGGTATCAAGCTCACCAAAGAGTCAAACGGCATCTACAAAGGCACTATCGAAGGTAACTGCTGGTTCGCATTGACAGCATTCCTCGGCGACACCGAAGACGATTGGGAAGTCGCCAACGCATTGCGTTACGCACACAACACGAATAAGGAAGTTATGCTAAACACTCCGGCGGCAATCGAAGAAGTTGCAGACGGCTCGATGCACATTGCAGCCGACGGAACGTTCAACCTCACCGTCGATTTGCAGAATATGACCGTACTTATCGAAGGCGAATCGACTGTCGCTTATCCTGAAAAGCTGCACGTTGTCGGCGGCGCATACAACTGGGACCCGACTAAATCGTACGAACTTGCCAAGGTTGGCGAGGGCATCTACAAAGGCACAGTCACAACAGCCGAAGGTAAGACCAACTTCGCAATCTGCGAAAACATCGGCGACTGGGAAACCATCAACGCATCTCGTTGGGGCTTCGCTCAAGACAACGCAACAGCAACGCTCAACGAACCCTGCTCGATTGTTAAGGGTAACGGCGCAATCAACGTTCCCGGCGTAGGCGACTTCGACGTAACCGTCGACCTCGTCAATATGACCATCCTCATCGAAGGCGAAATCGTTGTCGAAAAGCCCGAAAGCCTCTACCTCATCGGTAACCTCGACGACACCGGCAATTGGGATTTGACAGCCGCTGTTAAGCTCACCAAAGACCCGGTTGACGCCGTATTTACCGCGAAAGACGTTAAACTCTATCCGGCAGGCAACGACGGCTTTGCATACTTCGCATTCACATCGGTATCGTCGACCAACTGGAATGAAGTCAACGCATTCCGCTACGGTCCGGCTATCGATGGTACGGAAGTTGAAAACGGCGTAGAAGCAGCCATCATCATGGCAAATACGTCGTACAAGGCTCTCGGCAATACTTACGACATCAAGGTCGACTTCGACGCACTCACCGTTAAGTTAGTCAAGAAAGACGGCGGTGTAGAATCGGTAGTTAACGCAGTGGCAGTTATCGCAGGTGTGGGCAACATCCGCATCCTCGGCGAAGCACAAAACGTGTCTATCCACACCGTTAACGGACAAGCCGTTGCTGTCAACAGCAGCAAACGCTCGTTCAACGTTGCGAAAGGCATCTACCTCGTAACCGTCGACGGTAAGACAACCAAAGTGCTCGTTAAGTAGCAAATAGGTCTAATAATCAAGTTCGACAGTCGCATTCCCCGCCGGAGTGCGACTGTTTTTTGTTTGGCAGGCACGTTTTCGGCAGGCAAAATTAATCAACCGATTTTGGTTGATTTTGCGAAAACAACCGATTTTGGTTGATTTTTCGGAGAAAATGTTGCACGATAAGGCAACTTTTTAGTATATTTGCACCGTGAAACGGAGAATACTGACATATGGTGGCTACTTTGAGGCGTTTATGAGCACTTTAAAGGAAAAGGAGCAAGAAAAAATCCAGTATGGTCTTCTCTTGCTAAAAACCCAAGATAGGTTGCCTAAAAAGTTTGTAAAGCTAATAAGGAATGGCATATACGAGTTGCGAACAGAATACGAAGGAAATATCTTTAGGGTATTCTTTATATTCGATGAAGGAAATGTCGTAGTGCTGTTTAACGGGTTTCAAAAAAAGAGCCAAAAGACACCGTCAAAAGAAATAGAAAAAGCATTAAAAATAAAGGAGGCATATTATGCAGACAAACAATCATCAAATCGTTGATTATGACCTTGTTCTTGACCAAAAGTTCGGCAAGGAAGGCACAGCAGAGCGTATCAAGGCAGAAGAAGACGCTTACGCTTTCTACAGCGGTATGATTCTGCGTAATGCTCGGAAAGAAGCGAAAATAACGCAAACGGAGTTGGCTCATCGTATCAATTCAACCAAGTCGTATGTTTCAAAAGTTGAAAACGGCATAATAGTGCCCGGCGTTGGCGCTTTCTATCGAATGATTAACGCTTTGGGGATGCGTGTTGAGATAGTAAAGCCGGTGTATTAACTCTACTTTGCAGTACAAATTTTGCCGAACACAGAATTCGCCGTAACTTTGCCGACGAAAAAAGCAGCGTATGGCAAATAGCAATAATCCACACATATTAGGCACCCAACCAATCGGCAAACTTCTCGTCAGCTACTCCCTGCCCGCCATTGTCGGGATGACCCTCACGTCGCTCTACAACATCATCGACAGCATCTTCATCGGCAACGGCGTAGGCGCACTCGCCATTTCGGGTATGGCAATCACGTTCCCGCTGATGAATCTGCTCATCGCCTTCTGTACGCTCGTCGGCGTCGGCGGTGCCACCATTTCGTCAATCCGACTCGGTCAGAAAGACCAACGCGGCGCGGAAGATATCCTCGGCAACGTCGCTATCCTGCTGATTATCAACGCTTGCTTCTACGGCGGCGTCACGCTACTATTCCTCGACGACATTCTTCGCCTGTTCGGCGCAAGCGACGAAACGCTGCCATATGCGCGCGACTTTATGCAAATAATCCTCGCCGGAAGCCCGATTTCGTACTCGATGATAGGTCTGAGCAACATCATGCGCGCAACAGGATATCCCAAGAAGGCGATGCTCTCGTCGGTGCTTACCGTGGTGTGCAACGTGATTTTCGCACCGATATTCATCTTCGGCTTCGAGTGGGGCATACGCGGCGCCGCCATAGCCACCGTGGCTTCGCAAGCCGTCGGACTCGTCTGGGTGCTCTGCCACTTCCTCGACCGACGCACCTACATACGCTTCCATCGCGCAAGCCTTCACCTGCGTAAACGCCTGATAAAGAACATATTCAGCATCGGTATGTCGCCGTTTTTCATGAACGTCTGCGCCTGTCTGGTGACAATCTTCATCAACAACCGACTGCTCACCTACGGCAACGACTACTCTGTCGGCGCCTTCGGCATCGTCAACCGCATGCAGATGCTCTTCGTGATGGTCGTAATGGGCATCGCGCAAGGCATGCAGCCCATCGTAGGCTATAACTACGGCGCATCGCTCCACGACCGCGTACGCCGCGCACTGCGCTACGGCATCATCGCCGGCGTCGCCGTTACCACCGTCGGTTGCATCCTCGGAACCGGCTTCCCGAGCGTCTTTGTCGGCATGTTTACCGACGACCCGATGCTCGTTCCGCAGTCGGAATTCGCCCTACGCGTGTCGGTTATGATGTTCCCCTTCGTCGGCGCGCAAATCATCACCTGCCAGTTCTTCCAGTCGATAGGCAAAGCCAAGGCGGCGCTCTTTCTGTCGCTGTCGCGGCAACTCGTGTTCCTGCTGCCGGGACTTGCCCTTCTGCCGCTTTTTTTCGGCGTTGAAGGTATATGGTATAGCATGCCCGTCAGCGACCTCCTCGCGACAATCCTCGCCATCTGGCTCCTCGTTAAGGCATACGTCGATACCAACGACCTGCGGTGAGAAGGCGCCTTCGGCGCGGACGCGCGGTTATTCGGCAGCCGGCGCTGCGTGGAATTGCCGGATGGGACGGTGCACCCGACCATTAACCGCATCGCCGGATGCCGCATAACCGCTGCGATAGCAGCCGCATAACCGCGCCGGAGGCGCTTCTCTTACCTCTCCACTCTTCCACTTTTATTCAAATTTTTTGTTGTTTTTGCAGTTGTTTATTCCGATTTTGTGATTATATTTGCAATGGCCAATGAAACACTTGCAACTTGCTTTGCTTTCTTCGGTCTTGCCTTTGTAGGGACAGTGTGAATTTTGAACACAATAGTGTAAATTTAAAGCATAATAATAACCAATTTTCAACAAAATGATTAAAGAGATTTTCAAACGAGTCGTGTCGGGCGCGGTCCTGATAGCGACGTGTGTGGGGCTTTCGTTGGGGACGAATGCCGCCGAACCTGATTGTATTTATTATCGGGAAGCGTTTAATTACAGTAATCCGCAGTATCCAACGGAGGACAATGCTTCCTATTACGAAAACTACAAACTTCTTGAGACGCAGCCGGGCAGCAAGATTTACGAAGGACGCTTTTGGATTACGTCCAAGAATTTCGTTTTTCACACTGCTTTAACTCCCACGGATTTGTATCACGAGTATACGGATCTTGCAAACTACACTGACGTAATCATCCCTGAGAACGAGGGTTGGCCATATGAAGTGGCGATGGATGTTCTTGGCAAAAGTAAAGTTTGCCGGGCTGCCTTGAAGTATTACAAATTCAACAAAAATGCAGACTACGCATTCACCATTCCGGGATTTAAGGAGCCGGGTTATTACAAATTCCGGGTCGATATGAATACGAATATGGTCTACGTAGCGGCGCAGGATGCTGTCGTGGTGCTTGTCAACGACGAGTCGATTCCGACGCCGGAAACAGCTGCCAACTATGTAAGTTATTCTGAGTTCAACCGATACATTCCGTCGGGCGATATGAAGTTCCGCTTATACGACTTCAGCAACTCGTGGTGGATTGGCGCCGACACACAGTCGCCGGAACTCGAGGAATTGGGCTACAACGTGTTGCTTCCAAATAATGCATCGCTTACGCCGTCGGCGTTCTACAATGTCGACGGTTGGACCGGTGGCGTGCTCTCGTTTGCCGATAAGAGAGAGTATAATTTTGTGGCGAATATCTTGCCCGACGTAGCGCCGACGCCGAAGAACTTCGCCGGCGGTAAGGTTTGGGTAGTCGGCGATTTTTGCGGATGGGATTTCAGTAAAGGACTTGAGGTAAGCAGCGCGGCAGGCAATGACAAATTGTTTAAGTTCACAATCCCCGCAGGAACTCAAGGATTCAGAATTCTGTCGGAAGCGAATTGGGGTGGCATAACGTTCAGCCCTTACGGAAGTCCGACAGCGTCGGCTGATGGTGGAATTGTCTATCAAGTAATCAGCAATTCAAATTATCCGCATTATGCTTTCACGGACCCGACTAAAACGCCGATTTCGGCGACGTTCGATGCCAATGCAATGACGCTTACTTTGGGGTCGGCGGCGGCTGCATATGTGCCGGCGGCGGCTGAAGAAGATTGCATGTATCTGATTTCCGCCGACAGCGATTTCAAGCTGTGGAAAGGTGCACCCGAGACCGTGCTCAACAGTTTTACAAAACTTACGAAAACTTCCGACGGCGTATACGAAGGCACGGCTACACTCAGCAGCCTCAATGGCTATATCGTGACGGCTCTGACAGCGAAAGGCACGCCCAACACGGTGCTCTGCCCGTCGACGGCATGCAGTCTGGAAGTGGTAGGTGGCATTGCCTACAGTTCTGCAATCACCTCGACCGACGACAAGGCGAACTTGTGGACTTACGACGGCTGGGAAGGCGGCGACGTCAAGATTCAGGTAAATACAACAACGACGCCGGCGAAAGTGAAATTCACATTCCTTGACGAGCGCATCAATCCGTGCCTCTACTTTGTCGGAGCGGCTCAGCAATGGGTGGAACCGACAGAGGACAAAAAAGACTATTTCGAAGATTGGAAACTCCGACTCACCGACAAGGGCGGATTCTACGGCAGTTTCGAGATACCCTCCGGACAAGCGGAGTTCCGATTCTATAGAGAGTTGGCAGGATGGAGCGGCGAGTCGATTGGTTGCCAATATGAGGGCAACCCGGTCGATTACGAATTTGTCGACGGAATGACAACGGATTATTACTATGGCAAAGGCTATTGGAATTTTACCAACTGGACCGGCGGAACGCTGTATATCTACGTAGGCGCAACAACGGTAACCTTCTCCAAATCGCCGATAGCCGCGGCAGGTACGATTGTCGGTGATGACGTAGAAACTTATAAGGAATCGATGTACGTCTACAATGGCGGTGAATATGACGAACTCTCGATGAAGTCAGACGGCGTCTATTATGGGTATGTATATGTAGAAGACGAGTCAGCGGATTTGCGCTTCTTCACCAAGCATCTGCCGATGACCGAAAACGAGGCGGCTTGGGCGGGCTCGTATGCACTTTCGGCACCGTCCGACGGATTTACGTTCGCGTTCGACGAATACGGCGTTGCCGAGGCTACGTATACGCAATGCAACGAAGTGTCGTCGACGCCTGCTAACGCGTTCCGCGTCGTGAAAGAGCAAGGTCATAACACGTTGTACTATATCACCATCGACACTAATAAAAAGAAAATATATGTCGAAAACGGGCATTCTAAGTACTATCTTGTCGGCGGTTTGACCGACAACAAAGTGCCGACCTACGAGACACGTCAACAATTTAAGAATGTTATGATTGACGATCTCGGTGGCTTTGTAGACGTTCCTGCCGGGAAATTCGACTTCTCGTACTACCGACTCTCCTCCGGCGCTTCTACCTATCAAGATTTGGAGATTGTTTTCAACGAATACGGCGTAACGCCTAACGGTTGGTGGCTCTCCGATCTTTATCAATTTCATTGTGTAAAAACAGATTGGGAAGGTGGAAGAATATATATCACACCTAATAAAATGGCGAAAGCCGACAGCATTGATAAGCTTTATGTGTATATAACCGGAAACGACAGCAAACCCACAATTGCGGAAACGGCTCCCGGCTCGTTGGTATTCAGCGGCACGGTCGACTATGATGCCTCGAACACGAGTTACGGCTTAGAGTTGAGATTCTATGTTGGCGACCCGAGCGAAGACGAAAAAAACGGTATGGCAATTGCGTCCGCTTATGTGTATACAAACGGCGGTTATTGTAACCAAGGACTCGAATATTTGCATTTTGACGGCGGTCGTTGCGAATTGCCGCTCGGAAGTTCGCAGTCTTCTTTCTTATCGAATGCGTTGGTAGGCAAAGGTAAGTTGAAACTCACCGTTGATTTGAATGCGATGAAACTCACCGCCGAACTCGTCGAAGGCAAAGAGGAGCCGACTTACCAACTTGTTAGTACCGACGACGATTTTACCGTTAAGCCCTCGCAATACAAGTCGGGAGTTGCTACCGGCGTAGGATATTTTGATTCGGGCAACTTAGCATTCAACTTTACGTCGAGCACCGGCAGCATCATAGCACCGGCAACCGACACGCAGTTGACGTTCGACGACTATGGCATGTGGACCGGACCTTACACCGAATATGCAGCAAACACCGTTAACGCATCTGACCTGCGCCTTAAGGCTACCGCTAAAAGCAAATGGAGTTTTGTCAACAAAGACGACGGTTGTGTTCACTTTATGATTAATACGAACGACAAAACGCTTACCGTTCTTTCGTCGGCGCACAACAAAACATTTTTTGCCTACTCATACAGTGCCATGGTCTATAAAGTCGTTCCTAAAATCGAGTTTATCGATGAATTGAAGAAAGAAGTGCTTGTCGAAACCTCGCCGGGCGTATACCAAGGTCGCTACGAACTTCCGGAAGGCGAAACTGTATATTTGCGAATAAGTTCTTCTCTTCAGGCAACAATAGGACCGCGCTCGAGTTACGACTCAACTTTCGAAATCAATGACGAAAACACGGAAGCAACGATGCTTGCAAATTACGAATGGTATACTAACAGTTGGAAAGTAAAATCGACAAGCCGAAATGTGGTTCTCAAACTCGACCTTAATGAATATACGTTTACCATCGGAAAGGACTTCGGCGGCGTAAACGCAGTAACGACTGAAAGCGGCTTGACCATCATCCCGGGACAAGGATGCATCAAGATTCTGTCGCAGACGCGTCAGACACTGCCCATCTACTCGGTAAGCGGTATGTTGGTTAAGACCGTCGCAGTCGGCGAAGGCGTCACCACCGTCGACATCCCCGCGGGTCTCTACATTGCAAACCGCACGAAGGTGGTAGTAAGATAGAACAACGTTATTTTTCTATATTATTAGCGCAGAGGCTGTCGAGATGCGTCCCGGCAGCCTTGCTTTTTTTTGTTGAAAACACACTAATCGGGGTGTTTTTGCGTTATATTTAGTAGGCAAATCATTGTCTGCCGGTAATATGACGAAACGTATTTTGACATATCTTGTTGTGCTGCTGATGTTTACGCTGTCGGTCCGGGTTGCTGCTCAGGACGGGCGGACTGCGTATAACTTTCTGAACACGACGACGTCGAGCCACGCTTACGGTCTCGGCGGCACTAATATTTCTATCATCGACGACGATATCAACCTCTACGAGCAAAACCCGGCGCTTCTGGGCTCGGAAGTGGATATGCAGTTGGGATTCAGTTATATGCGCTATCTGGGCGGCAGCAACTATGCGTCGGTGCGCTTCGGCAAGGAGGCTGGCGAGCACGGTGCATGGGCTGCCGGGGTGCAGTATTTCGGCTACGGCAAGATGACGGGCTACGACGAGGCGGGCATTCAAACCGGGTCGTTCAGTCCGCGCGACATCGCCGTTACGGGGTCCTACAGCCACGACTTCAGCGAACGCGTGCGCGGCGGTGCGTCGATTAAGATGATTCAATCGAGTTACGAACAGTATAACGCTTTCGCTATCGGCGTGGATCTCGGCGTGAACTTTTATAACCCGGACAAGGACTTGTCGCTCTCGGCGGTGGCTAAGAATCTGGGCGGTCAGGTGAAGCGCTTTGCCGACAGCTACGACCGCTTGCCGTGGGACATTCAGTTGGGCTATACGCAGTCGCTCCACAACGGCCCGTTCCGCCTGTCGATAACGGCTACGAACCTCACTAAGTGGAAGTTGCCTTACTATAAACGCGTCGACGACAATGACCCGAACTCGGCGCTCGAGCTGAAAGACAGTTTTGCGAGCAACCTGTTTCGCCACCTGATTTTCGCCCTCGAATACGCTCCGTCGGAGAAGTTTTACCTCGGTTTGGGCTACAATCACAAGACGAAGACCGATATGACAACGGCGTCGCGCAACTTCCTGTCGGGCTTTTCGGCGGCTGCCGGACTGAACACGCAGAAACTCCGTGTGGGCATAGCTTTTGCCCAGCCGCACATCGGCGGAACGACGTTTATGGTCAATTTTTCGACAAATCTCTACGAATTTAAATAGATATGGAAAAGAAACGCATCACTATAGCCTTCGACGGATTTTCGTCGTCGGGCAAAAGCACAATGGCAAAGACTCTGGCAAAGCGCATCGGCTATGCCTATATCGATACGGGCGCAATGTATCGCGCGGTGACGCTCTACTGCCTTGAGAACGGTCTCTTCGAGGGCATGACGCTCAACGAAGAGGCGCTTCGCGAGCGAATGGCAGACATCGCCATCACGTTTGCCGTCGACGCCGACGGTCGCTCGGCGACGATGCTCAACGGGCGCAACGTGGAGAAGGAAATTCGCCAAATGCCTGTGTCGTCGAAAGTTAGCATCGTGGCAGCGGTGCCGTTTGTGCGCCATGCCTTGGTTCGTCAACAGCAGCAAATGGGCGCAGGCGGCGGCATCGTTATGGACGGCCGCGACATCGGCACGGTGGTTTTTCCCAACGCCGAGATGAAGGTCTACGTCAACGCTTCGGCAGAGACGCGTGCGCGTCGCCGCTTCGACGAACTTCGCGCCAAAGGCGACACGTCGGTGACTTACGAAGAGGTCTATCGCAACGTGTGCGAGCGCGACTACATCGACACTCACCGCGAAGAGACGCCGCTGCGTCGCGCCGACGATGCCGTCGAACTCGACAACTCCAACATGACCATCGACGAGCAAAATCAGTGGCTCATCGACCTCTATACGTCCATCGTAGAAAAGCAATAGCGCTATGGCTGTTCGCATCGAAATCGACAAGGATTCAGGCTTCTGCCCCGGCGTTGTTTCGGCAATCCGCAAGGCTGAGGAGGAACTCGACAAGTCGGGCAGGCTCTTCTGTCTCGGCGACATCGTTCACAACTCGAAAGAGGTTGAACGGCTGAAACAGAAGGGGTTAGTTACGATAACTCACGACGAATTGCGCGAACTTCATAACGTCAAAGTGCTGCTGCGCGCGCACGGCGAGCCGCCCGAAACCTACCGCATAGCCCGTGCGAACGGCATAGAAATCATCGACGCCACGTGCCCCGTGGTGCTGAAACTGCAGCAGCGCATCAAGAAGTCGTATTCTGCAGAGACGCGCCCGCAAATCGTGATTTACGGCAAACTCGGACATGCCGAAGTGAACGGACTCGTCGGTCAGACCGACGGCAACGCTATCGTGGTAGAAGGCGTTGAGGGCATCGACAATATCGACTTCAGCCGCGACATTGTGCTCTATTCGCAGACGACGAAGTCGCTCGAAGGACTTCAGCAAATCGAGGCGGAGATACGCCGTCGGCAACCGCAGGCGTCGTTTGAGTGCCACGACACGATATGCCGCCAGGTAGCCAATCGGATGCCGCGGATACGGCGTTTCGCCACCGAGCACGAGTTGGTGCTTTTCGTGAGCGGCCGCAAGAGTAGCAACGGCATGATACTTTTCAACGAGTGCGTCGCCGCCAATCCGAACACGCACATCATCTTCGGCGAAGACGACATCCGTTCGGAGTGGCTCGACGGCATCTCGACCATCGGCATCTGCGGCGCAACGTCAACCCCCTCATGGCTAATGAATAATGTCAAGAAAAAAGTCTCCGATATCCTTGCCGATAGATAACTGCGACCGCCCGCTGAAGTTTATCGACGACCTTCGCCGGATTTTCAAAATCACCGCCGACGAAGAGCGGTTGATACGCGAACAATTGACCTATAAAATCTATCCGAAAGGCTACGTCATCGACGGACCTAACGCGCTGCTGCAGAATCGGTTCTACGTTATCAACGGCGTGGCGCGAACGTATTATATCTATAAGGGACGCGAGTTCAACTATTCGTTTTCGTTCAACGACCAGTTTGTCTTGCCGCCGCTGACGGTTCACGGCAAAGGCGAGAAAATCTTCATCCAATTTCTCACCGACACGGAGTTGTGCCACATCACGCCGCGAGCTGCGGCGCGCGAGAATCTGCCGTTGCTCGACACGCGTGAGTTTCAGTCGTTTGTCAACCTGGCGCTGATTGAGCAGCTGAAGTATATGGAGGAGGTGACGTATATGCTTCGCTTGGAGGCAGCCGACCGCTATCGCTGGGTGCTTGAGAAGTATCCGCAGATACTTGAGGCGGTGTCGCTGACGCAATTGGCGTCGTTTCTGAACATCACGAAAGAGACGCTCTACCGCATCCGCTCGGGGAAGTATTGAGGAGTTATAAGGCTGCTTCGCAGCGGTTAGGCGGCATCTGACGATGCGGTTATTCGGCGCTATCGCGCGGTTAATATGTTAAATATGAGACGATTGTAGGGTCGCGGCTTGCTGCGACCTGCCATGGGTGCGGAACAAATCTATCGGCTGCTCGGTCGCAGCAAGGCGCGATAAACCGCCTGCGGCGGTGGTTAGAGGTTAGTGGTAGAAAAAACACCATCGGCTGGCAGGTCGCACCAAGGCGCGCCCCTACGTTTGCTTCAGCCATCCACTCTCACGTATGTAAGTAAATTTAACAGTCTATTATTCGTATAAATCAAATAGAATCAGTACTTTTGCAACAGTAGCCTGCATTATTCATACTTTTCCTACTGCAAGGACTAACTGACAACACCTTAGCGCAATGCTCGCTCTTCCTCTTTAAAGGTAGGATTTACTACATTTTGCATCGTCATCGCTGTGCTCACGCTAATGCATTGCCATTTAGCCCTTTCGTGACGGAACAATATGAATAAAGCAGGCTGCAACCCGCCAAGCCTCTCAACGATGCTCAAATGAGCGGGTCGTTTTTTTATTCATTCTGTGATTTTTGCGCTCATTTTGTATTTTTTATATCAAAAAACTTGCAAAGCATAAACATAAGCAGTACTTTTGCAACACTAGAACCCGCCAAGCCTCTCAACGATGCTCAAATGAGCGGGTCGTTTTTTTATTATCCATGATAACAAGAATACCGTTTACCAAACCATATAAAGACGAAAGTGAATTAGTTGCTTTGCTTCAGGCTAGAGGATTGACAATAACCAACCAAAGCAAGGCGCAGCATTACCTTGCGCACATTGGCTACTATCGTTTGTCGGCTTATATGTATCCTCTCTTGCGTATACCCAAAGAACAACATATCTACAAGAGTGGCTCCACATTCGACAAGGTAATGATGTTGTATCGTTTTGATAAGAAACTTCGTCTTCTTCTTTTTAACGAGATAGAAAAGATTGAAGTGGCAGTGCGCAGTGCCATAATCAAGCACGGATGCGAGGTTACTAACGACTCATTCTGGATTACGGACCCTGACAATTTCTCAAACCCAGTCAAGTTTGTAAAAACTTTGCGACTCATTGAGCACGAATTAGACCACTCTAAAGAGGAATTTATCACGCATTTTAAAGAAACCTATTCAGACCCATATCCTCCGGCGTGGATGCTCTTGGAAATATTACCTTTGGGCGTTGTTACGAATATTTACTCTAATATCAAGAAAAAGAGGATTAAAAAGCTTGTGTCTCAGTCGTTTGGCTTACAGGTAGATCCTTTCGAATCTTGGATGACAATTATTACACTGACAAGGAATACTTGTTGTCATCACGCTCGCGCATGGAATAAGGTATATACAATCCGAGCCACGATGCCAAATCGTTTTTTACGCCCATGGATCACTGTGCCAACTAACCCCCTACGTATATATTTCAATATGTGTATTATCAAATATTTTCTCAACATTATATCTCCCGGCAACGATATGCTTCTAAAGATGCAGACGCTTTTTGCTGAATATCCGGAAGTAGACCTTGGCGCATTAGGATTCCCGTTAGGTAACTGGCAAAACGAACCTCTTTGGCAGGGCTGAATGTTAGTAGTCGCGGCTTGCTGCGATAAACCGCCTGCGGCGGTGGTTAGAGGTTAGTGGTTATGGGTTAGAGGCAAATTACTTTCACTCTCAGTGTGTTGGATAATAGATACAAAACAAAAGGCTGCTTGTTGGCAGCCTTTTGTTGTTCAGAATATTCTATCAGGAAGATTATTCTTTGGGATAAAGCATAAATTCGAGTTCGTTTCCGGCGTCGATGATTGTTTTGAGCGCTTTGACGATTTTGTCTTTCGAGATACCGTCGACAGCTGCTTGATATTGAGCATCGTAGTCGTAGCCGTCTTCAGCAGCGATTTTAAGCACTTTTGACCAATAGCTGTTGGAGATGTGCTTCTCGGGAATGTTCTTCTTGAGATTTTCAACAGCTTTGTTGAATTGGTCGTCGGTGAGACCGTTTTTGAGGATACCGTTGATGCCTTCGCGAACGAGTTCGAGGAGACGCGGTGCTTGTTTTGTGTTAGTGTCGAAAGCCACCAAGAGGCGTTGCTTTTCTTTAGGCTTGTCGGTGCAGTTAGCCACGACGCCTGCGCCGTAGGTACCGCCTTCGTCTTCGCGGAGAGTTTCGGTGTAGGTCATGTCGAGGATGTAGTTAGCTGCTTCGAGCATAACGGCGTTTTCTACGCTATAGGGCGCGAGTGCGTTGTAGATGACGTAGCATTTGCACTTGGGCGTTTCCATCTGCACAGCCTCGTGAACGACTTTTTTGCCTTCCGGAGTTTGGATGTTGTTGTCGACCCATTTAGCGGCTTTTGTGCCTTTCTCGATAGAGCCGATATATTTCTCAACGAGCGGGCGAAGAGTTTGTTCGTCGACGTTACCAACGACGTAGAGGGTAGCACCGTCGGCGCCGTTGAAGAGTTGCTTGTATACTTTCTCGAGCGTAGCGAGGCTGATTTTGTCAACAGTTTCGCTGCTGATGATTTGGCGACGCGGGTTGTTGCAGTAGAGGTTCTTGTAGAGAAGTTGTTGAGCAACGAAGTCGGGTTGCTTCTCGAGGTTGGGGAGGAGCGACTTGATTTGCGCCAAGCCGATGTTGAACTCGTCGGCGTCGAAGCGTTGTTTCGAGTAGTTGAGGTAGATGAGTTGGAAAGCTGTTTCGATGTCCTTGGGCGTAGTAGTAGCCGAGATACCGCTTTCGAGTTGGTCGATGTAGGGAGTCACTTGGACGTTTTTGCCGGCGAGCATCTTTTTGAGTTTTGTGCCGGGGATGTCGGCAACGCCCTTGTTAGTGGTGTAGAAATACCAGATGTTGTCGTCGAGCGAAGGGATGTCGGCTTCGTCGACGAGCGAAGCGCCGCCTGCTTTAACGTAGTTGATGAGCACTTGGTCTTTCTTGTAGTCGGTTTTGAGGTAAACGACCTTAGTGCCGTTGTCGAGCATCCATTCGGCAGCGCCGTATTGACCCTTGCCGGCTTCTTTTACGGTAGTAAGTTTGCCACCGGCGAGTTGAGCGGCGTCGAGGAGCGGTTCGTTGGAAGTTTCTTCGACGGGTGCTGCGATTTCGGAAGCCTTAACTTCGTCGATAATAGCCTGAAGTTCAGCCTCAGTGGGGTTAGTCAAGCCTTCGCGTTCGGGACCGTTATAGAACACAACCATATTGTTGTCGGTGATGAGTTGCTTAACAACGCCGTTGAACATATCGAGCGGAAGTTGTTGGCAAATCATTTGCCCGATTTGGAGTTCGGTTTGCGGGTCGAGGAGCGTTTCGTTATGGAAGAAGTGTTGAAGAATAGGTTGAATGAAGTCGGGATTCTTGCGCGTTTCAGCAGCGGTAGCCTCTTTTTCGAGTTCGCTGATGAGTTTTGTAGTAGCGCGTTCGTATTCGCCTGCGGTGAAGCCGTAGCGTTTGAGTTTTTCAACTTCTACCATGAGGGCGCGGAAAGCGCGAGCATATTCGCCGTCTTTGAACGAAACGCTTGCCTGAGTAGCGTCGCAGTAGTTCGATACTTGGTCGACGTAGAGAGCGCCATTGAAGAACGGAGCGTCGGGTTGAGCTTTGATGTCGTTAAAGCGCTCTTGCATACCGTAGTAGAGGATGTTTTTCATAATTTCGGTCACGACGCCGACTTGGAGCGTGTTGCGATATTCCAGAGGCATGGGTTCGCTTTTCCAGAGCACGTCGATATTCGACGAAGTAGCCTCTTTGTCGGTAGCGATTCCGATGAGGGGTTTGTCGTTGTCGGGAATTTTAACGACGGGTTTCGCTTTGGGATTTTCCGCCTTGGGGATGTCGCTGAAGATTTGTTTGATTTTTGCTTCGATTTCGTCGACGTTGATGTCGCCTACAACGACAAGTGCTTGCATGTCAGGGCGATACCAAGTGTGGTAGAACGTTGTAAGGCTTTCGGGTTTGAACGTCTTGAGTTGCTCTTCCGAGCCGATGAGAGTGCGCTTAGCGTAGGGCGTGCCGGCGAAGATGAATTGGTTGAAGCGCATAAAGTTGCGCCAGCCGGCATTGTTGCGAGTACGTTTTTCTTCGATAATCACACCGCGTTCGGCATCGATTTCTTTGGGGTCGCAGGTCACAAAGTGCGAATAGTCGTGCATGATGAGCAAGCATGAGTCGACCACGCCGGCTTTTTCCAACGGAATGTTGTTGAGCATGTAGGTGGTTTGCTCGAGTCCTGTAGCCGCGTTGATGTTACCGCCGAATTCGGCACCGATGCTTTGGAGGTAGTTAAGGATGCCCTTTCCGGGGAAGTTCTTTGTTCCGTTGAAACACATGTGTTCGAGGAAGTGCGCAAGACCGTCTTGGTCGTCTTCTTCCTGGAAAGCGCCGACGTTGGTAGCGAGATAGAATTCGCAGCGCTTGGCAGGTTTGTCGTTTTGACGGATGTAGTAGGTCATACCGTTTTCCAACTTACCGATACGGATAGTTGAATCGGTGGGCAGCGGTTGGAGTTGCTGTCCAAATGCGGGCAATACGAAAAGTAAGGCGATTGCCGCTAAGAGTAGTTTCTTCATATTTAAACGTTTAAAAAAATTCTCAATCTCTCATTGAAACCGTGGCAAAGTTAATACATTAAAAATGAAAACCCAAAATAATCGGCGGATTTTTCGCAAGGTTAAGTTTTGGCGAATTCGCAGGGAATGGCTATTTTTGTGGTATAAATTTGCTGACTATGAAAAAATTATATGTCATTCTATTAGCGTTGAGTTTATGCGTTGTGATGCAAGCAGAGACGTATACAGTCAATTCCGCGCTCACGTGGGAAGTTCTTGCAAAGCGGGCTGCAGCGGGCGAGACGTTCCGCGGCGACGTGTGGGACTTGCGCGCCGACATAAGCATCGACGTGGCAACCATACCGAGTTTTGCCGGGACCATCGAGGGCAACAGCCATACGGTGACGTCTGACCGACCGCTCATCGACGTTCTCGAGGCAGGCGGCTGCGTGAAAGACCTGAGTAAGGCAGGCGCGGCGGCATATTGGGGTACGTACGGGTGCATCGTCAACGAAGTGGCAGGCACGGTGCTGCGCTGCAAAAACTATAGCAACTACAAGATAATATCGTACACCGACTACATCATCGCCGGTGGCATAGCCGGTAAGGTGCTCGGCACGGGAAGCGTTATCAACTGTGAAAACCACGGCAGCATCAACGGCAGCACGCAAGACGAAACGCTTGTCTACTTTCCGCGCGTGGGCGGCATCGTCGGGTGGAATTTAGGAACCGTGATGGGCTGCGTCAACGCAGGCGACGTGACCTCGAGTGCCGATGCCAACGTGTCGTGCGGCGGCATAGTCGGGCATATGGAGAGCGGCAGCGTGAGTTTCTGCACCAATTCGGGCAACGTATCGTCGACGCTAACGTCGGAGACCGTTACGTCGACGAATGTGTTTCAGCGCACCGGTGGCATTGTGGGCAGGAGCGGCAATGCGCGCATCGACGCTTGTGTCAATTCCGGCAAGGTTACCAACAATATGTGCTACGTCGGCGGTATCGTCGGCGAATGCTATATGACCGACGTGACCAACTGCGTCAACAGCGGCGCAGTGTTTAGCTCGGAGAAATATTTCGACTCTTATGCCGGAGGAATTGCCGGGAAATTCGAAGGCAAAAGCGGCAGCCAAGCGTTGTTGCTCAACTGCACGAATACGGGAAACATTACGAGTTATACGTCGGTCAATTTCCGCGCATGGGCAGCCGGAATCGGCGCAATTTTGTACTATGCCGACTTCGGTAACTGCCTGAACAGCGGTACGTTGAGCGCGTCGGGGATAACAACCTATAAAGAAGCCATTTGCATCACCGGCAACAATTGCAACGAACTCAACAAGCCCGCCACGGCGGCGGAAGCCAACACGTGGGGCGCAACGTATAACGGCGACGCGTCGCATCACTACTTGATGCCGATAGCCGCCGACGGTGCGTCGATGGCCTACTTCAACCGCTTCGGCATGACGTGCAACCAAGGTTCGGTGTCGTTCTATTCGGCAACGACGAAACGGCTGAAAGCGAGCATCGTAGCGGCGGAAGGCGGCAGCACAACGACCGTCGACATTGCAGCTGGAGGATACGGCACGGCGACGGGACTCAGTCCGGCTACGGAATACGTCTACACCGTCTACGACGGGTCGAACATCGTGACGCGCAGCAGCATTACAACGCCCTCGTTGGGGCTTAAACTCGTGCAAGACCTGTTGCGGTGGAACACGTTGCAAGCGCATGCCACATATACGGCGGAAGGGCTCGATGGCGCGCGCTTGTCGTACAGCCTCGGCGACGGCGAAACAGGCGTGTGGACCGACTATGAGCCGGAGGCTGACGGCACGTTCGTGACGAAAAGTTTGCAAGAAAATCGATATTATCACCTTGTTGCAGTCGTGACGTGGAACGGCGGCTCGGCGCAGTCGGAGCCACTGCGCGTCACAACGCCCTACATATCGCCCGACTACGTTGAAACGGCGCGCGGCATCGATTGGCTCGGCTATCGCTGTATGAACGTCGACGAACTTCGCGAGTGCGGCGTGGAAGAATATGGGTTGTATACATATAGATTATATAGCAACGGTACGAAAACCGATATCGTGACTTATTTAGGAACGTTGCATCCCGACGTTCGGGTTAGTCATGAAGATTTGCTGTCGAATAACGACAAAGTGCACATCGAGGGCTACACCGTGCGAGACGGCGAGAAAATGTACTTTCCGCTCGATGTGGTAAAACTGCCGTTCAACGTGATAGAAGAACCCGACTTCGTGTCGGCTAACGCCTTCCGTCTGCGCGCCGGCATCTACAACGTATATCCCACCGACGTTGCAATCTTCGGCAGTTATCAGAGCGCACAGTTAGGCACTGCCTACTGCGCACCCGGCAGCAGTCTGTGTCACTTTATTTGCAGCTATCCGTCGCCGTCGTTCTACAACGTGTACATTCAGTATAAAGGCTCGACGAAATGCAATAAAGATATCGATTTGACGGCGACGAACTGCGACCACGTGCCGCCGTATCTGATGGGCATCAAGCGCGGCTCGGGAATGGACTTTACTTGCTACGTCGGGTGCGGCGAAGACGGCTTGGAGGCATGGACGTACGTCATTCGTGCTCGCGAATTGGGCACCGAGAAGTGGACGGAATGGACCGCCACCTACAAGAAACCAGGTTGGAGTGTCGACTACTACGTGGCATCGGGTTCGGTCAATACGGCAGACTTTAACTACAATCCTGCGAAGACGTATGAGGTGCAGTTCTGCGCGCGCCGCGGCAACGATTTCGACGTCAGCGAGACGATGCTCATAAACGGCGACGGTAAGCAAACCCTCGACAAATCGTCGGGCGTCGAGCAACTTCCTCTCGATGCAGCCGCCGAGGGCGCATTCGGCGACGAGCCCGACACCTATAGCATATTTACCCTCGACGGACGCTGTGTGCTGACGCTGCGCAACCGCATCTGGAGCGAGGCGCGGCGCAGCCTTGAATTGCCGCGAGGCATCTACATCGTGGCGCCGTCGCGTCGCGGAGCAGCTCGCAAGATGGCGTTGTAATAACTATTAGAAAGATGGAAGAGAGCGAAATATTTGAAATTCCCGGCGGACGCGTTGACTACAGCGGCGAGTATACCGACTTCGTGCTGATGCACTCGACGAGTCGGTCGCTGCTCTATCGTGCGGTGCGCGGCGGCAAATATTTCATGCTCAAAACGATAAAAACCGTCGACGGGATGTCGGAGGCGGTGCTGCGCCGCGAGTATGAGTTGTCGCTCGGCATGCAGCATCATCACGTGGCGATGACGGTGACCTACGAGCCGTCGCTGCCAATCGGTCCGGCAATCGTGAAGGAATATGTCGATGGCACGGACCTTCGCCGATTTTTAGCGACTAATCCCGACGCTGCGCAGCGCCGCCGCGTGTTCAGCCAACTGCTTGACGCTGTGGCGTATATCCATCGTTCGGGCGTGATTTATAACGACCTGAAGCCCGAAAACATACTCATCACGCGGAGCAACTGCGACGTGAAAATCATAGATTTCGGCTATTCCGCCGACTCGGCGCACTACCTGACACGTACACTCGGCGGCACTCGGCGGTATGCTTCGCCGGAGTTGGTCGAGCGCGCCGACGACATCGACACACGCAGCGACGTCTATTCGCTCGGCGTGATTATGGCAGACATTTTCGGCGCAAAATACGGCAGAATCCGCCGCCGCTGTATGGCAGCCGAGCGCGACCGGCGTTACCGCAATGCGGAAATGCTGCAGACGGCGTGGCAGCGCCGCAATTGGCTCACTTGGGCGACTGCTGTTGCGGTTTTCGCTCTTGTTGTGGCAGGTGTTGTGGTTTGGACGCAGATGCGGTCGAGCGACATGCGTCAAGCCATCGACGAAGCGTCGGTACGTGTCGAAAGCCTCACGACGCGGCTCGATTCGGTGGCAGAGGCGGAGCGAATCGCGGCAGAGCGGCGACAAGCGACGGTCGATAGCGTCGCATCAGCGTGCCGAAGCCGTGTCGAAGCCGAGTATGAGCGTCGGATGAGCGCCGTAGCAGCCGAGGTCTATCGCGACTTTGCAGAGCGTCACGTAGCCGCATTCGACGCGTCGGTGAGCCGAATTGCCGAAGAAACCTACGCCGAACTCGACGTTACGTCGGCGGCTGAAGTGCGGCGAATCGTCGAGCCTGAAATCGCCGAAAAACACACATCATTGGCAACTCGAGCACGAGCGTTACAGCCTATGATAGAGGAAAATACGTCGTGTGAAGAAGAGTTTCGCTTCTACAAATCCCTTCTCCGCAGCGGGCAACCGTTTCGGCGTTGGCGTTAGTGCGCTTCGAGCCAGTTGCTGCCGGTGTCGCAGTCTGCCACGAGAGGCACGGTGAACTTCGCGGTATTTTCCATCTCGGTTTTGACGATATCGCGGACGCGGTCGAGTTCGTCAGGGATGACGTCGAAGTTGAGTTCGTCGTGAACTTGCAGAATCATTTTCGAGCGAATACCTTCGTCGGCGAAACGGCGGAAAATGCGAATCATAGCGATTTTGATGATGTCGGCGGCAGTGCCTTGGATGGGCGCATTGATGGCATTTCGCTCAGCATAACCTCGAACGACGGCGTTGCGCGAGTTGATGTCGGGCAGAATTCGCCGGCGGCCGAACATCGTGGTGACGTAGCCCGTCGAGCGGGTGCGTTCGATGCATTCGTCCATATATTTGCGCACGCCGGGGAAGGTGGCAAAATAGCCTTCGATAATCGCTTTCGCCTCCGCGCGCGGAATCTGCAGGCGTTCGCTGAGTCCGAAAGCGGAGATTCCGTAAATCATGCCGAAGTTGGCGGTTTTCGCCTTACGGCGCTGGTCGGCGGTGACGTCGTCGATGCGTTCGTGGAAGATTTTGGCGGCGGTAGCGCGGTGGATGTCTTCGCCGGCGAGGAAGGCGTCGACCATCGAACTGTCCATGCTCATATTGGCAACCAGACGGAGTTCGATTTGCGAGTAGTCGGCGGAGAAGAACACGTGTCCGTCGTCGGGGATAAATGCTTTGCGGATTTCACGGCCTTCTTCGTTGCGAATCGGGATGTTTTGCAGATTCGGGTTAGTCGACGAGAGGCGTCCGGTGGCTGTAACCGTCTGATTGTAAGTGGTATGAATCTTGCCGGTCGCCGGGTTGATGAGCAACGGCAGGGCGTTGACGTAGGTCGACAGGAGTTTTTTGAGTTTTCGATATTCGAGGATTTTGCCGACAATCGGGTGGCGCATGCGGAGATGTTCGAGCACTTCTTCGGTGGTAGAATACTGTCCGCGAGCGGTTTTTTTCGCCTTATCGTCGATTTTGAGGCGGTCGAATAGAATTTCGCCGACTTGAGCGGGACTGCCGACGTTGAACGGCGTACCGGCGAGTTGTTGGCACTCGGCTTCGATGTCGTTCAGCGATGCGGTCAGCGTCTGCGAGTAAGCGCGAAGCGCGTCGGTGTCGATGCGGACGCCGGTCATTTCCATGTCGGCGAGAACCGGCACGAGCGGAAACTCGATGTCGTTGAGTAGCTTGGTCATGTCGTCCTTGGCGAGGAGTTCGTCGAAGCGCGAGCGTAGTCGCAGGTTAGCCGCGGCGTAGGCGCAAGCGACGTTGAAATAGTCGTCGGGAGCGAGTTCGGCGGCGTAGTCGAACGACTTTTTCGCCGTTGGCGGCAGCGCGATTTTGGGTAATTCCTCGGCGAGGTAGATTTCGGCGATGCGCTCGAGCGAATGGTTCATCTCCGGCTGCAAGAGGTAGTGCGCGATTGCGGTGTCGTAGAATGGTTCGGCGAACGCGATGCCGTGACGGCGCGCCACGATGATATCGCGCTTGACGTCGTTGCCCACCTTCGTTGCTTTGCAGCTGAGGATGCGCTCGACGAGCTGTTCGTTGCCGGCGTAGGTGAGGTAGAAAGCGCGCGAGGGCGAGGTAGCGATGGCGATGCCTTTGAGTGCGGCGTTCATGGCGTCGGCGGCAGTTGTTACGCAGTAGAAACCGAAAGTGCCGAGGGCAGTTGCTTCGTCGACGAGACGCTCGACGTTGGCGCTGTCGGCGAAGACGAATTCGCCTTCGAGTTGTCCTTCGATGGTGATTTCGTCGGCTTCCGGCTCCAGTAGGTCGTCGAAAAGCGAGCCCATAACAGGTTGAGATTTAACGGGTTTAGGCTTTGCTTTGGGTGCTGCGGTAGCGGTGGCGGGCGCTGCATCGCCGATGATTCGTGCGGCGAGCGACTTAAATTCGAGTTCGTCGAAAATTCGGCGCAACTCGTCGGCGTCGAGCGGTTGACGCGCAAGTTGGTCGCAAGAGATTTCAACCGGCGCTTGAGTGTTGATTTCGGCGAGCGTTCGCGAAAAGCGGATGTTGTCGACGTTGTCTTCCACTTTTTTCTTGAGCGCGCCCTTCAGACGGTCGGTGTTTGCGATGAGGTTTTCGACCGAGCCGAACTCTTTGATGAGTTTTGAAGCGGTGACTTCGCCGACGCCGGGGCATCCGGGGATGTTGTCGACTTTGTCGCCCATAAGTGCCAGGATGTCAATGACTTGGCTCGGGCGGTCGATTCTGAACACGGTGCATACTTCGGCGATGCCGCGCACCTCCGGAGCGGCGCCTCGCATGCCCGGACGGTAGATTTTGATGGTGTCGGTGACGAGTTGGCTGAGGTCTTTGTCGGACGACATGATATAGGTGTCGAATCCGCCGTCGACGCTTGCTCGAGCGAGCGTGCCGATGACGTCGTCAGCCTCGTAGCCTTCGACTTCGACGATAGGAATTCGCATGGCGCGAATGATGTCTTTGATGTAGGGGACGGCGATGCGGATGTCTTCGGGCGTTGCCTCGCGACCGGCTTTGTATTCGGGATACATCTCGTGGCGGAACGTGGGACCCGGCGGGTCGAAACAGACGGCGATGTGCGATGGATTCTCCTTGCGGAGCACCTCTTCGAGCGTGTTTACAAAACCGAAGATAGCCGAGGTGTTCATGCCCTTCGAGGTGAACCGCGGCGAATATTTCAAAGCGTGATACGCACGGAATATCAAAGCGTAAGCATCAAGCAGGAAAAGTTTCTTTTTGTCCATATGTTTTGGTAAAATATCCGATAAAAGTACAAAATTTTGAGTAAAATACGAATTATTACGCCGGGAAATTGCGGAAATAACACAAATATTTGTAATTTTGTGACTTAAAATGTAGACATGACGACATTTGAAACCATTCGAGAATCGCTATCCGGCGAGATAACCGGCTTGAACGAGCGTATGCGTGCCGCTCTTCACAGCCCGAGCGACTTGCTTAACAACGTAGTAGAGACCTATCTGCAGTCGAAAGGCAAGCAGATACGTCCTATCATCGTGATACTGAGCGCGAAATTTTTCGGCAACGTCAACGAAAAAGTTATTTCGGGAGCGGCATCAATCGAACTACTCCACAATGCATCGCTGATACACGACGACGTAATCGACGAGACGCGGACACGCCGCGGACGCCCGACGGTTAACAGTATCTGGGACAACCACATAGCGGTGCTGGCAGGCGACTTTTTTGTAAGTAATGCGCTTCAATGCGCCATCTCGACGGGCGATTTGCGCGTGATTTCGTCGATTTCGGAACTCGGCAAAACGCTGTCGACGGGCGAACTCGACCAAATCGACATAGCGCGCCGACACAACATCACCGAAGAGAGTTATTTCAGCATCATCGGGCGCAAGACGGCATCGCTCTTCCGCAGTTGTGTGGAGGTGGGCGGCTACACCGCCGGAGCGACCGACGCCGACATCGCTACGCTTGCCAATTTTATGGAAAAACTCGGATTGTGTTTCCAAATCAAAGACGATATTTTCGACTATTTCAGCGACGAAAAAGTTGGGAAACCGACGGGCAACGACCTTCGCGAAGGCAAGGTGACGCTGCCGCTGATTTACGCGCTGCAACGCCCGACGGAGCAAGCCGACGCAATGCGCAGCCTGTTGCACAATGACTCGCTCAGCGACGCCGAAATCGATAGGCTTATCGAGTTTGCGAAAACCGAAGGCGGCATCGACTACGCCTATCAGACGATGGAGCGCATCCGCACGGAGGCATGCAGCCTGCTCGCGCCGTACGCCGACAGCGAGGCGAAAGACGCTTTCCTGTCGCTGTTTAGTTACATCATAAAACGTCATCATTAAGAGCCTGGTTCATAACAAATTTTAAAAATTGAAGCAGGTGTTCATTTGTCAATATTCAATGAACGGCGGTGTAGGCAAAACATAACAAAACGAAAAAGAAATTTAAACTTTAAAAGGAAACCCAAAGTATCGCATCTTTTTGACGCTTTTTGCCCTTTACTTCAGTCACTTAGCAGGCTAAGCTCCTTCAGCTCAGGACAAAAATCATTCAAAAATCTGCGACTTCAATTAATTAAAATTTGTTATGAAACAGGCTCAAATGTTATTGCCATATTTAGAGCCGGGACGGTTGGAAGCCGGGTGCGACGAAGCGGGTCGCGGATGCCTGGCAGGACCGGTGTTTGCGGCAGCGGTAATCTTTCCCGAAGGGTATACTAACGAGTTGCTCAACGATTCCAAGCAGTTGTCGGAGAAGCGCCGCGACAGTCTACGCCCTGTCATCGAGCGCGACGCGCTGGCGTGGGCTGTGGGCATCGTGACTGCCGAGGAAATCGACCGTATCAACATTCTTAATGCTTCGTTTCTTGCCATGCACCGCGCGATAGATGCGCTCAAGGTGCGTCCGGAATTTTTGCTCATCGACGGCAACCGATTTAAGCAGTATAGCGGCATCGGTCACGAGTGTATCGTCAAGGGCGACGGCAAGATGATGAGCATCGCGGCGGCGTCGATTCTTGCAAAAACGCACCGCGACGAGTTTATGAAGCGCATCCACGAGGAATATCCGCAGTACGCGTGGAATATCAATAAGGGCTACCCGACGAAAGCGCACCGCGCTGCCATCGAACAATATGGCACGACGCCGTATCACAGGCTGTCGTTCCGCCTCATCGACCGCCTTCCGTCGCTGTTTGAGTGAGGTAAGAGGTAAGAGGTGAGAGAGGCTCAGTCCGAGATGACGCTGTGTTATAGTCTTGCAAAGTCTCCAACTTAGCATTTTTACAATGAGCAAAATCTATACAATTTAGCTCATTGTGTTGATTATCAGTAGCTTCCCCACCTAGCCGCAGGCGGCAAGGTGGGGTTACCCGATTGCTGCAAGCTCTTCGAGCTAGCATCTTGACGTTATTCCAATTTGCTTCGCACGGATGGAAGGTCGCACCGAGGCGCGACCCTACGTTTGCGACGTATATCATTGATATTCAAATGTATACACCCACCGCACGGATGGTAGGTCGCACCGAGGCGCGACCCTACTATACTGATTGTCAATCTCTTATGTGCTCAACTACGCTTCACGATGGCTATCCGGTCGCACCTATTACTTATCTCCTATCGGAGTTTCGGTTCAGGAGTTCTAAAAATTCTCTGCCCTTTGTTGTTAAGTAATATGATTGCATAGGATGATTTGGCGATTCGGGATATAACATAGCAATATAATCCTCTGCTAAGTTTGGATTAATATAAGTATTAACAAAACTCGACCTATTTCGTAGATTCATTACCTCCATCAAAGTCTTTAGGTTTGCACCATCTTCACCCACTATAGACAAAAACTTTTTCAAGCGTTTAGCTTTGTTTTTAGGAATCATAAGTGTTGTATGGTCAGGTTGTATGGTTGTATGGTTAGGTTGTATGGTTGTATGGTCAGGTTGTATGGTCTTTCTTTTGATTGTCAGCCAAACAAAAGACGCGTTTTGATAATATTCCGGTTCCGGTAGATTCGCTTCACGGCAAGCATTCATAATGCGACCGACTCCGCTGCCCCAGTTTTCTAAAAAAGTGGTTTTGAATAGCACATCGGCAATTGTTGGGTTTTGTGGAAATGAATGGTGTGACTGCTTGATGGATACTGTGTCTAATTCTTCAGGCAGATGTCCGGAGTTCTCTATTTCAATGCGGTCATCATATATGGCGATACCGACAGAACTTCCGGGATTGTGGAATGTCCGATGGCATAGAGCATTGGTTAAGGCTTCTCTTAGTGCTTCAACAGGTATCTCGAGTTTCTCCTCGCGCATTAATCCGACAATTTTGCCGCTAATTGAAAGATGTTTTAAGAAGAAAGCCATACCGGCATCTAAGAGGGTAAAGAAATTCCCGTAAGCGCGTTGGTTATCTAAAAACTCATTCTTATCTAAGCCACGGAATCTAGCCATTCGGAGAATGAACTGAGGAAATTGGTCGGTGTTATGTAAGAATAGAGCGGCTGCGGCGTTTTTAAGTTTCCCGTCGGAAGTTGTTAGTTTTAGTTTCTTGACAAGGCTTTCTGTTGTTTCCATTAATGATGATGTCGGCATGCGACCGCTCTCAACACCTAATCGTACGCCTCCTCGAATTCGATTCTCCTCTAAGTCAGCAATAGTAATATCTTCACAAACTTGATCTTCCCATTTATGTCGATTTGCTCGGCATCGCATTAGTCTGTCATGATACATATCACGAGGCATAACAACCGTAGTACTCTCTAAACGGATGTATGGTTTATTGTCATAGGTGTAGGGTACCTCCCAATAACTAGCAGCATCAACGTGGATAGCTATAACCTGATACCCGATACGTCCCGGTATGTCAATATATTCTATATTTAAGTCTGTAAATGGCTCTAGCTTAGAGATTTCCCTGGCAATCTCCTTCCTCGTGTTGTCGGTAACCTCTTGACCAATAATCTTCAAAGTCGTTGGGGTAATGCCGAAAAACAACCAACCACCATCTGTGTTGAGGAACGCACAAATAGAACGAAAACCATCCTTCAACTCGCCGGTTGTCTTCTTGAGTTCTATCGTACGAGTCTCATTTTCTTTTATCAATATTTGTATTTCCTCTATCGTCATACTGTTTTTCTGATTTAATAATATCCACAAAGGTACTACTTTTATCTAAAAATGATATGTTTTCCTTGCTAAGATTATATGTATTTTTATGATAACATTAACTTTGGATTGGTAAATCTATATAAACCGTCGTTCGCGTGGAAAAACAGGGCAAGCGGCTTCTATACCCGACGAAAGCGCACCGCGCTGCCATCGAACAGTATGGCACGACGCCGTATCACAGGCTGTCGTTCCGCCTCATCGACCGCCTGCCGTCGCTGTTTGAGTGAGGTAAGAGGTAAGAGGGCGCAGTCCGAGATGACGCTGTGTTATAGTCTTGCAAAGTCTCCAACTTAGCATTTTTACAATGAGCAAAATCTATACAATTTAGCTCATTGTGTTGATTATCAGTAGCTTCCCCACCTAGCCGCAGGCGGCAAGGTGGGGTTACCCGATTGCTGCAAGCTCTTCGAGCTAGCATCTTGACGTTATCCCAATTTGCTTCGCACGGATGGTAGGTCGCACCGAGGCGCGACCCTGCAGTTGGCGTGTATCTTGTTGTAAATTAGGCTCTTATGCTTCGGTTATTTTTCGCGCATGAAGAGGTTGATTGGCGTGCCGGAGAAGTTCCACTTTTCGCGGATTTTGTTCTCGAGGTAGCGTCGGTATGGCTCTTTGACCCACTGCGGGAGGTTGCAGAAGAAGACAAACGATGGAATTCGGGCTTCTTTGAGCATTGTTACATACTTGATTTTGATGTACTTACCTTTGTTTGCGGGTGGGGGATATGCGCCGATGACTTCTTGCATGTAGTTGTTGAGTTGCGAAGTGGGGATGACGCGTTTGCGGTTTTTGTAGACTTCGACGGCGGTGTCTATTACCTTGTAGATGCGCTGTTTTGTGATAGCGGATGTGAAGATGATGGGGAAGTCGGTAAAGGGTGCAAACTTGTTGCGGATTGCGTTTTCGAAGTGCTTGATGGCGTCGGTGCTTTTGTCTTCGACGAGGTCCCACTTATTGACGCAGACGACGAGTCCTTTGTTGTTTTTGTGGATTAGCGAGAAGATGTTTGCGTCTTGGCCCTCGATGCCGCGAGTTGCGTCAATCATCAAGATGCAGACGTCGGAGTTTTCGATAGCGCGGATGCTGCGAATCACCGAGTAGTATTCGATGTCTTCGTTAACCTTGTTTTTCTTGCGGATTCCGGCGGTGTCGACGAGGTAGAAGTCGAAGCCGAACTTGTCGTAGCGAGTGTAAATGCTGTCGCGTGTTGTGCCGGCGATGTTGGTAACGATGTTGCGTTCTTCGCCGATGAAAGCGTTGATGATGCTCGATTTGCCGGCGTTGGGGCGTCCGACGATAGCGAAACGGGGGATGTTTTCTTCGACGGTTTCTTCTTCTTTCTGGGGGAAGCGGCGTACGATTTCGTCGAGCAAATCGCCTGTGCCCGAGCCTGTTGAGGCAGAGACGCAGAGCGGGTCGCCCAATCCGAGCGAATAGAATTCGGCGGCTTGGTATTGCCATTCGTTGGTGTCGGCTTTGTTCGCCATAAGGATTACCGGCTTTTTGGAGCGGCGGAGAATCTGTGCCACCATGTCGTCGAGGTCGGTAACGCCGTTGCGCACGTCGACGACGAAGAGGATTACGTCGGCTTCTTCGATAGCGATGCTGACTTGCTTGTTGATTTCGCCTTCGAAGATGTCTTCGGAGTTGACTACCCAACCGCCGGTGTCGACAATTGAGAATTCTTGACCGCACCAATCGACTTTGCCGTATTGGCGGTCGCGAGTTGTGCCTGAAGTGTCGTCGACGATAGCCGTGCGAGTTTGTGTGAGTCGGTTGAAAAGAGTAGACTTACCCACGTTCGGGCGTCCTACGATTGCCACTAATCTTCCCATATCTGATGTTTGAAAGTTAATAATTATTGTTCAATATAACCGAAAGCGCGAAGTTTGTTTTCGCGGTTTCGCCAGTCTTTTTCGACTTTCACGAAGAGTTCGAGGAACACTTTTTTGCCGAAGAAAGTTTCGATGTCGTGCCGGGCGTCGCTTCCGACGCGTTTGAGCATAGCGCCGTTGCGGCCGATGATGATGCCCTTTTGGCTGTCGCGTTCGACGTAGATTACCGACATGATGTGGATAGAGTTCGGCTTTTCGTCATATTTTTCGACGATAACCTCGGTAGCGTAAGGCACTTCCTTGTCGTAGGCGAGGAGGATTTTCTCGCGGATGATTTCGGTGACGAAGAAGCGTGCGGGCTTGTCGGTGAGGGCGTCTTTGCCGAAGTAAGGCGGCGAGGGCGGCAGCAGTTCGAGGATTCGCATCATGAGGCTTGCCACGTTGAAATTCTCTTTTGCCGACATGGGGAAAATCTCGGCGGCGGGGAGAAGCGCCTTCCAGCGGTCGATGATTTCGAGCAGGTCGGCGTTGCCCTTGAGGAGGTCTATCTTGTTGATGACCAGCAGTACAGGTACTTTCTCTTTTGCAACTTTCGCGATGAAGTCGCTGTGCTTGTCGACGCTTTCGACGGTGTCGGTGACGTAGAGAAGGATGTCGGCGTCGGTGAGGGCAGACTCGCTGAAGTTGAGCATACTCTCTTGGAGTTTGTATTTCGGTTTGAGCACGCCGGGGGTGTCGGAGAAGACGATTTGGTAGTCGTCGGCGTTAACAATACCGAGGATGCGGTGGCGTGTGGTTTGCGCCTTAGATGTGATGATAGAGAGTCGCTCGCCGACGAGGTTGTTCATCAGCGTCGACTTACCGACGTTCGGGTTACCAACGATGTTAACGAATCCTGCTTTGTGAGTCATTGTAGTTCGTATTTGAAAAGTGCGGAATACGGTCCAAGAACGAGGCAAACGGGTTGCCGAGGTTCTTGTGCCGTGTTCCGCACGATAGGTTCTTTTTCCTTTTGAAGGCGAATTAAATATCCCAAACCACATACATGGCGCCCCAGGTAAATCCGGCGCCGAAAGCGGTTAGAACGAGCTTGTCGCCCTTCTTGAGTTTGTCTTTGTTTTCGTCGATGCAGAGAGGAATCGAGGCAGCCGAAGTGTTGCCGCGATACTGGATGTTGACGAGCACTTTATCGTCGGCGATTCCGAGGCGCGAGCCAACGGCTTCGATGATGCGGAGGTTGGCTTGGTGGGGGATGAACCAGTCGATTTGGTCGATGGTCAAGTTGTTGCGCTTGAGGATGTCTTGCGACGATGTGAACATGTCAGTTACGGCGTGACGATAGACGGCACGACCTTCTTGATAGACGAAATGTTCGTGAGCGTCGACTGTTGCGTGCGAAGCGGGGTAAGCCGAGCCGCCGGCTTTCATCACCAAGTGGGGCAGACCTTCGCCGTCGACGTGGAACACGCCGTCGATAACGCCAACGCCTTGCACGTCAGTCGGTTCGAGGAGCACGCAAGCGGCAGCGTCGCCGAAGAGCGGGCAAGTTGTGCGGTCGTCGTAGTTAGTCATACTCGACATCATTTCTGCAGCGATGACGATAACCTTCTTATACATACCGGCGCGCACGTAAGCGGAGCCAGCTTGCAGCGCTACGATGAAGCCTGCGCAAGCGGCTTGGATGTCGTAAGCGTAGCAATTGTTCAGCCCTGCTTTGTGAGCGATAATCGATGCGGTCGACGGGAAACGGTAGTCGGGGTTTGAAGTGGCGCAGATGACCAAGTCAATATCGTCGGGATTAGTTCCGGTGTTTGCCAGGAGACGTTCGACGGCGATTTTACCCATGTGGGAAGAGCCGAGGCCTTCGCCTTTTTGGATGCGGCGCTCTTTGATACCGACGCGAGTGGTAATCCATTCGTCGTTAGTGTCGACCATTTGCGATAGTTCGTCGTTGGTCAGCACGTAGTCGGGAACGTACGAGGCAATACCGGTGATTTTTGCACTATACATCTTTTTATCTTCTTTTTAACAAATATTAGGTGAGTCAAAACGAGCAATACGTTTTGGCACACCTGATTTGTAGTAGTCGCGGGCGGTCGCGTTAGCGCCACGCTGCGAGAGCGACGCCGCATCGAGTGCGGCAATCGTTCGTCCTACTTATCTCAACAGTTGATATGGTCGATTTAGAGAGCAGTCTCTTTCTCGATAGCGATTTTACCGCGATAGTATCCGCATTCGCCGCATACGGTGTGAGAGATGTGCCATGCGCCACAGTTCGGGCAAAGCGCCAAAGTAGGAGCTACAGCCTTGTCGTGAGTTCTTCTCTTGGCTGTTCTTGTCTTCGATTGTTTACGTTTAGGATGTGCCATTTTGTTATGTTATTTTATTTGTTATCCAAAAAGTCCCTCAATGCATCCCATCGGGGGTCGTTGTTTACAATATCATCGTCTTTGCCGTCGGCATCCGGGTCGAGCGAGCGGAGGCGTTGCTCCATGTCGCTGTTGCATTCGCCGTCGGCGTGGACGTGTCTTATCGGAATAGTGAGAGCGATAGTGTCGTAGATGAAGGGGGCGATGTCGATTTCGCGTTGGTCCTTCGTAACGACAATAACGTCGTCGGCTTCGTCAGCGGCGTAGTCGCCGATTTTGACAGTCAGTCGATAAGAGTCGTCGACGTGGTGAGTCATCTCGTCGAGACAACGGTCGCACGTAATCTGAATATCGCCGATTACCGAGAAGTCGAGAGTGTAGCAATTTTGGCTATTGTTGACATCAATAGCCACGTTGACTAACCCTGAATGAATCTCGGAACTGTCCATTCTCGCGAAAAATTCAGTGTCGACAACGTAGTCAAACTCTTGATTTCCAAGGGGTAAGCCGGCTAATTGTAATTTAAAATCAACTAACTTATCCACGTTCATTCCGTTAAAACGGCACAAAGTTACAAACAAATTTTCGATTTGTCAAGATTTTGGGGAAGAAAATAGGTGGAGAGGTAAGAGGTAAGAGGTGAGAGTGCGCTGTTATGGGTTAGGAGGTTATTCGGCATGTTCGATGCGGTTATACGGCGCTGACGCGCGGTTATAAGGTTATTCGGCATCTTCGATGCGTTTGATAGTCGGATGGGCAGGAATGCGCAGAGTCTCTATTATAATATATTTTGAGCATATTTAACGACTATTATTATGTGTGTACTTGAATTTGGCACTGCGTCGCGTTTATCTTCGCAATATGGGACACAAACAGACAATTCTAACATATTTTGATAATCGAGGCGGACAAATGCTTGTCCGTGAGTCCGCCAAGTTTTTTAATTGCGACTATGACTCTGAAAGTTGCGACGTAAGATTAGCATTCTTGTCTGAATGTCGTACAGAGGCAAAACGACAAGAAGCAATCGATAGTGGTAGAACTTTTTTATGCGGGTGTTGCAAAAGACCCCTTAAGATAGTTGCATGTAACGAAGGAGGAAAGAAATGTATACATTTTAAGCACATAGAAACACCTCCGAAAGGAGACTGTGAATATCATGACAAGGTTCCGTTTACAGAGGAGCAAATCAAGGCAATGATTTTCAATGGTCGTACGGAAGGTCCTCAGCATAAACGGACCAAAGAAATTATATCTACCGCATTAAAACGGGAACCGACAATTGTAAATGTAGAAATTGAAAAGGTGGCTAAGCATGTCGGCAAGACTTGGCGTAAACCGGATATACGAGCAGACTTCGAAGACAAAACTGTTGTTTTTGAAGTGCAGCTTTCTATGATATTCCATCATGTTATTCTCGATAGAAATGACGCTTATCGGAATCATGGATGGTACATCTGTTGGATTTTTGATGAAGTTAAAGAAGATAATCCGTTGATGCGACAGCTTGACGCATGGGTAAACAACAATTACAATCTATTTGTATTTGATGACGATGCTCAAGCCGCGACTGAAAAATCGGGGAGACTACACCTGACTGTAAAATACTATGTTTTCAATGTTATAGAGGAAGGACTTAATTCGAGATTAGGCGGTACATGGAAAACAGAAACCGTTCAATTTTCGGAGCTAACCTTTGACTCTAATAAAATGATGGCTTATCTATATGATTCAGGTGCTGAAAAGCAAAAATGTGAAAGCCGTATACAGTCTATTAAGAAGTCTATTAATGAGCGCCAAGACGTTATAGACTTCTTATACAACATTCCTTGTTGGGAATTTCCATCGGAAATGTTTGAGCGTGTTTTAAAACATATCAATCAGATAGACGAGAATGATGTGGAATTTTTGTTTGCAAGCATTAAAGCAAATTTGGGATCATTTGTGGCTGATGCGATTAACAAGTGGCTGAAAGTGATGTGCGAAATTGTTAAAAGAAAGGAGATTGGGATTCCAAAAGAGCTGGCTCAGAAAGCAGAAGATGTATGGTATGAGGTTATTAATACATTTGAGAGCGATAATCGTAAAATAGATTACTTGACACTTAAAGATTTCTGTATTGTATGTGGTCCTTGCAATTACGGCAGAGTTCTGAATTTGCTGATAACACCTTTTGATGATGAAACATCTACCTTTCTCCAATCGATAAAAGCCGATAACAAGGACTTTGTATATTATGCACCACTTTTAATCCTAAATAGATATTTTAAGGCTAAGAAGTGTATTCCGGAAAGAGTTGCTCAGTTCTTTTCAGAGAAGATCGATAAAGAAATCTGGTGCCTTGAATCCGCTAAACAAGGCAAGCCTTTTGGATATAATGAGGAATTTAATCTAAAACAGATTACTAATCAGGTTTGTAATTACTATCATGACATTGCACCTCTATTCTTGTATCTTATAGATAGGAATGGTTATATTGATCTCTTGTCTGGGACAAAGAAAAAGCCGGTAAATCATTATCAAAGATTAAAGGAGGTTGCAAAACATGCAGAACAGCAACGTGTGTCTCTAACAATGGAAGAATTAGATATTATGTTTCCCAAGAATAAGGCAAAACTTCATCAGTTATCCACCTTACCATAAAGCTGCCTTTTGGCGGTCGAAATCTTTGGCGAATTGAAGGCGAGTGAGCAATACGCTTTACAACCTTTGTCCCTGCTCTACTATGCAAAGTCTCCGACTTAGCGTTTTTACAATGAGCAAAATCTATGCAATTTAGCTCATTGTGTTGATTCTCAGTTGCTTCCCCATCTAGCCGCAGGCGGCAAGATGGGGTTACCCGAGTGCCGCAAGCTCTTCGAGCTAGCATGTTGGCGATATCGAATTACCCGCTCTACGCCAGCCTTTTTGCACCTAGCCGCAGGCGGCAAGATGGGGTTACCCGAATTCCGCAAGCTCTTCGAGCTAGCATGTTGGCGCTACAAACCGCCTGCGTCGGTGGTTAGTGGTTATTGGTTAGTGGTTAGAGTGCCACAAAGGGATGATTTAAGAGGGACGAGAGGCCTGCGATAAACGCTCCTCGATAAACGATGAACGTTCCATCGGCTGCCCGGTCGCACCGAGGCGCGACCCTACGGATGGTGTGTATCCTGTTGAATACCAGCTAGTTGAGTTTTGCACGCCTGATGGGTCGCACCGAGGCGCGACCCTACTCTGTTGAATGTCAGTGGAATACGCCTTGGTGAGAGTTGTGGTTATTTTCTTTTTATAAGGTAGGCGAGGGCGTCTTGTTGGACTGTGGAGTTTAGCCTGCATTATTCACACTTTTCCTACTGCAAGAACTAACTGACAACGCCTTAGCGCAATGCTCGTTCTTCCTCTTTAAACCATAATTCAGCTATTATTCCACGTAATATTTAAGTGGCTTGGCGATTTTTTGCC
>JBJEDO010000123.1:0-41528 GCA_051872155.1 Candidatus Limisoma sp.
GCTCACGCTAATGCATTGCCATTTAGCCCTTTCGTGACGGAACAGTATGAATAATACAGGTTAATACGAACACCTTATAGCTAAAAAGCGCGGCTCTTGTAGTCGCGCTTTTTGGCTATAATGCATGTTAAGAAAACAATAATTTGAAGTACACAGCAGGATTCGGCAACTCCAACCCGCCTGAACGACATCAAAATACCACCCCAAGAGGGCGAAAGCCGGGTTAAATAGTCCATAAAATAGCACCCTAAATTCGATTATTTCGTTAATAAATCAGCGGAAACAGCATATTTTTGCCACTTTCCGCTTGTTTTCTCACAAAATATTGCCATCTTTGTGGCATCATTTAAAATAATTGTTATGCTCATAGGTCGATATAAAGAAAAACAGATACTACAAAACACTCTCTACGAAGAGTACTCGCAATTCGTTGCCGTATATGGAAGACGTCGTGTCGGTAAGACTTTTCTTATCAGAGAAACCTTTGAGAACAGATTCGACTTCCAATTTACCGGTGCTGCAAATCAAACTGCAAGAAAACAGTTGGCACGTTTCCGTCGTGCACTCAAAGAACATGGGCAGAAAGATACTCCGGAACTAACTAATTGGGGCGATGCTTTCAGTGAACTCAAACGATTTATTATGAGTCTGCCTGAAGGCAAAAAGGTTGTTTTCCTTGACGAGCTTCCATGGATGGATGCTCCACGTTCCGGTTTTTTATCAGAGTTGGAATCATTTTGGAACGGATGGGCATCTGCACGAAAAGATATTGTTTTTGTGGTATGCGGAAGCAGTACTTCATGGATGGTCAAGAAAATCATAAAAAATAAGGGTGGATTGCACAATCGCTTGAATCACCGAATATTCCTCAATCCTTTACCACTGGGATTATGCGAGAAGTTAGCTCAGTCAAGAGGTCTTGCTTTGAATCGCAAGCAGATACTGGAAGCCTATATGATATTTGGCGGTGTTCCGTATTATTGGAGCTTGTTGCAGAAAGGAACAAGCATAACAGCCGAGATAGATAGACTGATTTTTTCACCTAACGGAGAGCTGCATGACGAGTTTGAGATGCTATATGCTTCTTTGTTTAAAAAGCCGCAACAATACGTTCGCGTTATTGAGTTATTGGCAAAGAAAAAGATGGGCATGACACGACAAGAGTTGTTAACTGCCGGAAAATTTGAAGACAATGGAGCATTTTCTGACATTCTGAAAGATTTGGAGTGGTGTGGCTTTATTCGTAGTTACACCATGATGGGGTACAGAACAAAATCGGACATCTTCCAGCTCATAGACCATTACACATTATTCTATTACGAATACATCGACGGAGTACGTCAAGGCTCAAACTATTGGCGGTCATTGTTGGGAACACCGAAGTATAACACATGGTGTGGTTTAGCATTTGAGCGCACTTGCCTATGGCATGTTGACCAGATTAAGAAGAAACTTGGCATTAGTGGAATTCTCACAAACGAATATGCATGGCGTTGCTTGCCGGATGAAAACATCGGTAGACCGGGAGTTCAGATAGACCTGCTTATAGACCGTAGCGATGGAATAATTGATATATGCGAAATGAAATTCTCGAAGGATTCATACACAATCACTTCCGATTATGCAAGTGAACTTACTCGCAAACGAAATGTATTCCGGTCTGTTACAGGCACAAAGAAAGCCATTCATTCCGTCATGGTCACCACTGATGGTCTAACTCGGAATGAATATTGGGGTGACGTTCAATCTGAAATACAACTGGACGATTTGTACGAACTATAAAGAACGAATATGGCATTACCAATAACTTCGATTCTATACACGGGCTGCGGCGGTGCTGCAGCCCGTCTTTTTTGTTGGTAGTGTGGGGTAAGTGTTAAATTTAACAGTTATAAATTGTAAGCATAAACTTGCATCGATTTTTGTAATTTTAGCAAAAATCGGGGTTCGGCGTGGAATTCTGAAGCGATTCGCGTGTGAAAAACTTTTAAAGGTGATAACTTTTGACGTTTTTTAGAAAAAGTTCGTCATCGTTAGGTTGGCGTTTCGGCAAAATACTCATCGACGACTCGCCGATGGCGCTTGTTGCCGTCGCGGATTGTATTGCGCTGAAAAATAGATAGATGGCGCTTGCCGTTCAGCCGCTCGGCAGAGGAATAGCTCCGACTGTGACGGCTAACTTTTGGTTACTTAATTTTTCAATTTATTAATTTTGTGCTATGAAAAATTATGAGTAACTTAGCAAAGTGATAACAGAACGGTAATAATTTATCAAAAGATATAGATTTTAAGGGTACGAATAGAAGTTAGTTAATATCCTAAAATGTGTATTTTGGCTCTTGATTCTTAAAATTTGGGAAAAATTTAACAGAATCAAGGGGCTAATTTTGATACTAATTACCGAGTCGGAGCGATTCGACGCTGTTAGAGCGAAAAAAGAAAATAAAATAAGTGATATATAAACAGATTTAAAGTATTTATGAGACTTAAGAATTTTGTCATTCTGTTGGCTATGGCTATTCTCGCGATTCCTGCTAATGCACAGATGAAGGTAAGCGGAGTAGTCGTACAAGCCGATGATGGCGAGCCGGTAATCGGCGCGACCATCAAAGTTAAGGGGAGTCCCGCGATAGGTACTGCAACCGACCTCGACGGTAAGTTTTCCCTTTCAGTCCCCTCATCAAAATCCGTTCTTATTGTTTCTTATGTCGGAATGACGACAAAAGAAGTAAAGGCGAGTGCTAACATGAAGATTTCTCTCGAGAGTAGTTCGCAACAGCTGCAAGAGGTCGTTGTGACCGGTATGCAGAAGATGGACAAACGTATGTTTACCGGTGCAACCACCCAGATTAACGCTTCGGAGGCAAAGCTCGACGGTGTGGCTGACATCAGCCGTTCGCTCGAGGGTAAGGCAGCCGGCGTGTCGGTGCAAAACGTGTCGGGTACGTTCGGTACGGCGCCGAAGATTCGCGTGCGCGGTGCAACGTCAATCTATGGTACGTCGAAGCCGCTGTGGGTTGTCGATGGTGTGATTCTCGAAGACAATGTGGAAGTGTCTGCCGACGAACTTTCGTCGGGCGACGCCGTTACGCTGATTTCTTCGGCAATTGCCGGATTGAATGCCGACGACATCGAGAGCTTCCAAATTCTTAAGGACGGTTCGGCTACCTCTATATATGGTGCGCGCGCGATGGCTGGTGTCATCGTCGTTACAACCAAGCAAGGTAAGGCGGGCTCGACAAGCATCAACTATACCGGTGAGTTTACAACTCGTCTCAAACCCAACTACAGCAACTTCAACATCTGTAACTCGCAAGAGCAGATGGGTATCTACAAAGAAATGGAGCAAAAAGGTTGGTTGGAGTTCGCCTCAATCGCCAACTCTTCAAGTTCGGGTATCTACGGTACGATGTATAAACTCATCGACCAGTACAACTCAACTTCCGGCAAGTTCGGACTCGCCAACACCGATGCTGCGAAGAACGCATACCTGCGCGAGGCTGAGTTCCGCAACACCGACTGGTTCGACCTGCTCTTCTCCAACGCTTTGCAGCAGAACCACGCCATCAGCATCAGCGGCGGTACCGACAAAGGTAAATTCTATACGTCGCTCTCCGTAATGCAAGACCCGGGATGGTCGAAGCAGAGCGAGGTGCAACGCTACACGTTCAATGCCAACGCATCCTACGACCTGTCGAAGACCTTGCGCGTCAAGATCCTTACCAGCGACAGCTATCGTAAGCAGAAAGCGCCAGGCACGTTGAGCCAAGACGTCGACGTCGTCAGCGGTGAGGTTAAGCGCGGTTTCGATATCAACCCCTACAGCTACGCCCTCAACACGTCGCGTACTACAGACCCGAACGCTACGCTTACTCGTAACTATGCGCCGTTTAACATCTTCGACGAACTCGAAAACAACTATATCGACCTTAACATCGTCGACCTTAAGTTCCAGGGCGAAATCAACTGGCGCCCGATTCGCGGACTCGAGTTCAACGCCATCGGCGCATTCCGCTACAACTCGTCGACGCAAAACCACTACGTAAAAGACGAAAGCAACCAGGCTAACGCATACCGCGCAGGTATCGACCCCGAAAATGCTACCATCCGCGCAAGCAACCCGTACCTCTATACCGACCCTGACGACCCCAACTCGTTGCCTATCTCGGTACTTCCCAAGGGCGGTATCCTCTATCACGACGTTTACTCGTTGTCGCAATTCGACTTCCGCGGTACCGTTCAATATGTTAAGGATTTCAAAGACATCCACGTGATGAATGTCCTCGCCGGTGCGGAAATCGGCTCGATTGACCGCCACGCCGAGGCTTATACCGCTTGGGGTATCTGCTACGAAAACGGCAACATCCCCTTCGTCGATTGGCATCTGTTCAAGCAGATGGTCGAAGAAAACGGCTCATACTACAGCGATGCATGGACTTATCGCCGCAACGCCGCATTCTTTGCAACAGCCAACTACGCTCTTCGCAACAAATATATCATCAACGGTACAATCCGCTACGAAGGCTCTAACAAACTCGGTCGCTCAAAACAGTCGCGTTGGTTGCCTACTTGGAACGTATCCGGTGCATGGAACGCCAGCGAAGAGTCGTGGTTTGAAAATCCCGTGGTTTCGCACGCAAAACTCCGTGCTTCTTACTCACTTACCGGTGAGAGCGGACCGAGCTACGTGTCGAACGCTTTGGCTATCTACAACTCAACAAAGCCTTGGCGACCCATTGCCGATGCCAACGAACTCGGCCTCTACTTGAGCGAATTGGCTAACAGCGAACTTACCTACGAGAAAAAGCATGAGTTCGACCTCGGTGTCGACCTCGGCTTCGTCGACAACCGCATCAACTTCGTGTTCGACTGGTATACGCGTAACAACTACGACCTTATCGGACGTATCTATACCGAAGGCGTCGGCGGTGTGACCAGCAAGTATGCCAACGTGGCTTCGATGGCTTCGCACGGTGTCGAATTTACCGTGTCGACTCGCAACATCGAAACCAAAGATTTCTCCTGGGGCACCGACCTTACATTCTCGTACGCCAAGAACGAAATTACCGACCTCGAATCGCGCAGCCGCGTTATCGACCTTGTACAAGGTACAGGTTTCCCCTTGGAAGGCTATCCCGTACGTGCCATCTTCTCAATCCCCTTCGTAGGTCTTAACGACGAAGGTATTCCCCAAATCATCAACGAAAAGGGCGAAGTGACCACTACCGATATCAACTTCCAAGACTTCGAAAACCTCGACTTCCTCAAGTATGAAGGTCCCGTCGATCCCGTCTACACCGGCGGTTTCGGTAACACCTTCCGTTGGAAAAACTGGAAAGCAAACATCTTTATGACATATTCGTTCGGCAACAAGATTCGCCTCGACCCGGTGTTCTCATCGTCGTACAGCGACCTTTCGGCTATGCCTAAAGAATTCAAAAACCGTTGGATTAAGCCCGGCGACGAACTTATCACCGACATCCCGGCAATCGCTTCTCGCCGTCAAGCCTACAACGACTACACCCTCGGCTACGCTTACAACGCTTACAACTACTCGACAGCGCGTATCGCCGACGGTGGCTTTATCCGCCTCAAAGAGGTTTCGTTGACCTACGACGTGCCTAAGTCGTTCCTCGATAAGATTCGCTTCAAGAGCGCTTCTATCAAGGTGCAAGCAACAAACCTTTGCTTGCTCTATGCCGACAAGAAACTCAACGGTCAAGACCCCGAATTCTTCAACTCGGGTGGTGTGGCTACACCGATGCCTAAGCAGTTTACTTTCACTTTGAGATTAGGTCTTTAATAGTTTAAACGCAGATAAATTATGAAACTTAAATATATAGCAATTATAGCGGCATTGGCATCGATTGGTCTGGGCTCTTGTAGCGATTTCCTCGACAAGGTGCCCGATACCCGCGTCGAACTCAACTCGCCGGAGAAGCTCCGCTTGCTTATGGTTAGCGGATATACCGAAACCAACTACGGTATCCTTACCGAACTGATGACCGACAATATGATTGACAACAACTCAACATCGTCGTCCGGCGTACGTTACAACCTTCCGGCATACGGCCGCCAAGACGATGAGGCTTTCGCTTGGGAGCCCGTTGTCAGCGACACCGGTTCCGACTCTCCGTCGGGAATCTGGGAAGGTTGCTACCACGCAATCGCTACTTGTAACGCCGTGCTCGAAGGCGTCGAAAAACTCGAAGAGGAAGGTCGTGGCGACGAAGTGGCGGCTGTCAAAGGCGAAGCCCTCGTGAGCCGCGCTTTCCACTACTTCGTGCTCGCTAACGTCTTCTGTATGCCGTATCGCGGTCCCGAACTCAGCAAACAATATCAAGGCGTGCCTTACGTTACCGAACCCGAGACTACCGTGCTCGTTCACTACGACCGCGGCAACCTCGCCGACCTCTACGCAAATATAGAGAAAGACCTTACAGAAGGACTTCCCTTAATCAATGACGGTAGCTACGAAGTGCCCAAATATCACTTCAACAAGGCTGCAGCGCACGCTTTCGCCGCTCGCTTCTACTTGTTTACTCGTCAGTACGAAAAATGCGTTGAGCATGCCGACCAAGTGTTCGGCGGTCCCGGTATGGACCCCTCAGGTTATATGTCAGAGATTTGGGCGCAGACCAACCTCTACTACCTCTCCGACTTCGGCCGTTACTTCACCGATATGACTCAACAACGCAACTTGATGCTCATCCCGACCTATTCGCAGGCTTGGCGCCACTTCTACGGCGGTCTCCGTTACGCTTGCAACCGCGAGGCTAAGCGCGCAACCATCCAAGGCCCCGGCCCGACATGGGAAAACTGCCGCTACTCGTCGACAGCTACCAAAGAGTCTTTCTCGCTCAACCCGTGCTTCCTTGCCATGTCGTTCGTCAACGGCAAACAAGAATACGGCACATATTTCGGAGCGGCTGTCGCTGAGTTTTTCGAATATACCGACAAAGTTGCCGGCATCGGCTACACTCACATCGTTCGCTCCGAATTTACCGGCGAAGAAACTCTTCTCTGCCGTGCCGAAGCTAAACTCTACCTCAACGACATCGAGGGTTGCCTTGCCGACCTTACCGTTTGGGACGAAGCTCACAAGAAAAACTCGTCGACCGACGACCGTACGATTCCTCTCACTCGCGAGTGTATTGAGGCATTCTACGCAACCGACAAAGACGGCTTCGGCATCGTTAAGCCCCTCCACATCGATGAGGTCTATCCCGGTAGCGGTTATTCAGTGAATTCCGCAATCGAGCCTTATCTGCAATGCGTGCTCCACTTCCGCCGCATCGAAACTATCCACAACGGTATGCGTTGGTTCGACATCAAGCGTTACGGCTTGGAGATTACTCACGTTATCGGTACCGACCGCGTCGAAAATCTCACAATGCTCGACCTCCGCAAGGCTATCCAAATCCCTGCCGAAGTGCTCGCTGCCGGTATGGAACCTAACGAGCGTTTGACCACCCCGTCGAACTCTGATGATGCAGTTGTTGCTAAAGGTTATTTCAAAAAAGTTGATTAATTATGAAGGCTAATAAATTCTTTAAAATATTTGCAGTTTCGGCAGTGGCATGCCTCTCGTTGGCTTCCTGCTCCGAAGACGAACTCGGTCCGACAATCTTTCCCGACGTGCCGGAAGAAATCGACAAGGACTCGTACACTTATCAGTTCGATACGTGGTTGAAGCAAAACTACCTCGACCCGTACAACCTTGAGTTCCGCTACAAGATGGAAGACGTAGGCGCCGATATGAACTACAACCTCGTGCCTTCTACGCTCGAAAACTCGGAGCGCCTCGCCGTGCTCGTCAAGTATCTCTGGTTCGAGCCCTACAACGACATCGTCGACCCGGAGTTCTTGAAACAATATGGTCCGCGTATCATCCACCTTATCGGTTCGCCGGCGTTCAACCCCACCAGCGGTACGATGATTCTCGGTCTGGCTGAAGGCGGTATCAAGGTTACGCTCTTCCGCGTTAACGATATGAACTTGGAGAATATGGACGATTTGAACGAGATGTATTTCAAAACAATGCACCACGAGTTCTCGCACATCCTTCACCAGACGAAGAGCTATCCTACAGAGTTCAACCTGCTCAGCACCGGTCACTACGACTCGAGCAACTGGCAAGACCGCAACGAAGGCGTTGTCGCTTCGCTCGGATTCTTCTCGCCCTACGGCAGTAGCGAAACTCGCGAAGACTTCGCCGAGACCATCGCCAACTACATCGTTAAGACTGACGAGCAACTCGCACGCCTCTACGAATTGGCGCAACGCGGCTGGGAAGTTGAAGACCCCGACGCTCTTTACCCGATTTATTCGTGCTGGTTCTATTACGAAAACAACGAAGTGAGCGACGAAAATCGCAAACTTACGTTGCCTATCGACGCTTACGACAACCGTGCAATCGACGATAGCGACCTTAACGTAACTGTCAACGAAGACGGCACAAAGTCGTACACTCTCAAGAACAAGCGCGACAGCAGCGGCAAGCCCATTATCGTCTATCCGGTTGCTGACAAAGACGGCGTCGACGGCGTCAATATCCTCAATCAGAAAGTCAACATTTGCCGCAACTGGTTCAAGACCGCTTGGAATGCCGACCTCGATGCACTCCGTGCCGAAGTTCAGAAGCGTCAAAAGAACGTCAATACCGAGTTTACAGAGCAATTGCTCCAAGAGATTTACAACATCAAATAAATAAGGAATAGCAATGAATAACAAGATATTTTTTGTAGCAACCGTTGCCGCGAGCCTCGCCGTGCTCCCTTCGTGTAAGAACGAAGTAGACGACCTCTTCGACCAATCGGCGGCTGAGCGTATCGAGCAGGCTACGTCAGAATATACCGAAGCACTCTGCAGCGCCGATAACGGCTGGGAGATGCTCTATTTCGCCAACGGTGATGAGCAGGGTTATAACTTGCTCTGTAAGTTCGACAAAAATGGCTCGGTGAAGTTCGCTGCCAAAAACGAATTCTCTTCGGCAAACAAATATGCTGAAGAGACAAGCCTTTACGAAATGATTGCCGACAACGGTCCCGTGCTTACTTTCAACACCTACAACAACCTTTTCCACATCTTTGCCGACCCCAACGACATCCCGTCGACCGCCGAAGACGATGAAACCGGCTTCGGTCACGAAGGCGACTACGAGTTCGTTGTGCACGAGGCTACCGCCGACCAAATTTTCTTGAAAGGCAAAAAGTATGGCATCAGCATCTATCTCCGCAAGTTGCCTGCCGACCTCGCGTGGGAAGACTATTTCGCACAACTGGAGGCTAACAAAGCTAAATACTTCAACTCGAAAGTTAAGACTATCTGGCTTGAAACGGCTACCAAACGCTATACCGTTCAAGATATGACGAGCGGCGTTATGTCGTTTGTTCCGGAAGGTGGTGACGCTGTGAGCGAAACCCTCTACAAGTCGTACATCTTGACTTACGACGGCAAACTCCACTTCATCACCCCGTTCAAGGGCATCGACGGTAAGATTAGCGTTCAGAATTTCGACGTGGCTGAAGATGGTACACTTGTTTGCACCGACGAAGGCGAAACAGGTCGATTCACTTCCGACCCTGTTACTGAATTTGCTTTGCTCACCAACTTGTCTTGGAAGATTGGTACCGACTCATTTACCGGTGCTCTTGCTGAGGATTTAACAGCGTTGAATGATGCTTTCACCAAGATTTATGGTAAGTTGAATAGTCTTACATATAGCATAAAAGCCGACGGACTGATTGCAATGACCTTTACATTCAAGAAAGGAAGTAAGTCGGTTAATGCTGTCATTTACTACAACACAACGGTGAGTGGCAACGATAGTATGCAACTCGCATTCGATCTCGATGCTGTCAAAGCCGCTGCCGCCGACCCCAAGAATGCCGATTATCGTAACGCTGCAACGGCAGTAACCTTGCTCGATTCCGAGCCTGCTTTTGCTGCGTTCGTAAATGCTCTTTCGGCAAATTATACTTTGGCATCAAACTCACACATCTGCACGACAAGCATTGTGTTCGACGCCAATGGCAACTCATTCACTGCTGACATCAAATAAGCAAAACAAATTGCAACACATATCCATCCGGACGCTTCACGCGGCCGGATGGCGTGTTTTTTACAAAAAATCAGCACAAATGGCGCTTTTGTGTATGAATTTGTAATGATTTTTTGCTTTTTGTTTATAATTTGTTTGCAGATATAATTTTTATATGTAAATTTGCCGAGAATTGGGAGAAATATGTTCTCTTTAATGCAAGTATATCTATTACACTAATATTTATAGATTTAATTAAAACTTATTCTTATGAAAAAATTTTTACTTGTTAGTGCTGCTGTGGTACTTGGCGCAGGCGTTGTAACTGCCGGCGTTACAAAGTTCCAAAAGCAAACACGCGCCCTGCCTAACAACATGGTAGAGGTTGCCAAGATGGAGACGAAAAAGGATCTCGCTTTAACAAAAGTGGAAATGGCAAAGAGAAATCTGAACCGCGCTGCCGCTACTTTGGTTGGAGAAACTGCAAAATGCAAAATTTTGCGCACTACCAACGGTCAAATCGTTAAGGTTGCCAAGAACAACAAATTGGGCAAAACCCTCAACACAAAAGCACCGCGCAATCTTATCAAGGCTTCTGCCGCTTTCAGCGAAAACTTTGAAGGATGGGACGGCGAAACTGCAGGCTGGTTGCCGGAAGGTTGGACTGCTGAACACAAATCTACCGAGTTTACTTACGAGGATGCACCTAGTGCTCAATGGCAAGTATCAACAGATGATTATTTCTACAATTACGCAATCGAAGGCGATTATTTTGCTTCTATGTCGACTCCTATTGTCCTTCAATTTGATGGCGAAGGCAATTGGACCGGCTACACTGAATATGCTTACGACGAATGGATGGTTCTTCCGGCTGTAACAATCGGCGAAGGTGACCGTCTCGGTTTCTTGCTCCAATACTCTGCAGGTTGGTTGCTCATCAACGAAGAAACTTATGCATTCGATAAGAAAAACAACAACATCGAGGTTCTCGTTTCTGAAGACGGTCAAAATTGGACTTCAGTATGGAACGTATACGATGCTGATGTTGTAAAAAATTATGCTGATGCTACTGATGACGAGCTCTTCGATAACCTTATGGATTGGCCTTGGGCAGGTTTCACTGTTGACCTCTCTGCTTATGTAGGCAAAACAATCCAAATCGCATTCCGCAACGCAGGTTACCAAGGTTCGGGTGTTGCTGTCGACTACGTTAACATAGGCGAAATTCCCGCAGATGCTTCTTACGAAGTGCCTTACAACTGGTTAGGTTGGGGTTATGCTACCGATTCCAGTGTGACAAATTGGTTCCCGAAACGTCGTATGGCTGAGCCGTTCAAATCGTATAAATTCGAAAATACTTCACTCTTCTGCGACGAAGCAGAGTGGGGCTACAACTTTGACGATGACGACAATCCTACCGAATCGGTATTCTCTCGCAACCTTACTCAAGACTATGAGATTGGCTTCTACGATATGCCTATCCTTACATCTACAGTAGGTAACTCAACAGCAACTTATCGTGCTAACGGCTGGGAGGCGTCAGTAAGTACGGTTTATAGTCCTACACTTGCCGGTTTGTATCCGTTCGCTTATCTCTCGCAAGAAGACTATAACAATGGTACACCGACCTACTTCGAAGCTACTAACTTCGATATGTATGAAATCGAAAAAGTTACATATTTCACTAATCTGGGTAACACAGAGGAAGGTATTTCAATTTTGAAAAGTTTCCTTGATGACGCAAGCGAAGACGTAAAATTCGAAGGTATTGCATCCTATATTCCTGCTCCGGAAGAAGCATTCGCTCTCAATGGCGTGTACTTGAATCTTGTTGCTACTACCGATGAGGCTGCGGCTGCTACTCCTATCTACGTTGACGTTTACAAACTCGTAGGCGGTAAATTGGAGAAAATCGGTTCCGGCGAAACGAACCTTGCTTCAAGCGTTTTGTTAGGCGACTTTGAAGATGGTACCGGTCAATACAGTGTTACTTGCGGCTTCTACGAACAAATCGGTGCTATCCAACAACAAGTTGCTTTGACTATCGATGGTCCGACATTGGTCGTTCTTCGATTTGACGGAAACCTTGAGTTCTATACTGTCAATTTTATGAACCAAGGCATAAACAGTCTCTACAATTACTACAACACATACGCTCTCGGTTTCGAACCGGATGGCTCGTTCGCAGTTTCTCAAATCAATGGTGTGGGTGCAACATTCAAAGACGGTATCCGCTACAACATCGGCTCTTGCGGTATGACGTTCGACGTAAGCTATCCTTGGTTGGTTGCTGATACTAAGGAATACGACTACATCGATGAAGCAGGTGGTACAGCTACGTTCTCTCTTGATTCTTTCTACGATGCAGCCTATCTTCAATACGAAGGCGAAGGTCTTGACGATTGGTTCACTGTAAGCGCAGGCGAATACGACTCAGCAACAGGTCTCCAACCTGTAGAATTCACACTCGATGCACTTCCTGACGGTGTAGACGAACGTCTTGCAGTTTGCAACGTTTCTGCTCCGGGTCTCAAGACTCAGACATTCTACATTGCTCAACGTCGTCAAAGCGGTGTTGCTGCTATGAAGAATAACTCTAACCGCGTATCGGTTGTTAACGGCAACTTCGTAGTTCGCGCTAACAAGGCAACTGCTGTTGAAGTTTACAACGTAGCAGGTCAAAAAGTTGCTAACGCTCAAGTTAAGGGTGGCAATGCATTCATCCCGGCTGCCGACCTTGCTAAGGGCATCTACATGGTCAAATTCAACGACAACACTGTTGTTAAAGTGATGAAGTAATCAATCTTCTTCGCAAATAACCTCTAAGGAGAGGCTGCCTGACAAGTTTAGGCAGTCTCTCTTTTTGTTTTCGTTGTTTTGTAGTAACTTTGCAGCCGCAAAAAGGTTAAGAAATGAGTATAATTTTAGGAATAGAGTCGTCGTGCGACGACACTTCGGCTGCCGTCATCCGCGACGGTGTACTTCTATCGAACGTCATAGCGAGCCAGAGCGTCCATGAGGCGTATGGCGGCGTGGTGCCCGAGTTGGCGTCGCGTGCACATCAGCAAAACATTGTTCCGGTGGTTTCGGAAGCCATCAACCGCGCCGGAATCAGCAAAACCGACATCAGCGCAATCGCCTTCACCGCCGGTCCGGGGCTTATCGGCTCGTTGCTCGTCGGCACGCAGTTTGCCAAAGGCTTTGCTACGGCGCTGGGCATTCCGTTGGTCTGCGTCAACCACCTCCACGGTCATGTGCTGGCGCACTTCATCAAAGAAGACGAGTCGACCGAAGTGCCGGAATTTCCCTATATGTGCCTGCTCGTTTCGGGCGGCAATTCGCAGATAATCATCGTTGACGACTACAACCGCATGCGCATCCTCGGGCAAACCATCGACGACGCAGCCGGTGAGGCTTTCGACAAGTGCGCCAAGGTGATGGGCTTGCCTTATCCCGGTGGACCGCACATCGACCGACTTGCCGCCGAAGGCGACCCGTTGCGATTCCGTTTCAGCAAACCGCATATCCCGGGGCTTGACTACAGCTTCAGCGGGCTGAAAACGTCATTTCTCTACACCCTTCGCGACGCTATCGCCGTCGACCCTGATTTTATCGAAAAGAACAAAGCCGACCTTGCCGCTTCGTTGCAGAAGACCATCATCGACATCCTTCTCGACAAGTTGGCGAAAGCCGTCGACGCACATCCCGAAATCCGGCAACTCGCCATTGGCGGCGGCGTGTCGGCGAACAGCGGAGTGCGAGCTGCCGTGGCTGACTTTTGCGCCGCACGCGGACTTCGTGCGTTCATCCCCAAGCGCGTGTTTACGACCGACAATGCCGCAATGGTAGCCATCGCCGGCTGGTTTAAGTATAACGACGGTCAATTCTGCGACCTCGACATCGCGCCCTTCGCCCGCGTGGAAGTGTAAGAGGTAAGAGGTAAGAGGTAAGAGGTAAGAGGTGAGAGGTAAGAGGGCGGCGGCTCGTTTTATGAATTTTTTTGAAATAATCGAAGTAAAATTGCTTTTTTTTGATTGAAAAATTTGATTGATTGATAAAATATACTTACTTTTGCAGTAATAGAATCCGCCACGCTTCTCGTTAGATCAGCGAACCAGGGCGGGTCTTTTGCTTTATGTGACTATGATTAGACAATATACCAAGCAACCGCTATCAATAGCAAACCAAATAGAACTTCTAAAAGCCAGAGGGTTGCGATTTGATGATGAAGTATACGCAGCTAAATTCCTTAGTGAGGTTAGTTACTTCAGGTTTGTTCAATATTTGCGACCTATGGAAGAAGATAAAGTCCTTCATACGTTCAAGCCTAATAGTCGGTTTGAGGACGCAATGATTTTATACAATTTCGATACACAATTGCGAGTACTTATGTTTGAAGCAATTCAAGATATTGAGATTGCACTTCGTACAAAAGTTAATCACGAGTTTTCTATGCGGCATGGTGCTTTTTGGTTTTATGATATAAGTTTGGCTGAAGATGAGCACAAGTTTATAGAAAATATGAATGCCATTGATAGGGAATTGCAACGTAGTAAGGAGGATTTTATTAGGGAACATAGACGAAAATACGATAAACCTGTTTTCCCTCCTTCATGGAAAACTCTGGAACTGGCATCATTTGGTACGTTGTCTAAATTATACTATAACTCGAATGACACCAAAACAAAGAAACGCATAGCGCGACAATTTAATCTTCCTCAACATGAGGTTTTGGAAAGTTGGATGCGTAGCCTTACTGTCCTACGAAACTGTTGTGCCCACCATTCACGAATTTGGAATCGCCGTTTGACAAATGCTCCTCAATTGAGTGTTCCGTTGCGTGGTGCGTGGATTGATACAGGCGGTGTCGATGGTAACAAGCTATATGCTATTACATGTTGCATTGCCTATTGGCTTGAATCACTTGACCGCAGTGATAAGTTCAAGACAAAACTGAAGACATTGATTTCAACCTATCCTTCTGTTGATATTGCAGCAATGGGATTTACGGATGATTGGGATTCTCAACCTTTGTGGATATAATAACTAGAAAATAGATAGTAGTTTGTCGTGTCTTGTTCTGTAAATTCCTTTTTACTAACGGCTATTCTTTTATGCGATGTTTGCCGACTCTCCTTATCGGTGTGGGCTAAAAATCGTCGCTTGTCAGGAATTGTCGTAAAGTCAGGTGGTTTATGCCTTTGTAGTCTTGTGGCTTAATCATCGGATTTAGCGATACCACATATTTCGGGTAATTGTCTTGAATTTGAAGCAGATTGCCAAATTCTCTATCAATCGTACTCTTGTCGGAAATCAGATACGCCACTTGCAGATAGATTGTGGAGCTGTTCTTTTCTGCCACAAAATCTATTTCGCCACACGGAAGCGTGCCGACATAAATCTTGTATCCTAAATTTTTCAGGTGTAAATAGACCGAATTTTCTATAACTTTCTCAATGTCAACACTGCGATTCTTTCCTGCCAGCAAGTTGCGCAATCCCAAATCTTCAAAATAATATTTGTCAATAGTTTCCAGCAACTTCTTGCCGTGTATGTCATATCTCGGCACTTTGTTGATGATATAAGCATTCGAAGCCGACTTGAGGTAGTTGATGGCTGAAAGAGGAGTGAGTTCGACGCGCTGCGACTTAAGATATTTCGACAAGGAAGTCGCCGATACGAGTTGCCCGATGTTGTCGCTGACGTACGACATAAGGTTTTCAAAAAGTGTGACATTGCGCAAACCCTCACGTTTTACCACATCTTTGAGAACGATTGTGTTATAAATGTTTTGTATGTATTCCCATACCATATCGTCGTTCTCGAGTCCGAGGCGGTAAAGGTGGGGAAGTCCTCCGTACTCGAGATATTTTAGAAGACTCTCGTCGGTATCGTCAAGATTGTGGAACGTCAGGAACTCGCGATACGACAAACTTTGAATGTGTATCTCTATGTATCTTCCGCCCAAATATGTAGACAGCTCTGACGAAAGCATCTTGGCATTGCTTCCGGTGACGACGATATTGCATTCTTCGTCGGCATTAAGACTTCGGAGCACAACCTCAAAACCGTCGATGTCTTGCACTTCATCAATTAGCAGATAGTTTTCGCCGCCGTCTATAAGTTTGCTATTAATATAGGTAGTGAGGTCGTCGGCATTTCGTATGTCGGCAAATTTTGTCTTTTCTTTGTTGATATAAATAATGTTTGCGTCGGGATGGTGTGCCTCGATTTCGTCTACGAGTTGACGGATGATATAGCTTTTGCCCACACGGCGTTGCCCTGTGAGTGCGATAATCATCCCCTTGCCGATAAACTTTAGTATGTGGTCGATGTAATTATGTCGTGCAATTATCTTCATGAAGCAAAGATAATGTTTTTTATTAATCGTACCAAACAAAAACTGAAAATTCGGGATTTTATTAATCATACCAAACAGAAATCGAAAATTTGCGATTTTGTTAATCATACCAAACAAAATCCTTGGGAAAAATTTTTTTGATACAATAAAAATTATTGCGAACTTTGCACTGCGAAACGGTGGTAGTCGACCGATTGCCATCGTTCGGTTTGTGCATAAAGTACTGTTATTATGGATGTATCGATTATTGCAATAGGCGACGAGCTGCTCATCGGGCAGGTTGTCGACACCAATTCGGGTATGATAGCCCAAATGATAAATCCCTACGGCTGGCGCGTGCGTAGTGTGCGCGTTGTTGCCGACGATGGCGAAGAGATTCGTCGTGCCATCGATGCCGCAATGTCGGAAACCGACGTCGTGCTGACCACCGGCGGACTCGGTCCGACGAAAGACGACATCACCAAGCCAACCCTCTGCGACTATTTCGGCGGAACGCTCGTCTACGACAAGTCGGTCGAGGCGAATGTGCTTGAGGTGGTGGCGAAGCGCGGGTTGAAGATAAATCCGCTAACGGCGGCGCAATCTTACGTGCCATCGTCGTGTCGCGTCATACAAAATCGCGTGGGTACGGCGCCGTTGATGTGGTTTGAGCGTCAGGGCAAGGTGCTTGTGTCGATGCCGGGCGTGCCTTTCGAAACCGAGGAAATGTTTCGCACGGAGGTCTTCCCGCAGTTGCGCGAGCGCTTCGACGTAAGTTTTGCCGTTGAGCATCGCACGTTCATAGTCATCGACCACAGTGAGTCGGTTCTTGCCGGCAAACTAGCCGACTTCGAGCGCGATATGCCTGCCGAGGTTCATCTTGCCTACCTGCCCAAGCCCGGGATGATACGTCTGCGGCTTACGGGCATCGGTGACGACCGCGATAGGGTAGTGGCGCTGCTCGACGAGCAAGGACGGAAGTTGCACGAAATTGTCGGCGAGAGCATCGTGTGCGACGAAGATAAGATGCCCGCCGAAATCCTCGGTGATATGTTGCGCAGCCGCGGGTTGACCGTCTCGACCGCCGAAAGTTGCACGGGCGGCAACGTGGCGCATGAGATAACCGCCGTGGCAGGTAGCAGCGACTACTATCTCGGTAGCGTGGTTTCGTATGCCAACGCGGTCAAGACCGGCGTGCTCAGCGTCGATGCCGAGACGTTGGCGCGGGTCGGTGCCGTTAGCGAAGAGGTAGTTCGCGGAATGGTCGACGGCGCATGCCGACTCCTTGGCACGGATTGCGCCATAGCGACGTCCGGCATTGCCGGACCGTCGGGAGGCAGCGCGGAGAAGCCAGTAGGTACTGTCTGGATAGCCACTCGCGCAGGCGACGCCGTGGAGGCAAAAGTGTATCACTTTGCCGGCAATCGCAGCCGAGTAATCAATCACGCGACGACAATAGCACTTATCCAACTCATCAAAATGCTTAAATAACAAGGAACGCTCTTAAAAATAAGTAATTATCAAAATTTTTTAGCAGAAAGTGATTCAAATATTTGGATAGTTTGCAAAAAATTGCTTACTTTGCACTCTGTTTTGAGGACATTAATAGAAATAATAAAAAAACGAATATAGCCATGTCAAAAGTTTGTCAGATTACAGGCAGAAAAGCGGCCGTAGGTAATAACGTTTCTCACTCAAAGAGAAGAACGAAACGCAAATTCAAAGCCAATCTGTTCAACAGAAGATTCTTCTGGGTAGAGCAACAGATTTGGATTAGTCTTACAGTATCAGCAGCAGGACTCCGCACTATCAATAAGTTGGGTCTTGACGCAGCAATACGTCAAGCAGCTGAGAAAGGTTATTTAACAAGCATTAAAACAGCAGAATAACGATGGCAAAGAAAGCAAAAGGCAATAGAGTTCAGGTAATCCTCGAATGCACAGAGATGAAGGATAGCGGTATGCCCGGAACTTCGCGCTACATCACAACAAAGAACCGCAAGAATACTACTGAGCGCTTGGAGTTGAAGAAATACAACCCCATCCTCAAACGTGTAACTGTTCACAAAGAAATAAAATAATCATAGGATATGGCAAAGAAAACCGTCGCAACACTTCAGACCGGTGAAGGTCGTACTTATAGCAAAGTTATCAAAGCTGTACGCTCTGAGAAGACCGGCGCATACGTGTTCAAAGAAGAAATGGTTCCTAACGACGCAGTGAAGGACGCTTTGAAATAATAACTGAACGAATATATTTTTCCTATCAATAGCGTGTAGCCTTTCGGACATCCGGAGGGCTATCGTTTTTTTGTTGATTTATCGCCGAAGGTGCACTTTTACGTCGAAATTGTGCAATGTGATACGGAAATTTGTTACACTTTGACGTTTTTTGTCTATTTTATGCGTGAAATATTTGCAATTGACAATATAAATAGATAAATTTGCAAGCGAAAACAAGAAGCGAGTATTATGGTGAATCTACACGTCATTGGTATTGTGCTATCTTCAGTTGTCGTGGAAACGCGAGCAGATGAGGAACGGTAGTTTGTGCCATAACGCTTTGCAGAAATTAGAAACCGACGACCTTTCCTCAAACTAATACGGAAAGGTTTTTTTATGATAATAGAAAATGAGTAAACCATTACGAAGTGCGCAGAGCACGCAAGGAAGACGAATGGCAGGCGCCCGAGCCCTTTGGAGAGCCTGTGGCATGAAAGAAGAACAGTTGGGCAAGCCGGTGATAGCCATTGCCAATTCGTTTACACAGTTTGTGCCGGGGCATACGCATCTGCACGAGATTGGACAATTTGTCAAACAAGAGATAGAACGACTCGGCTGTTTTGCCGCCGAGTTTAACACAATAGCCATCGACGACGGTATCGCCATGGGGCACGACGGTATGCTCTATTCGTTGCCCTCGCGCGACTTGATTGCCGACAGCGTCGAATATATGGTCAATGCCCACAAGGCTGACGCGCTGGTCTGCATCAGCAATTGCGACAAGATTACCCCGGGAATGCTTATGGCGTCGATGCGCTTGAACATCCCTACGATATTCGTCTCCGGTGGACCGATGGAAGCCGGTCACTTGGGTAGCCGTCCGCTCGACCTTATCGACGTGATGATTGACTCTGCCGACACCACCGTCGACGACGAAACAGTGACAAAAATCGAGCAACTCGGTTGCCCGGGTTGCGGCTGCTGCTCGGGTATGTTTACAGCCAACTCGATGAACTGTCTCAACGAAGCCATCGGACTTGCTCTGCCCGGCAACGGAACTATTGTGGCTACTCACGAAAACCGCCGCGAGCTCTTCCGCCGTGCGGCACAAAAAATTGTTGAAAACTGCTACGCATACTACCGCGACGACGATGAGTCGGTTCTTCCGCGAAGCATAGCCACTCGCTCGGCAATGCTCAACGCTATGGCGCTCGACATCGCTATGGGTGGCAGCACCAACACCGTGCTCCACCTGCTTGCCGTTGCCAACGAAGCCGGCGTCGACTTCACGATGAGCGACATCGATGCACTGTCGCGTCGCACTCCGGTGCTCTGCAAAGTGTCGCCCAACTCTAAATATCACGTGCAAGACGTCAACCGTGCCGGCGGCATTATGTCGATTATGTCGGAATTGGCGAAAAACGGACTTGTCGACACCGCATGTCGTCGCGTCGACGGACTGACCCTCGGCGAAGCCATCGACCGTTATGCCATCGGCGGCAGCGCATTCGGCGCCGATGCCGAACATCTGTGGAAGAGCGCTCCGGGCAACGTGCGCAGCATCGTGCTCGGCAGCCAGGCAAACTATTACGACAGCCTCGACAGCGACCGTGCCGGCGGATGTATCCGCGACTTCGAGCATGCCTACGTCAAAGACGGCGGTTTGGCTGTGCTTTACGGCAACATCGCACTCGACGGTTGTGTGGTTAAGACAGCAGGCGTCGACGAAAGTATTTTCCACTTCGAAGGACCGGCAAAAGTCTACGAGTCGCAAGACGACGCCGTACAAGGCATTCTCGGCGGCGAGGTTGTGTCGGGCGACGTTGTGGTAATCACCCACGAAGGTCCTAAAGGTGGTCCGGGTATGCAAGAAATGCTCTACCCGACATCGTACATCAAATCGCGTCACCTCGGCAAAGAGTGCGCGCTCATCACCGACGGACGCTTCTCGGGCGGTACTTCCGGCTTGTCGATTGGTCATATCTCACCCGAGGCGGCTGCCGGCGGCAATGTCGGGCTGATTCGCAACGGCGATATCATCGTAATCGATATACCAAACCGAAGCATAGAGGTGCGCCTCAGCGACGACGAACTCGCCGAGCGACGTAGCGCCGAGCTTGCCCGCGGACGTGATGCTTTTGCCCCGACGAAGCGCAATCGCGAGGTGTCGATAGCCCTGCGCGCCTATGCCGCTATGGTATCGTCGGCTGACAAGGGTGGCGTTAGAATAATTGATTAATCTCAGCAAACTATGATAGACGAAAAGATAACAGGCGCAGAAGCCTTGATAAAATCCTTGTTGGAAGAAGGTGTCGACACCGTGTTCGGATATCCCGGCGGCGCGATAATCCCTGTCTACGATGTGCTCTACGGCTATACTGATAAGTTGCGCCACATCTTGGTGCGTCACGAACAGGCTGCCACGCATGCCGCACAGGGCTATGCCCGCGTGACCGGACGTGTCGGCGTTGCCTTGGTGACTTCCGGGCCGGGAGCCACAAACACCATTACCGGCATCACCGATGCCTTGATGGACAGCACTCCGATGGTGGTCATCTCCGGACAGACCGACAGCCGTGGCTTGGGCACTGATGCCTTCCAAGAAACCGACGTCATCGGCATTACCCAGCCGGTAACGAAGTGGAACTACCAGGTGCGCCGCGCCGAAGACATCCCTTGGGCTGTGTCGCGTGCGTTCTACATCGCCAGCAGCGGTCGTCCCGGACCGGTGGTGCTCGACGTGACAAAAGATGCACAAAACGGCAAACTCGATTGGGCTTACGAAAAGTGCAACTACATACGCAGTTACGACCCCGACCCCGAAATCAGCAGCCTTGCCGTGTCGGAGGCTGCCGACTTAATCAACGCCGCCGCTCGTCCGCTGATTATTGCCGGTCGCGGTGTGATGATTTCGCAAGCCGAAAACGAGCTGCTCGCTTTGGCTGAAAAGGCTGACATCCCGGTGATTAACACTCTGTTGGGACTGTCGACCATTCCTTCCGACCATCGTTTATATAAAGGTATGGCAGGTATGCACGGCAACATCGGTGCCAACGTCGCTACGAATGCCTGCGACGTGCTCATCGCCGTCGGTATGCGCTTCGACGACCGCGTCACCGGCGACTGTGAAACGTATGCCCGTCAGGCAAAAATCGTGCACATCGACATCGACCCGTCGGAATTTAACAAAAACATTCATTCGCACGTTTCGATACTCGGCGACGCAAAGAAAGTGCTCGGCGAGTTGGCGCAACTTGTCGGCGAGGCACGTCACGACGAATGGCTTGCCACGTTTGAGCGCCCCGACGCCGTAGAATATGAGAAGGTGGTACGCGACGAAGTGTTCCCCACCGAAGGAATGCTGAACATGGGCGAGGTTGCACGCCGTGTGTCGGAGGCTTCCGGCAACAAGGCTGTGCTTGTTACCGACGTGGGGCAAAATCAGATGCTCTCGTCGCGCTACTTCAAGTTTACCGAATCGCGCAGCATCGTCACTTCGGGCGGCTTGGGCACAATGGGCTTCGGACTTCCGGCTGCTATCGGCGCCAAAATCGGTGCGCCCGACCGTCAAGTGTGCTTGTTTGTCGGCGACGGAGGCTTGCAGATGACTGTGCAAGAACTCGGCACAATTCTCGAATATAAGGTGCCCGTCAAGATTATCTTGCTCAACAACAACTTCTTGGGTATGGTGCGCCAGTGGCAGGAACTCTTCTTCAACGAGCACTACAGCCAGACGCCGATGGTCAACCCCGACTATGTGACGCTATGCAAGGCTTACGGCATACCCGCCGAAGACGTTACCGACCGCGCAGGACTCGACGACGCCATTCGCCGTATGCTCGAAAGCCCCACGGCATATCTCTTGAACGTGCAAATCAAGCCGAACAACATGGTGTTCCCCATGATTCCCGCCGGAGCAAGCATCGACAACATTCTGTTAAACTCGAACGAACGCTACAATTAATCCGCTCAGATGAATAAGTTATATACAGTCACGGTATTTACCGAAAACCGTGTTGGTCTGTTGAATCAGATTTCCATTATCTTCACTCGGCGTTGTCTCAACATCGAGAGCCTTTCGGTGTCGCCTTCGTCAATCCCCGGCATCCACAAGTTTACCATTACCGTGTGGAGCGACCGCCCGACGATTGCCAAGGTGACCAAGCAAATCGAAAAGCGCATCGAGGTGCTGCGCTCTTTCTTCTACACCGACGACGAACTCGTCTACCAAGAAATTGCGCTCTACAAAGTGCCTACCGAACAGCTCCTCGACGAGAAAGAACTCGAGAAAATCATCCGCCGCTACAATGCGCGAATTCTTGAGATGGACCGTAAGTTCACCGTCATCGAAATGACCGGACACAGCGACGAAACAAGTGCTCTGTTCAACGACATGAAGAAATACGGCATCTTGCAATTCGTGCGCTCAGGTCGCGTCGCCGTAACGAAGACCGACGAAGAATTGCTCAACATGTATCTCGAAAATCAAGAGAAACGTCGCGAACGAATCGAACAACAATGCAACAACCTGTAGACAACAGCCTGTTCAGTCGCACCTACTACCTCACGCCCGGTGAATGCAACGCCGAGCAGGAGATGCCGTTTGCGCTGCTTGCCAACCGCCTTATCGAGGTGGCTACGTTGCACGCCGACAGCTGGGGCGTAGGCTATCGCCGTCTCAGCCGCGACAATCAAGCCTGGGTGCTGTCGCGTTTGGCTGTTGAAATGACCGCCTTCCCTCGCGTTGGCGAGAACTACACCGTAAGAACGTGGATTGAATCGTACAATCGCCATTTCTCGGAGCGCAACTTCGAGATTGTCGACGACGAAGGCACAACGCTCGGCTATGCGCGGACCATTTGGTCGGTTATCGACTCAACGACCCGTCAGAGTTGCGACATTGCCGCTTTGGGCTTCATCAAGAGCAACATTGCCGACCGCCGTTGCCCCATAGCGCAGCCCGAACGTGTGCGCGAGGTGGCGAGCCGCCGACAGATGGACTACACGTTTCTCTACACTGATATCGACTTCAATCGCCACGTCAACACCGTGCGCTACATCTGCGCTCTGCTCAACGCGTGGCAGATTGACTGGTACGAACGTCACCGCATCAGCCGCTTCGACATCGCCTTTGTCAAAGAAGCCTACTACGGGCAGAAGGCAACGGTTGCCGTCGACGACGCCGACCCGCTCTGCTGTCCTGCCGAGATTGTGGTCGACGGAGAGCCTATTTGTAAAGCAAAAATTAAATTTACTCAACGATAAACAAACAATTTTTTTAACCATAAAATTTTAAACAAAAATGGCAATAATGAATTTTGGCGGCGTTGACGAAAACGTCATGACCCGCGAAGAATTTCCTTTGGAAAAAGCACGTGAAATCTTGAAAGACGAGACAATCGCCGTAATCGGTTACGGTGTACAAGGTCCCGGTCAATCGATGAACCTTCGCGACAACGGTTTCAACGTAATCGTCGGACAACGTGCCGGCAAGACTTTCGAAAAGGCTGTTGCCGACGGCTGGAAGCCCGGCGAAACGCTCTTCAGCATCGAAGAGGCTTGCCAACGCGGTACTATCATCTGCTTGCTCCTCTCCGACGCAGCACAAATCGCCGTATGGCCCACTATCAAACAATACCTCACTCCGGGCAAAGCATTATACTTCTCGCACGGTTTCGCTATCAACTGGAGCGACCGCACAGGCGTTGTGCCTCCCGCTGATGTCGACGTTATCATGGTAGCTCCTAAGGGTTCGGGCACATCGTTGCGCACAATGTTCCTCGAAGGTCGTGGTCTTAACTCTTCGTTTGCCATCTATCAAGACGCTTCAGGCAAGGCTCGCGACCGCGTCCTCGCTTTGGGTATCGGTGTAGGCTCAGGCTATCTTTTCGAAACAACTTTCAAACGCGAAGCAACCAGCGACCTTACCGGCGAACGCGGTACGCTTATGGGCGCTATCCAAGGTCTTTTGCTCGCTCAATATGAGACTCTCCGCGAACACGGTCACACTCCCTCGGAAGCATTCAACGAAACTGTCGAAGAACTTACCCAATCGCTCATGCCGCTCTTCGCAGCAAAAGGTATGGACTGGATGTATGCAAACTGCTCGACTACCGCTCAACGCGGCGCGCTCGACTGGATGGGCCCGTTCCACGACGCTACAAAGCCGGTGTTCGAAAAGCTTTATAAGTCGGTTTGCGACGGCATCGAGGCTCAACGCTCTATCGACTCGAACTCGCAACCTGACTATCGCGAAAAACTTAATGCCGAACTTAAGGCGCTTCACGACAGCGAAATGTGGATGACTGCACAAGTCGTTCGCCGTCTCCGTCCTGAAAACGACGAAGCTTAGTCGGCATCCGTTTTTTGTCAGAAATAAGCGTGTCACGTCATTGTGGCACGCTTTTTGTGCATATTAATGCAGAATACTAATTGTAAGTATTTAAGAACTTTAAATTTACACAATTATTATTTTTACCCTTTGTTGTGTAAAATAAATGTGATTATATTTGCAACGATAATAAGTGGCATATGGCAAAACCGGAATTTCATAAAAGGTTGATGGACTTACAAGACAATCTGCTCTCGTTTGCTCTGAAGTTGACGTCGAACTATGACGACGCCCACGATTTGCTGCAAGACACTACGTGCAAAGCGCTTGTCAACGAGCAGAAGTATGTCGACGATTCCAACTTCCGCAGTTGGGTCTTTACCATTATGCGCAATATTTTTATCAATAATTATCGGCGGGTAGTTCGCTCGCAGACGGTGGTCGACAAGAGCGACGACCTCTATCAGATGAACTTGCCGCAGATTGAGGCTTCCGAAACGCCCGAAAATTCTTACGCTCTTTCGGAAGTTACGCAAGCCGTCAACGAGTTGCCGGAGGAATACCGCCGACCGTTTTCGCTACACGTGGCAGGCTATAAGTACCAGGAAATCGCCGAGATGATGGATTTGCCGTTGGGTACGGTCAAAAGCCGCATCTTTTTCGCCAAGCAAAAACTCCAGCAACAACTTCGGGAGTATCGTTAAGCGAGTATCGTTTATCGGGGAGCGTTTATCGTTTATCGTTTATCGTTTATCGGCGGGCGCGGCGCGTTTTCCGATTTTTTATTCTTCGTAAATCATTTTGTGAGTCATACCGCCGTCGACGACTATGTCGGTGGCTGTAATGAAGTCGCTCTCGGGCATCGACAGGTAGAGGCAAGCCGAGGCGATGTCGTCGGGACGTCCGACGCGGCGCGACATGTGTTGCTCGTGGTCGACGTAGCGCAGCGAGTCGTAGTTGCCTGTCTCAATCCACCCGGGCGAAATGGAGTTGACCGTGATGTGATGTTTCGCCAACGAAGCCGCCAGTGCGTGCGTTAGTGCTGCGACGCCGCCTTTTGTGGCTGCGTAGGCTTCGCTGTCGGGCTCGCTCATAAGGTGACGCGTCGACGAGATGTTGATAATTCTGCCGTAGGTCGGGGGCTCGGCGAGGCTGCCGCGATGTCGTGCCATGGCTTGTGCCGTGATTATCACGGGGCGCAGGTTGGTGGCAACGGTTTTGTCGAAGTCGTCGAGCGACAGCGTTTCGAGCGGCTCGAACTTGCAGATTCCGACGTTGTTGACAATTATGTCGATGTCGCCCCAAAGGGTAATCACGTTTTCGACAGCGCGTTGCAGCGCCGCTGCGTCGGTGACGTCGACGGGATAGAATCGCGAGCCGGTGGCTTCGGCGGTTGCTTGTCCGGCGCGGCTGTCGATGTCGCAGAAGGCAACGCGGCAGCCTGCCGAGCAGAAACGTGCAACGATAGCGCGCCCGATGCCTTGTGCGCCGCCGGTGACGAACACACGGCGTGGCGGGAACTTCATTTGTATGGTTCCCGCCTTTGGCAATGCCGTGGTGCGTTTAGGTTGAGGTCGTTTACCTCGGTTAGCGTTATATTCTTCGAATTTCTTCTCCAAATAGTTGTCTGCCATTGTTTTACCAAGCGTTGTAGTGAATGTTTTCGGGTTTCCACTTATCCTTCGGCTCGGGCGATTCTGCGGGATAGCCGATAGGCACAACATTGAGAGGTACGACGTAGTCGGGCAGACCGAGCACTGCGCTCACCGGAGCAACTCGCTCGGTGGGGTAGACGCCCGTCCAAACGGCGCCCAGACCTAATGCGTGGGCTGCCAAAAGAAGATTTTCGGTAGCCGCTGAAGCGTCTTGAATCCAAAATGCTTCACCGTCGCCTTCGATGGTTTTGTGCTTGTTGCCGCAGACCACGATAGCCAACTGTGCTTGCTTGAGCATCTTGGCGTAGGGTAGGCTATCGCAAAGGGTGGCGAGCACTTTTGCGTCGTTGACCACCACAAAATCCCAGGGCTGCTTGTTCATTGCCGTCGGCGCCGACATGGCAGCGCGCAAAAGAGTTTCAACTTTCTCCGGCTCAACGGGTTGCGACGTGTAGGCGCGGATGCTTGTACGTGTTAAGATTGTAGATACTGCGTTGTTTTGACCTTCGTCGTTGCCGCGAAATGCCACATAGGCGAGCGCGCAAACCGCAACGGCGAGTACAACGTTGATAATTAACGAGATACGTTTCATTTTTTATAATAGTTTTGTTTGATTGTAGGCAGTTTCTTCTGCAACTCGGCAATGCGTTGAGCATCGCTGGGGTGTGTGCTCATAAATTGAGGCACTTTTGCCGACGATGACGACGACATTTTTTGCCAGAACGAAACGGCAACGTCGGGATTATAGCCCGCCATAGCCATAAAGATTGTGCCCATATAGTCGGCTTCGATTTCGTGTTTGCGCGAGAACGGAAGCATTACGCCGTATTGAGCGCCGAGTCCGTAGACGCCGCTTGCCAGCGTCTGCACCATCGCACTCTTGTTGGCTATCGTTGCGCTGAGAATCTGAGCACCGTATTGTGCCATCACTTGTTGACTCATTCGCTCGTTAGCGTGTTTTGCCACGGCGTGTGCCACCTCGTGACCGACAACGACCGCCAATTCGTCGTCGCTCCCGACGATGCTCATAAGTCCTTCGTAGACAACGATTTTGCCACCGGGCATACAGAATGCGTTGACTTGGCTGTCTTTCACCAAACTAAACTCCCACGAGAAGTTGCTCAACTCGCTCGACATGCCGTTTTGGCGAAGGTAGTTTTCTGTGGCGGTGGCAATTTTCTGTCCGACGCGCGTAACCATTGCCGATTGAGTCTTGTTGGTCGACTTCGTTGCCGACTTCATATAGTTGTTGTATTCAGTCAAACTCGAAGAAAGAACTTCTTGGTCCGAAACCAGCAAAAATTGTTTTCTACCGGTTACGGGAACGGAACTACAACCCGATAAAATAAGCAAAAGTGCTACTGCAAATGTTAAAATCTTTTTATCCATAGTCTATAATCATTTTAATGACCGCAAAAACGGTCGATTCTTCTTTTTATCGTGACAAAATTACGATATTATCTCCGAAAGTGCAAGTTTTTAGGCTGCCGCGTTTCCGTATATCTGTGCCGCGCCGAATAACCGCAATGAAATTGCCGTCTAACCGCGCCGTAGGCGCCGAATAACCGCAAAAATTATTTGCTATTGCGCTTAGTTTTCACTAATTTTGCATATTAAACTTGGAAAATAAAAACAGACGCAATATATGGAAAAGAAATTTCGACGCACAATGGTGACAGCCGCGCTGCCGTATGCCAACGGTCCGGTGCACATCGGTCACCTTGCCGGGGTGTATGTGCCGGCAGATATCTACGTACGCTATCTCCGTCTCAAAGGCGAAGACGTTGTCTTCGTGGGCGGCTCTGACGAGCACGGCGTGCCCATCACTATCAAGGCTAAAAAAGAGGGCGTTACGCCGCAAGACATCGTTGACCGTTACCACAAAATCATCAAAGATTCGTTCGAAGGTCTCGGCATCTCGTTCGACGTTTATTCGCGTACGACGTCGGAAATTCACGCCCGTACGGCAAGCGATTTCTTCCGCAAACTCTACGACAAAGGCGAATTCGTCGAGAAAACGACTATGCAATACTACGACGAAGAAGCGCATCAGTTCCTTGCCGACCGCTACATCGTCGGTACGTGCCCTCATTGCGGCAACACGCGTGCCTACGGCGACCAATGCGAAGCCTGCGGTACGTCGCTCAACGCTACCGACCTAATCGACCCGAAGTCGGCTATCACCGGCAACGTGCCCGTTCTTCGCGAGACGAAGCACTGGTATCTGCCTCTCGACAAGTGGGAGCCGCGCTTGCGTCAGTGGATTTTGGAAGAGCATAAAGAGTGGCGTCCGAACGTCTACGGTCAGTGTAAGTCGTGGCTCGACCTCGGCTTGCAGCCGCGTGCCGTGAGCCGCGACCTCGATTGGGGTGTGCCCGTGCCGGTCGAAGGCGCCGAAGGTAAGGTGCTCTACGTCTGGTTCGACGCGCCTATCGGCTATATTTCAAACACCAAAGAGTTGCTCCCCGACGATTGGGAGAAATATTGGAAGTCGGAAGATTCGCGCATTGTGCACTTTATCGGCAAAGACAATATCGTGTTCCACTGCATAATTTTCCCGGCAATGCTTATGGCAGAAGGGTCGTATCAGTTGCCCGACAACGTGCCTGCCAACGAGTTTCTTAACCTCGAAGGCGACAAGATTTCGACCTCGCGCAACTGGGCGGTTTGGCTCAACGAATATCTCGAAGACTTGCCCGGCAAGCAAGACGTGCTGCGCTACGTGCTGACTGCAAATGCTCCCGAAACGCGCGACAACGACTTTACGTGGAAAGACTTCCAAGCGCGTAACAACAACGAACTTGTCGCTATCCTCGGCAACTTTGTCAACCGCTCGTTGGTGCTTACGCACAAGTATTTCGAGGGAAAAGTGCCGGCTTGCGGAGAACTTACCGACTACGACCGCGCTACGCTCAATGAGTTTGCCGACGTCAAGGCTACTCTCGAAAAATATCTCGACACATATCGATTCCGCGATGCTCAGAAGGAGGCTATGAACCTTGCCCGCATCGGTAACAAATATCTTGCCGACACCGAGCCTTGGAAACTCGCTAAAACCGACATGGGTCGCGTGGCTACGATTATGAACTTGGCTTTGCAGATTACGGCGAACCTTGCCATCGCTTTCGAGCCTTTCTTGCCGTTTATGTCGAAAAAGTTGCGCACAATTCTCGGCATGGACGAATTCTCGTGGAATGCGCTCGGCAGCGTCGACATCCTCTCGGCAGACGCAACAATCGGTCAGCCTGAACTCTTGTTTGAGAAAATCGGCGACGAGGTCGTTGAGGCGCAAGTCAAGAAACTTGTCGACATGAAGCGCGCCAATTCGCTTGCCAACTTCGAGCCCAAACCCGTTGCTGCTCCCGTGGCATTCGACGAGTTTATGAAGATGGACATCCGCGTGGGTACGGTTTTGGAATGTGAGAAAGTGAAGAAAGCCGACAAATTGCTCAAATTCCGCATCGACGACGGAATGGGCGGCAGAACTATCGTGTCGGGCATCGCAAAATACTACAGCCCGGAAGACTTGATTGGCAAACAAGTGTGCTTCGTTGCCAATTTCGAGCCGCGTAAGCTCAAGGGCATCGAGTCGCAGGGTATGATTCTTTCGGCGGAAAACGCCGACGGAAGCCTTGTCGTTATCGGTCCGCAAGGTCCCGTTGTGCCCGGCTGTCAAGTTGGCTAACATACATAAAACGAGACTGTAGCGATGGAAGAAACCGCAATCACGCTGCTGGAATTCAGCCGTCGGATTGGCGCTCTGATGCGCAGCCCGCAACTTCAGCGCTGCTGGATTGTTGCCGAAGCCGTTGACGTGACCGTCCGCGGCGGGCATTGCTACCTCGAACTCGTTCAGAAAAATGCGACGACCAACGTCGTCGAAGCAAAAGTGCGCGCAGTGATTTGGGCTAACGTCTACAGTCGCTTGCGCGTCGCTTTTGAAAAAGCTACCGGACAACCATTGCAATCGGGCATGAAAGTGATGGTCGAAGTTAGCGCAAACTTCCACGAGCAATACGGTTTGTCGTTGATTATCAGCAACATCAACCCGACCTATACGCTCGGCGATATGGCTCGCTTGCGGCTGGAAATCGTCAACCGACTCAAGCGCGAGGGCATCATCGACCTCAACAAACGCCTGCCATGGTGCGACGCGCCGCAACGCATTGCCGTCGTGTCGGCTGATTCGGCTGCCGGCTACGGCGACTTTATCGACCAACTGCATCGCAACCCTTACGGGCTGGCGTTCTACACGAAACTCTTTGCGGCATATATGCAGGGCGCCAACACCGTGCCTTCCGTGCTCGCCGCACTGCGTCGCATCGAGGAGCATCAGCAAGAGTTCGACTGCGTTGTGGTGATTCGCGGCGGAGGTGCTACGGCGGAACTTAACGTGTTCGATAACTATGAATTGGCTGCCGCTCTGGCGCGCTTCCCGTTGCCAACGATTGTCGGCATCGGGCACGACCGCGACTATACCGTGCTCGACGAGGTGGCTTCGGTGAGGGTGAAAACGCCTACCGCTGCCGCTGAATTTCTCATCGATAAAGGTCAGCAAGCGCTTGCCCGACTCGACACGATCTCGCAAACTATTGCCGACATCGCCAATCAAATGCTCGTCGATTCGCGCCGCCAGCTCGACTATATTGCCAACACTATTCCGCTCGCTGTCAAGCAAATAATGGCAGTCTCCAAGGCAAATCTTTCCAACTATGCTCGGTCGATTCCGCTCTGCGCAAAGTCGCGCATCGACACCTCCGAAAAAGATTTGCAACTCTATCTCGTGAAAACCCGCCAAGCGGTCGAAGCGGCTATGAATCGCGAACGCCATCGCTTGGAGGTCTTTTCCACGCAAGTCGAACTGCTGTCGCCGCGACAGGTGTTGCGCCGCGGCTACTCGTTGGTGATGCACAACGGAAAGTTTGTCACCGGTGCTTCTCAACTTAAGCCCGGCGACGTCATTGTGACGCATTTTGCCTCGGGTAAAGCACGCTCAACTATTAATGATATTAATGAATAAGGATATGGAAGAAAAAGATATAACCAAGATGACCTACAGCGAAGCTGTCGACGAGTTGGAGCGCATTGTTGCCGAAATGCAGTCGGACCGCTGCAGCATCGACAACCTGTCGCGCTACACGTCGCGTTCGCTCGAGTTGCTCAAGGCTTGTAAGGCTCGCCTTACCAAGACCGATGAAGAACTCAAGAAAATTCTCGAACAAATCGACTGACGCCGTCGCTATTCGCCGGCGGCAAATTCCATCAAGTAGGCTTTGATAAATCCGTCAAGGTCGCCGTCCATCACGCCTTGCACGTCGCTCGTCTGGTAGCCCGTGCGATGGTCTTTGACGCGTCGGTCGTCGAACACGTAACTGCGTATCTGCGAACCCCATTCGATTTTCTTCTTTCCGGCTTCGATTTTCGCTTGTTCAGCCATGCGGCGTTGCAATTCCATGTCGTAGAGTTGCGAACGGAGTAGGCGCATTGCGTTTTCGCGGTTGTCGAGTTGCGAGCGCGTTTCGGTGTTTTCGATAAGAATTTCGCGCACTTCGCCCGTGTCGGGGTCCTTATAATTGTAGCGCAGACGCACGCCGGTTTCCACCTTGTTGACGTTCTGACCGCCGGCGCCGCCGCTTCGGAACGTGTCCCACGAAATGTCGGCAGGATTGATTTGCACCTCGATTGAGTCGTCGACCAACGGCGTTACGAATACCGACGCAAACGACGTCATTCGCTTGCCTTGTGCGTTGAACGGCGACACGCGCACCAGTCGATGCACGCCGTTTTCGCTCTTCATATAGCCGTAAGCCATATCGCCCTCTACTTGGATGGTTACCGACTTTATGCCGGCTTCGTCGCCTTCCACCAAGTGGACTATCGTCGTCTTATATTTGTGGTTTTCGCACCATCGAAGATACATACGCATAAGCATTTGCGCCCAGTCTTGGCTTTCTGTGCCGCCCGCACCGGAGTTGATTTTCAGCACGGCTCCGAGTTTGTCTTCTTCGCGACGTAGCATGTTGCGCAGTTCTACCTTCTCGAATGTCTCAATCACGTTTGCATACATCTCGTCGACTTCCGCTTCGGTGATGAGCCCTTCTTTGACAAAGTCGAACGCCAAAGCAAGTTCGTCGACCATCTTCGAAATCTCTTCGTAGCTGTCAATCCAGTAATGCAACTCTTTGACCTTGCGCATTTGCTTTTCGGCGGCTTTTTGGTCGCTCCAAAAGTCAGGCACATGGGTGCGCAATTCCTCTTCTTCTACTTCGACACGCTTGCTGTCGATGTCAAAGATACCTCCTCAACGCCAACTTGCGTTCTTCTGTCTCTTTTAGCTGGTCAGGTGTAATCATCTGTGAAATTTTCCGCGAAGTTCGGACTTTTTCGGCGAAAAGTCAAAAATATTGGCTAAAAACTGAAGTTTCGGAAATAAAATCCGTAAATTTGCACAGACAATCTTTCGTTATCGAAATGAAGAACCAAATTAAGCGATATATTTTCACCTATCTGTTTGTACTTGTGGTTTTCGCCATCGAGCGAGCCGTTTTTGTCGGCTTCTACAGCAGTACAATCAATCTCGCCGGGGCGGCTGACTTTTTCAGCATCCTTGCTCACGGCGTGCCGATGGACTTGGCGGTGGCAGGCTACCTGACCGTCTTGCCCGGACTTTTGCTCGTTGTTGAATCGGCGCTTAACGACCGCAAAAAATGGCTCAAGTGGGTCGAAATCGGCTATTTCGCCTTGATAAGCCTCGTCGTGTCGCTGATATTTGTTGTCGACCTTATGCTGTACGACTACTGGGGATTCCGTCTCGATATGACCCCGGTGTTCTACTTCACGTCGTCGCCTGCCGATGCGTTGGCAAGCATTTCCGCATGGGCTGCCGTTGGTGGTTTTGCTGTTGTGCTGCTGTGGGCTGTAGCAGTGTTTGTCGGCTTTTATTTCCTATTCTTAAAACCGCAGTTTGCGCGCCTTGCGCGCCGCCGTTGGCTCACCGCAGCAGTTATGCTGCTTGCCACAGCAGCTCTGTTCGTCCCTATTCGCGGCGGATTTACCGTGTCGACAATGAACCTCAGCAAGGCTTATTTCAGCCAGAACCAAGGCTATAACCACGCCGCTATCAATCCCGCGTTCAGCCTGCTCTACAGCGCATCGCATCAAACGGATTTCGGCACGCAGTTTCGCTACCTTACCGACCAACGTCGCGCGGAAGTTATGGCGCAGATTGCTCCGACCGACGACAATTCCGACGTCCCGACGATACTCAACACGTCTTGCCCCGACGTAATCATCGTAATTCTTGAAAGTTTCTCGAACCACATATTGCCCGTCGCCGGCGGCGAACCGATTGCCATGAGTCTCGACAGCATCGCACGTCAAGGCTTGACGTTCACGCGATTTTTTGCCAACTCGTTCCGCACCGACCGCGGCTTGACGTCGATCATCAGCGGCTATCCGGCTCAGCCGACCACGAGCATTATGAAATATGTCGAAAAAGCCGAAACACTGCCGTCGATTCCAAAAAGTATGAAAGCGGCAGGCTACGACCCGGCATACTACTACGGCGGCGACGCCGATTTTACCAACATGAACGCTTACTTGGTGTCTTGCGGCTTTGAGCGAATCATCAGCGACAAAGATTTTGCACTTTCGCAAAAGATGAGCAAATGGGGCGCCAACGACGGTGACCTTGTCGACCGATTTCTTGCCGACTACCTTGCCGAGAAGCCCGCAAAGCCCCGTCTGCGCATCGTGCAAACGTCGAGTAGCCACGAGCCGTTCAACGTGCCCTACAACCGTTTCGCCGACCCGCGCGCAAATGCTTTCGCCTATGCCGACGCTGCAGTTGGGCGGCTCGTGCGCACTATTCGCGAAAAAGGCAACTGGGCAAACACGCTCTTCGTTTTCGTCCCCGACCACTACGGCTGCTATCCCGAACTGACCGACAAAGCCGCTCGTCACGCCATTCCGCTGATTTTTGCCGGTGGTGCGCTCGCACGTACAGGCATCGACGAAACCTACGCTTCGCAAATCGACTTGGCTGCCACTCTGCTCTGTCAGTTAGGCATCGACCATAGCGAATTCACGTTCAGCAAAAACGTGCTCAACCCGAATTCGCCGCATTTTGCCTACATTTCCGAGCCGGGAATTTTCGGCATAATCTCCGAGGAAAATACCTATATATACAACTACGAGGCGGAATCAGCCATTGTCGACTCGGGCACGACATCCTTCAACGCCGAGCGCGCCAAGGCTTTTATTCAAACTCTTTACGACGACTTAGATAAACGCTGACATGATAGAACTCTTACGAAGCATAGATACCGAGATTTTTCTCTCGCTCAACAATCTCAATTCTCCGTTTTGGGACTCGTTTATGAGTATCTTTTCGGGGAAAATGATTTGGGTGCCTATGTATGCGACAATAGTCTACATTCTCTATGCGAACCTCGACAAGCGCACCGCCACGTTCTATTCGCTGGCGATAATTCTGACCATCGCACTTGCCGATATGACTTGCGCTCGCGTGCTGCGTCCTATGGCGGAGCGCCTGCGTCCGGCGAACCTCGACAACCCGATTTCCGGGATGGTACATATCGTGGGCAACTATCGCGGCGGCATCTACGGATTTCCCTCGTGCCACGCCGCCAATTCGTTCGGACTTGCCACGATTCTGTCGCTAATCATCAGGAAGCGCACGCTCACCGTGTTTATCTTCCTTTGGGCGACAGTCAACGCCTATTCGCGCCTCTATCTCGGCGTTCACTATACGGGCGACCTGCTCGTCGGTGCCATTATCGGTTCGCTTATTGCATTCATCGTCTATTGGGCTGCACAGCGCATCGCTCGCCGACGTCTTGGCTACAGCGGTGCTTCGTTCACACAGTCGTACGTCCTTCCCGCAGTAGGACTTACCACCATTTTCTGCATCGCCGTCTATTCATTTACCGTATATTTCCGCTGGTAAGCCTCGGGCAATTTTGCCGATGAAGGTTGCGAGTGTGAGAATTCTTTACTACTTTTGCAGAACGAAAGCCGGAACGCACCCATAGTTCAATGGATAGAATATCGGATTCCGGTTCCGACGATTGGGGTTCGACTCCCCATGGGTGTACAACATAAAGCATTGTAGCTCAGCGAGCTGCGATGCTTTTTTTTATTCGAGTTCGCGGGCAAATTCCGTTACTTTTGCTTCGAGTTCGGTAGGGTTTAGTCGGAGAGAGAGTTTCCCTTTATAAGCAATTGAGATGGCGCCGGTTTCTTCGGATACGACGATAGCCATTGCGTCCGAAAGTTGAGAAATGCCCAGCGCCGAGCGGTGGCGCAGTCCGAGTTGTCGCGGCACGTCTTCGTCGTGAGACACCGGCAGAATGCATCCGGCAGCGCAAATTCTATCGCCGTCGATTATCATAGCGCCGTCGTGGAGCGGGCTGTTTTTGAAAAATATGTTTTCGATGAGTCGGCTGTTGATGTTGGCGTTGATGATGTCGCCGGAGTTTTCATAGTTGTCGAGCGGCACATTGTTGCGGATTACGATGAGTGCGCCGGTTTTCGACTTCGACATATTGATGCACGAATAGACCAAGGGCAACACCCATTCTTTTGTCTCCTCGCGGTTGTCGCTCTTCTTGCGCTTGAACATTGCATGGAGGAAGTGCCAACGCTTGTGCGAGCCTATTTCGACCAGGAATCGCTTGATTTGGTCTTGGAAGATGATGACGAGGATTAGCAGTCCTATGTTCATAAACTTGTCGAGGATGCGCCCTGTCAGCTCCATTTGGAGGAAAACCGAGGCTACAAACCAAACGACGATGAACGAAAGTACACCGAGGAAGATGCTGAGCGTGCCCGATTCTTTCATGATTTTGTAGACGTAGAAGAGAATCGTGGCGACGATAAGTATGTCGATTATGTCTTTTATCCCGATGTCGAACATGGCGTAATTGTTGTTTTTATGGGTTTAACTTGGAAACTATGCGGCAGGCTTCAACGGCTTGGCGAACGTCGTGGACGCGAATGATTGAAGCCCCTTTGAGGAGGCTGACCACGTTGACTGCGGTGGTGGCGTTGAGCGATTCCGCCGGTGTGGTGTCGAGCAGTCGGTAGAGCATCGACTTGCGCGACATGCCGACCAAGATGGGCAGGTCGAGGGCTTTGAACACGTCGAGACGCTCGAGCAACTCGTAGTTTTGGTCAAGCGTTTTGCTGAATCCGAAACCAGGGTCGATGATTATGTCGTTAATTCCGGCTAAGGCAGCCTCGGAGATTTTTTCGCCGAAATACTGAAGCATATCGCCAACGAGGTCGTCGTAGTCGGTCAGCGACGTCATTGTGTGCGGGTTGCCGCGCATATGCATCATAATGTAAGGCAGGCGGATGCGCGCAACGGTCTCAATCATGCGGCTGTCGAGGCAGCCGGCGGCGATGTCGTTGACGATGTCGATACCCCAGTCGTCGTAGCAGCGTTGAGCCACATCGGCGCGGAATGTGTCGACCGAAACGATGATGTCGGGTGCTTCTTCTTTGACGATGCGCAGACCACGGCTCAGCCGGTTGTATTCTTCGTCGGCGCTGATGTTGTCGGCACCGGGACGCGACGAATAGCCGCCGATGTCGAGCATTTGTGCTCCTTCGTCGACGATTGTGCGAACGCGTTGGCGTATGGTTTGCTCGTCGGTGCAACGGCTGCCGTCGTAGAACGAGTCGGGCGTTACGTTGAGTATGCCCATCACTTGCGGGCTGTCGACGCGGTAGAGCGAGCCGCGGATATTGAGCGTATATGGTTTGAAATAACTCATCTCGTTATCAGTTTCGGGTGCTAAGTTACTGTTTTTTGGCGGCTATTTCAAGACATTTGCCGCGGAAATTAGCGTTTATGTCAATTGGTAGACAAAAACGGCGAGGATGGCTGCCGGGGCGACGAACTTGAGGCAGAACACGATGGCGGGGTAGAATCGGCGTGCTGTTTTGCCATTGTTGGTCAATTGGTTGTGCAGTAGATTCTTGTCCATCATCCATCCTGCAAAAATTGAGAAGAAAATTCCGCAGATGGGCATGAAGTAGTTTGCCGTGACGTTGTTGAACAGGTCGAACACGGTCTGCCCGAAGATTGTGAAATCGTTGAGCATGCCGAACGACAGGGCGCAGATTGAGCCGAACACGAGGGCTATCACGAAGTTGAGCAGCGACGCCTTTTCGCGCGACATGTGCCATTCTTCGCTGAAGAAAGCTATAGAGATTTCGCTCATTGAGATTGTCGACGTTATCGACGCCAGGAAAAGCAAGAAGAAGAATCCGGCTGCCCAAAATTGACCTCCGGCAGTCTGCGAAAAGATGTAGGGGAGTACCTCGAACACCAACCGCGGACCTTCGGCGGGTTCCATGTTGAACGAGAATAGGGCGGGGAAGATTATCAGTCCGGCGATGATGGCAAACACGGTGTCGAGTCCGGCGATGATTGATGCACTCTTGACGAGCGGCACGTCGCGTTTGAAGTACGACGCGTAGGTGAGCAGCGTGCTCACGCCGAGGCTGAGCGAGAAGAATGCTTGTCCCATGGCGCCGAGAAGCACGTCAGGCGTAATTTTGCTGAAGTCGGGGACGAACAAGAATTTCAGACCTTCGGCGGCTCCCGGCATCATCAGCGATTTGACGCAGAACACAACGAGGATGATGAACAGCAACGGCGTCATCAGATTCGACATTTGCTCGATGCCGCTACGCACGCCGCGGCGCAGAATCAGGTAGTTGAGTGTCAGGAAGATGACAGCCCAATGCAGCGGGCGAAGACTTTCGCCGGTGAACGTGCGGAAGTAGTCGGAGTAGTATTGCTCGCCGGCTTGCGACGAGAGTGCTCCCGATAGCGACGAAAAGCCGTATTCCAACGTCCAGCCTGCCACTACGGAGTAGAAACTGAGAATCATCAGCGACGAGAGTATGCCCAGATAGGAAATCCAATGCCAGCGGCTGCCGCGGCGTTCCAAATTGCGCAGTGCACCCAAGACGTTGGTCTGCGAGGCGCGTCCGATGACGAATTCGCTGCATATCAATGGAATACCGATGATGGCTACCATGGCAAGATAGACAATCAGGAATGCGCCTCCGCCGTGTTGTCCGGCTTCGTAGGGAAATCGCCAGATGTTTCCTAATCCGATTGCCGAGCCCACGCTGGCTGCTATCACTCCGAGTTTTGTGGCAAAAAGTGTTCGTTGATTTTTCATTTTCGTCTTTTTAGTTTGTCTTTAAGCGGGTCGATGTCGCTTGCCGACTGCTTTTTGTTAGGTCTTTTATTAGTCTTTTTTTTCTTATGTCGTGTAGCTATTGTGTCGGCTTCGAGGCTGTCGATGACGTTTAGCAAGCTTTCGGTGGCTGCCGTTTGTGTTTCCGATTGCGGCTTGTCGCTTGTGTCGGCATTGTGCATCGCCCATACGAAGACGATTGCCAGTGCACAGACGACGGCAAGGATTGTCAATCCCAAGCGCTCGCGACGTGTCAGCCTTTCCATTAAAGCGATTCAATGATTTTGTTGATAAACACAATGGCTATAAGCAACGGCGATATGTAGCGCACCACGAATACCAATGCCGGGAAGATGCGCGACTTCATCGAGCCGTTGTTGGTCATCTCGCGCTCCAAGAACGTCTTTGGCAACACGTGCCCGACGTAGATGCACACGGCGATTGCTACCAGTGGCAGCATTATGTTGGCTGTAAAATAGTCGAGAAGGTCGAAAAATGTCATGCCGAAGAGCGTGTACTCGCTCCACGGACCGAGCGACAGCGACGATACGGTGCTCAGAATCAACAGCGGCAACATAACGACTACGCATGCCGTGCGGCGACTCATTCCAGTTTTGCCCGTCAGGAAGGCTATTACCACTTCGCCGAGCGACACTGTCGACGTCAGCGCTGCCACGACGAGCAGGAAGAAGAACAGCAACGCCCATATGTAGGTCATGTGCATATGCTCGAAAATCTGCGGTAAGGTGACGAATATCAGTGCCGTACCGTCTGTTTTTCCCTCGATGCCGAACGACTTCATTGCCGGGAAGATGATTAGTCCCATCAAAATGGCAACCACAAAAACCAGCGACGAAACCGTTACCGATGTGCGTCCTAGTCGCGTTGTCGAAGGGTAGTACGACGAATAGGTTATCAAGATGCCCATACCCAAACTCAGCGAGAAAAATGCTTGCCCGACGGCGCTGATGAGCACGTTGGCGTTCAGCTTGCTCCAGTCGGGGCGAAGAAAGTAGTCGACGCCTTCCGATGCGCCGGGCAGCGTCAGCGACACGCCGCAAAGCACCACCAAGATAATAAACAGCGTAGGCATCAGCAGGTTTGCCATGCGCTCGATGCCTTTGTGCACTCCGCGCAGCAGTACGAACAAGTTGAGGAATATCATAATCGCAGTCCACATCACGGGCTTGAATCCCGACGTGATTGCCTCGTTCATTATGCCTGAGAAGTATGCCGTCGATTCTACGCCTTCGGGCACCGACGAAATTTCGCCGGTCAGCGAAAGCCACAGATATTCGAGCGTCCAGCCCGATACGACGATGTAGAACGACAATATCAGGTAGGAAGCCACGACGGCTATCGCTCCGACAATCCACCACGGCTTGCCCGGCGTCAGCTTCTTGAACGAGCCTACGGCATCGGCTCCGCTGCCGCGTCCTAACGAAAATTCGGCAAGCATCACCGGTATGCCCATCAGAAGTACGCAGAAGAGGTATGCCAAAAGAAATACCGAACCGCCGTTTTCTTGCACTTCGTCGGGGAAGCGCCACACCGTGCCGAGTCCGACTGCCGAGCCGACTGTTGCCGCGATGACGCCTATCTTTGATGAAAATTTATTTTTTGCAGCCATTTCCTGTTGTTTTATTTGCAAAATTAGCCATTTACTTTCAATTAGCCATATAGAATGCCGACAAAAAGCCTTTTGCGCAATGATGCGACCGTTTTTGCTTGCATAAAAGAAAAAGGTGTGTCGAAAAATCAACACACCTTTGTGCTTTGTCGGGGTGACTGGATTCGAACCAGCGACCACACGCCCCCCAGACGTGTACTCTAACCGGACTGAGCTACGCCCCGATTGCGGTGCAAAAGTACTGTTATTTTTTGAATCTGCAAAATTTTTCCGCAAAATTTCTGCACAAACTGCGATTTTATCCTTTTTTAAGGCAAAATCAGTCGTCGACGGTCACGCCGTCGATGTCGGAAAGCTGTTTTCGGAGGCGCTCAATGTTGTCGAGGCGCGTCGATAGCGTCATCGTGCACGCATTGTCGAACGTTTGGCTGACGATGCTCACGTCGCCGCCTTTTGCAATTTTCATCACGTCGTTCATCGACAGATAAGGGAAAGTGAAATCGACGGTGCCTTCTTCGTGACATTCAATAATCTCTGCATTGCGGATAGCCTCGGCAGCCGCCTCGCGGTAGGCTACGATAAGCCCCGATGTGCCCAGCTTGATGCCGCCGAAATAGCGCACAACGACGATGACGATGTTGGTCAACTCGTACGAGTTGATTTGTCCGAGAATGGGTTTGCCTGCCGTGCCCGACGGCTCGCCGTTGTCGTTGCTCATATGTTCGGCGCGTGCCGTACCTATCATATATGCCCAGCAAACGTGCCGCGCATCGAAATATTTCTTTTGATATTGCTTGACAACCTCCTTCGCTTCTTCGGCTGACGAAACCGGATGGGCAAACGAGAGAAATTTGCTCATCTTTTCTTTGTAAAGCCCTTCGGATGCCTCGCGGATGGTCTTGAAATAGTCGCTCATGGTTGCAAAATTAAGCATTTATCAATTTATTCGAAAAAAAATCGCCGAAAATTTTGGTAAATCAAAAAAAAGCGATACTTTCCTGAATTTGTCACTTTTGAGGGTTATACCTCTGGCTATCAGGGTTATAACCCTCAAAAGTTTGTAGTGCATA
>JBJEDO010000124.1:0-41505 GCA_051872155.1 Candidatus Limisoma sp.
TGCTCAATGACTGACAGCCTCATTATTTAACTTTTCTTATGAAACAGGCTCTAAAATTTTGTCGAACGCTTGGCTGAGGTCGTCGATTAGGTCGTCGACGTGCTCGGTGCCTATCGACAGGCGAATCGTGCCGGGATAGATGTCTTGGTCGAGAAGTTCTTCGGGGCTCAACTGCGAGTGGGTTGTGCTTGCCGGGTGGATGACGAGCGACTTGACGTCGGCAACGTTTGCGAGTAGCGAGAAAATCTTCAGGCTGTCGATAAAGCGGAATGCTTCCTCCTGACCACCGGCAATTTCAAAGGTGAAGATACTTCCGGCGCCGTTTGGGAAATACTCTTTGTAGAGGGCATTGTCGGGGTGAGAAGCCAACGACGGGTGGTTGACTTTGCGCACTTTCGGATGATTCTTCAAGAAATCGACCACTTTAAGCGTGTTCTCGACGTGACGCTCAACGCGAAGCGACAGCGTTTCTAGTCCTTGCAAGAGGATGAATGCGTTGAACGGGCTAAGCGTAGCACCGGTGTCACGCAGCAGAATGGCGCGAATTCTAACGGCATAGGCTGCCGGTCCGGCGGCATCGACAAAGCGCACGCCGTGATAGCTTGCCGTGGGCTCGGTCAACTGCGGGAATTTGCCGGATGCGACCCAATCGAATTTGCCGGAATCGACGATTACACCACCCAACGACGTGCCGTGTCCGCCGATAAACTTCGTTGCCGAATGGACAACGATGTCTGCGCCGTGCTCTATCGGGCGAATCAGGTAAGGAGTTCCGAACGTGTTGTCGACAATCAACGGAATCTTGTTTTCGTGGGCGATTGCCGCAACTTTTTCTATATTGATAATATTACTGTTAGGGTTTCCAAGAGTTTCGATGTAGATAGCCTTCGTGTTGGGACGAATGGCGGCGCTGAAGTTGTTCAAATCTTCCGGGTCGACGAAAGTTGTCTCAATGCCGTAAGGAGGCAAAGTGTGCGCCAAAAGATTGTAAGTACCGCCGTAGATGGTCTTTGCAGCCACGATGTGGTCGCCTTGACCGGCTATGTTAAGAATTGAATAGGTAACGGCGGCTGCTCCCGAAGCAACTGCGAGACCTGCCACACCGCCTTCGAGTGCGGCTACACGGTCTTCGAATACGCCTTGCGTCGAGTTGGTCAAGCGACCATAGATATTACCTGCATCTTGCAAGCCGAAACGCGCTGCGGCATGCGCCGAGTTATGGAATACGTACGACGTGGTTTGATAGATAGGCACCGCACGGGCATCGGTTGCCGGGTCGGCTTGTTCTTGTCCTACGTGTAACTGAAGTGTCTCGAAATGTAATTTGTTTGTTGCCATAATATATTCGTTTTTTTTTGTTATTATCTACGGCAAAGTTACATTCAGCAGAATTTTAACGCAACAAAAAGTACTTTATTTGGATATTTTTTCTATCTTTGCACTGTTTAAAAGAAAATAATAAAAGACAACAGCCCAAAACGGCAACCGTAACAGAAAATTCATCTTATGGACTCATTAGACAAAATTGACATAGAAATTTTGCGCTGCTTGCAAGAAAACGCGCGACTGACCACAAAAGAACTCGCGGCAAAGGTGCACCTATCGACTACGCCGGTCTACGAACGCCAGCGTCGGCTTGAGCGCGAAGGCTTCATTCGCCGCTACGTCGCCGTGGTCGATGCCGACAAACTAAAGAAAGGTTTCACCGTGTTTTGCTCGGTCAAACTGCATCCGCTCAACCGCGACATCGCCAACAACTTTTGCGAGCGCATCCGCACCATCCCCGAGGTTACGGAATGCTACAACATCTCCGGGCAATACGACTATATGTTGAAAATTTGCGCCCCCGACATGAAGTACTATCAGCAGTTCGTGCTCAACGTGCTCGGGCAGATTGAGTGCGTCGGCTCGATAGAGAGCACGTTCGTGATGGAGCATGTGAAATATGAATACGGCGTGCCTCTCGACCGATAGCCGCTGTTAGAGCGCGCTCTTAGTTACCCGAAAACAGCGTCGTGAAGCCCACCAAACGGTCGTAGCGGCAACCCGTCGGACGGTTGTAGACGTAGACGGTATATTCGTTGACGGTCTGATAGAAATCGCCCTCAACCACTGAAGGGCTCGGCTTTCCGCCGTCGGCTACCCAAAAATATTGATAGTTGTAGGCGCCCATCTTCACGAGCATCTCCGCCTCGTAGCGCTGCTCGTTATGATTGTAGTACATACGATTCGCCGGATTGCACTGATTCTGCGTAAACTCGCCGACCACATACATATTCCCGTTTTGCAGTTCGGGCATCGCCAGCGCGAAATGGGCTACCATATATTCCGCCTGGGTGTCGCTGCGGTCTACGTCGCTTTGACGAATGGTAAACCGTCCGAACTGGGTGCGGTCGTAGGTATAACTGTCGTACGCGCGCGGCTCGTCGACTTTCAGAATGACGTGATAGTAGGGTTCGTTGAATTGGTAGTAGTCGACGCCTATGCCGTGATAATTGGTCGTTACCGCCTCAAAACGGCGATATTCGTTGCCCGCGGGGAAAATCAGACTGCGATTGTGCTCAAAAAAGGCTCTGCGCGACGCCACGCGCTGCGGCTGACTGACGGCTACAACATTGTCGGTCCGCCCGTTCTGCACCACTCGCACTTTTAAATCTTGATACATATTGTCGACTGCATAATTGCGCGTGTCGACCTCCACACTGAGTTGCTGGTGACGTTGGTTATAGTCGATGTCGGTGCGACTCGTCAACGTCGGAATCACGTCGACCTTTTCTTCGTAGAGCGAAAAGCGCACTTGGAGGCACACGTTGTCGGGCTCGTGCTCGGGATAGACCTTCAGCAGATAGTTGCCCGAAATCGTCGGGCTGATATCGTCGTTCGGCAACGACAGCGCGTAGTGAACATAGTTGACGAGCGTGCCCGACGAATAGGCGTAGTCGGTAATCTCCGCCTCGTTAAAGCCGTCGACATATTCCGAATCGACAAGCATCGACGGCTGCCAATCGGCGTCGCAATGCGTCACCGAATAGCGCAAATATTGCATCTCGGGGCTTATTTGGTCGAACTCCACACGAATGCGACCATCGCCGCCGAGAAGAACGACGGGAGCAACATAATCGTTACCTTCGACCGCCACCTTAAGCGAACGAAACGAACTGTCGAACACCCGCGTTGACGTGTCGACCGGCTGTTGCGCACTCGCCGCCAAAGCTACGACGGCAACAATCATCGATGCAACTCGTTTTACCATACTATAGGCGTTTTGCCGTGCTCGACCAAGTAGGCATTGGCACGCGAAAAATGATGATTGCCGAAAAATCCGTGATAAGCCGACAGAGGCGATGGATGTGCCGACTCGAGCACCAAATGCTTCGAGCGGTCGATAACGGCGCCCTTTCGCTTTGCATAATTTCCCCAAAGCAAAAAGACGAGTTGCTCGCGACGAGCGGAAAGCGCCGCCACGGCAGCATCGGTAAACTGTTCCCAGCCGCGACCTTGATGCGAAGCCGCCTGATGTGCACGCACCGTCAGTGTGGCGTTGAGCAACAGCACGCCCTGCCGCGCCCAGCGCGTCAAGTCGCCCGATGCGGGTATCGGCGCGCCTGTGTCGGCATTGACTTCTTTGAAAATGTTGACCAACGACGGCGGCATCTGCACGCTGTCGCCCACGGAAAAGCACAGCCCGTTGGCTTGCCCGTAGTTGTGATACGGGTCCTGACCGAGAATCACCACCTTGACTTCGTCGAAAGGCGTTGCATCGAAGGCGGCAAATATCTTGTTGCCCGGCGGAAACACAGCCTCAGCCGTGCGATATTCCTCGCGGACAAACTCCGTGAGGCGCACAAAATAGTCCTTCTCAAACTCTTCGCTAAGGACCGTTTTCCAACTGTTTTCTATCTTTACATCCATATTGCTCTAAAACCGACAAGGTGCGTCAAAGCATCGCTCGACACACCTCGTTAAACTTTTTGCGAACGATATTCTTAGAAGGGAAGGTCGTCGCTTGCCTCAGCAGGACCAAATGTGGGAGGCGGAGGCACGGGAGCGCCTGCCGTTTGAGTCGGAACAGCGGCAGCAGCTTGTTGCGGAGCCTCGGCAGTAGCCGGTTCAGCCTTCCAACCGCGGATGCTTGTATACCAACGACCGTTATATTCTCGGCTCTCGATGTCGAACGACAAACGAACGCGGTCGCCTACGTTCAACGGAAATTGGTCAGCCCTGTCGCCAAAGAAGTCGAAGTGAACCTTCTTCGGATAAGAATCCTCGGTCTCGAGGACATATTCTTGTTTCTTCCAGTTATTTCCCGCTTGCGAAACACCGCTTTGCAACGGCAATTTCAAAATAATTTTTCCAACTATTTCCATTATATGTGTTATTTGAATTTTTGTTATTGCGTTTTGCAAAGTTAATCCTTTTCGATTAACCACCAAAATTTTCAAGCGAAAACAAATCAAAAAAAAAGCCGCAAGGTCGTGGAGACGATGCGGCTTTGTAGGTATGTCTTACCGAGAAATTATTCGGCAACGACTTCGAAGGAGATTTCAACAGAAACCTCTTTGTGAAGTTTCAAAGTAGCGTTGTAAGAACCAACTTCTTTGACAGCGCCTTTGATGTTGATAACCTTGCGGTCGATGTTGAAGCCAAGTTTTTCGAGGGCTTCAGCGATTTGGATGCTGTTGACAGAGCCGAAGATAGTTCCTGTCGAGCTTGTTTTAGCACCGATAGTGAGCGAAACGCCTTCCAACGATGCAGCAAGAGCCTCAGCGTCGGCTTTGATTTTAGCCAACTTGTGAGCGCGTTGCTTTTGGTTCTCAGCCAACACTTTCAATGCAGATTCTGAAGCGATAACAGCCTTACCGGTGGGGATGAGGTAGTTTCTGCCGTATCCGCTCTTAACCTCTACTACATCATCTTTGTAGCCAAGGTTCGCTACGTCTTCTTTTAATATGATTTTCATAACTGTAATCTTCTAAATAATTATTTCATCAAGTCTGTCACATAAGGAAGCAAAGCCAAGTGGCGTGCACGTTTAACGGCGCGAGCAACACGACGTTGGAACTTCAAAGAAGTACCGGTGATGCGACGCGGCAAAATTTTGCCTTGCTCGTTAAGGAATTTTTTCAAGAATTCCGGATCCTTATAGTCGATATACTTAATGCCACTCTTTTTGAAACGGCAGTATTTTTTCTTTTTTACGTCAACCGACAGCGGGGTCAAATATCTGATTTCCGATTGTGATTGTGCCATGTCTTAGTCCTCCTTAGTTTCGTTAGCGTTAGTCTTTGCCGCACGCAGATTTCTACGCTTTTCAGCATATTCTGCTGCATACTTATCCAAGCGGAATGTCAAAAAGCGAAGCACGCGCTCGTCGCGGCGATACTCTGTTTCCAGCTTCTTAAGAACCGCAGGTTCTGCTTCAAACTCCAACAGGTTATAAAAACCGGTTGTCTTCTTTTGGATGGTGTACGCAAGTTTGCGCAAGCCCCAATTCTCTTCGTTGACTATTGCTGCGCCGTTGTCGGTCAGAATAGCCTTGAATTTCTCTACCGCTTCCTTCATCTGTGCATCAGACAAAACGGGAGTTAAAATGAAAACGGTTTCGTACTTGTTCATTTCTATTTTAAATTTGTTATTAAAATTTTGCGGTGCAAAGGTACAAACTTTCGTGCACTTACGCAAACCTTATCCGTCCATTACCTGCCCTCAACGGCGCAAGCAATAGTTAATCTTTGTTAAAGTTGCGATTTTATACCATATCCGCCCGACCGACCTGCTAAAAGAGCTTGAAGTTGACGTAGCGCTTGGGGTGCAGACGGAGGTCGACGATAATCGAGTCGAGGCTCACGATGGTCTTGTCGATGTGGTCGTACAAGCCTTTATCGTTAAGGAGCATGCCTAGCGACGAGTCTTTGCTGTTGACTTTAGATGTGATTTGCTCGAGATTTGCGGTAGTAGCCTTGACGTTGTCCATTGTTTCGGTCAAGGGGAGTTGCTTGAGTTGTGCGCTGAGTTCTTTCAGGTCGGCAGACACTTGTGTGAGGTCTTCAACTACGTCGCCGGCGTTGGTAAGCACGGGATTGATTTTGCCTGACGTCACGACAAGATTGCGCGACATAACTTCGAGGTTGCGCGAAACGGCGTCGAGGCGGCTGACTGTATTGTCGAGCGCCGGATTCGACACGATTGTGTCGACTTGCGCCATAATGCTGTTGAGGCGGGGCAACATCTCGATGACCTGAGGCAGGACGTCGTTGGAGATATCCGACATTAGGTCGCCGGCTTTGCCACCTTCGAGGACGTCGTCAGCCGAGCAATAGTCAGTGCCGGGAGCCATTTTCAGGGCGAGTTCCGCCGTGCCGAGTATGCTTGTCGTAAGAGCTACCTTACTGCCTTTGGTAATCTTGAAATCCTTGTCCATGTTAAGCATCACGAGCACGTGATCGGGGTTTTCGTAGTCGTAGCTCATCTCTACGACCTGCCCCACCTTCATACCATTCATCGTGACCGGCGAAGCGATGGTCAAGCCCGTAACATCAGTAAACGATGCTTTGTAAATGTTTTCGGCTCTGAACACGTTAATACCTTTGAGGAAATCGATTCCAACAAAAAGAACTGCCAAACTGAGCAGAAGTATTAAACCTATGAGTATTTCTCTCGAAAATAGACGTTTCATATTCTTATTTTATTCTTTTTCCGTTTTTAAATTTTATGATAAAAGCCTCGGGATGGCGCTCACGAACCGCATCGAGCGTGCGACGCACCTCGTTCTTGTCGAGCGTTTCTCCGTAGGTGTATTTATAAAGTCCGTCTTCTTTATACGATTTAATCTTGTCGGCATCCATTCCCTTAAAGCAGGCGCTGCGCATCGACAAGCGTTGCTCGGAGGTTAGAAATTGCACTTTGTAGACGATGTCGTCGGGCGAGAACGTCGGCGACTTTTTCTGTTCGGTCGGCTTTTTCGCGGCTGCCGACACTTTGTCGGTTTTTTTCGACGAGCGGGCAAGCGTATCGGCATAGCGAGCGTTGGCGGCATAATAGTCGGCAAAAGCATCGTAGATGGCTTGCGCGAGTTGCTGCTGACCGTCGTCGCTTGTCAGATAGTCTTCCTGGTCGGGGTTGCAGATATAGTCGAGTTCGACGAGCACCGCGGGCATCGACGTTTTAGCCAGCACGAGAAATCCGGCTTGGCGCACGCCGTTGTCTTTGCGTCCGGCATCGGCGAAGCGGTGTTGTATCTTCGTTGCGAGGTCGATACTGCGGTCGACGTGGCGGTTCTGGTTGAGTTCGAAGATGATGTACGACTCCGTCGAATTGGGGTCGAAATCCTGATAGGTCATCTTGTAGCCGTCTTCGAGCGAAATCACGGAGTTTTCGCGCTTTGCCACCTCGAAGTTGTCGTCGGTTCGGTGCAATCCGAGCGTATAGGTCGACGAGCCGCTAATGCGCGTGCGCGCCTTATTCTTCTTATCGATAGAGTTGGTGTGAATCGAAATAAACAGATTTCCGTGAGCGCGATTGGCGATGTTGGCGCGCTCTTGGAGCGAGACGAATTTGTCGGTGCTGCGCGTGTATACGACCTTTACATTGTCGAAATTCTTTTCGACGAGTTTGCCCAGGCGAAGCGCAACATTCAGATTGATAGACTTTTCGTTGGCTTTAACGCCCAAAGCGCCGTAGTCCTTTCCGCCGTGTCCGGCATCGACCACGAGCACGAATTTGTCGCTTTGAGCATACGCTGCGGCATCGGCAAGCACCAACGCCGCCACAACGAAAAGAATTATATGTAGAATTCGCCTATTCATTTGTGCAAAATTAGTGCAAATCGAGCGGAAAAGCAAATCGAAGACGATAGTGTTCGATTTTGATTTTCCCGAGATGCAGCCTAATTTATCCAAAATTAGTGCAAATCGAGCGGAAAAGCAAATCGAAGACGATAGTGTTCGATTTTGATTTTCCCGAGATGCAGCCTAATTTATCCAAAATTAGTGCAAATCGAGCGGAAAAGCAAATTATTAACCGCCAAAGGCGGTGGTTACCGGTTAGAGGTTAGCGGTTAGAGATTATTGAAAATTCGCCGAAAATACGTTCAAAACGGAAGAATTTAGCCGATAAAGCAAATTTTATTTGTAAATTTGCACCGCTAAACATCCTAATACGATAGAAATAAACCATTTATGTTATTAAAAAAACTACCGACAATCGCTCTGATTTTTCTTCTCGGGGCAACCTTAAATTCTTGCCAACACACAAGATGTCAGTCGGTTAGCATCGAACGCTTCGACCGCGACATCACCCGTTTCGCTCAACTCGACACTGCCGAACGCCGACAGTTTGTCGACCGTTACGAACCTGTAATTGACTTGTACATCAGCATGGTCGACACCGTTTCGGACCAATATGCCATTTTGGAGAATTTTGCGAACCGTAGTTCCACAATTTTTTTCACACCGGAAGTCGAAAAGCAGTATGATGACGTTAGCGACTTGGAAGCGACATTGGGTTGCGAGGCGACCGCACTAAGCGAAAAGAGCGAAATCGCATTTCCACGAATTTTCTCGGCAATCATTCCATACAACCAGTCAATCCTCGTCGACGACAGCACGCTAATCATCGGCTTAAACCACTACCTGGGCAGCGACTATGAGGCATACGAGTCGTTTCCCGAATATCGGCGAGCATTTAAGACGCGCACCAAGATTGCCTACGACGTGTGCGAAGCCATTCTCAAAAGCCACTACCCCTACATCGCCAAGGCCAACACGTTGCTCGAGCGAATGGTCTACGAGGGCGTGATTGCCGCAGCCGCACGAGAGATTGTGCCGAACTTCGACGAGGCAACCTACTTCTCAATCACGCCGGAGAAATACCAATGGTGCACCGACAACGAAAGCAAGCTGTGGGCGCAACTGCTCATCGACGACGACCTCTACACCACCGACGAGATGGCAAAGATTCGCTATCTCGAGCCGGCGCCGAGCACAACGGCGTTTACCAACGCCTCGCCGGGCATGGCGTGCCGCTGGATTGGGCTGAAAATTGTTGAAAAATATCTGAAAGCGGTCGACGATAGTCCGTTCGAGATGCTCAACGACGCTGACTATCAAGACAGCCAAAACATACTTATAAAATCGCAATATGATGGCAAATAGAACAAAAAAATACGGACTCGTGGGCTATCCACTGGGACACTCGTTCTCGAAAGACTTCTTCGCACACAAGTTCGCCGAAGAAGGCATCGACGCCGAATATGTCAACTTCGAAATCGACAACATTTCGCGGATTGTCGAAGTGCTTGCCGACGGCGTCGACGGACTGAACGTGACAATCCCGTACAAGCAGCAAATTATGCACTACCTTGACCGCATCGACCCTGCCGCCAAACGCATCGGCGCCGTCAACGTGGTTAAGATTGAACGCTCCGGCGACGGCAAATTTACCACCTGCGGCTACAACTCCGACATTGTCGGCTTCACCGAATCGATACGTCCGATGCTCGATAGTCGGCACCGTCGCGCACTGATTCTCGGGACCGGCGGCGCTTCGAAAGCCGTGCGTTGCGGACTTGAAGACCTCGGATTGGAAAGCACCTACGTGTCGCGCCGTGCCGGCGAAGGTATGCTAACCTACGCCGACCTGACCGAGGAGGTGTTCAAGCAATATCAAGTGATTGTCAACACCACCCCGCTGGGGATGTATCCCCACGTCGACACGCTTCCCGACATCCCCTACTCGCTACTGACGCCCGACTATGCGTGCTTCGACCTTGTGTATAACCCCGAAACGACTCGTTTTCTGCACGAAGCATCCCTCCGCGGCGCCGCAACCCGCAACGGTATGGAAATGCTGATTCTACAAGCGCTCGAATCTTGGCGCATTTGGAATATTTAAAGAGCCTGTTTGACAACTATGTTGCGCTCGCTTAACCGCCATCCGTTTGTCGGCATCGCCGTATGCTTTGCGCTCGGAATCGTCATGGCAAACCATGGCGCAGGGCTGATTGCGGCGGCTGTTTTGGCGGCTATCGGTACGGGACTATGCCTGGTGCCGAGGTTTGCGAGCGCACCGCTCCGGCGCTATCGACTGACAGCCCTCTATCGCCCCGGCTACGCACTGCTCTTCGTTGCCGCCGGCATCGGCTGTTTCGTTGCAAACCGTCCGAACACGGTCGACCTGAAACACTTCGACCGCAGCACGGTTTACACCTTCGTCGCCCGAACGGTTACCCACGGAAACGCCACTACGACCGTCGACGCCGACGCAACCATCGATGGATGTCGCCATCGGCTGATTGTCAATCTGCAAGGCTCCGACTATCAGATACACACCGGCGACAGCATTGTCGGCTACGGCAGACTGCAGCCCATCGCGCCGCCAACTCTGCCCTACTGCTTCGACCAAGCTAAATACCTCAAAAACAAAGGCATCCTCTATCGGCTCTACGTAAAGCGCAACCGTTATACCATCGTCGGTCGCCAAAGCGGAATCCGCCCGACGGCTGACGACTTTCGCAGAGCAACGGTCGACGCCGTCTACCGAACACGGTTCGACGACAAAACGGCAAATTTTCTAATCACAATTCTTACCGGCGACAAATTCTATATCGATGACGACATGCGCCTCGCCTTCTCGCGAGCAGGCATAGCCCACGTGCTTGCCGTAAGCGGTCTGCACATCGCCATACTGTCGATGCTCGTGGCATGGATACTCGGCGCGCTCGACCGACTGAAATTGCGCCGACTGCGACTCGTGTTGACGCTCGCCGCGGTTTGGTGGTTTACCTTCGCCACCGGACTTTCGCCGTCTGCCGTACGCGCCGCCGTGATGTCGTCGTTTATGATAGTCTCTATTTTGGCGCTGCGCAAGCACAGCATCGTCAACGCACTCTTTGCCGCCGCGTTTTTCACCCTGTTGGTCAACCCGACATCGCTATTCGACGCGGGATTTCAACTCAGTTATGCGTCAGTAATCGGCATCATCATGTTTGCCAACGCATTCCGACCCAACGACACAAAAACGCTAAAAGCACGAATTATCGGCTTGATAGCCACATCGTTAGCCGCACAACTCGGCACGGCGATTCTCACCATCTACTACTTCCACACGTTTCCGCTTGCCTTCCTGGTAGCCAACGTCGTCGTAGTTCCGCTGCTGCCGATTTTCATCACCTTGGGCACGCTGACAACGCTAATTGCCGCCGTCGGCTTGCGAATCAGCATTTTGGTTAAAGCTACCGACATGCTCTACGCGGCGTTCGACCGACTGTCGCAAGCGCTCGCTGACGTTGGAGACTTGACAGTCAGCGGATTATACATTCCGACCTCAGCCGCCTTATGCATTGGCGCCGCAATTCTATGCCTCGGGCTATGGCTCAACAATCGCCGCTACCATCGACTCTTATGGGTGGCATCGGCTTGCGTCGTCGGCAGCGTCGTCACGTGGGCTATCGAAACGTCGGCAACGCCATCCAACAGCGAATACATCGCCAACGGCTACAATTCGACCGTCGTTGCAATCCGACGCGGCAACACGTTATACCTGGCAGACTCGGCAGCCGACTCCGCTGAAATCGAAAAATTTCTGACTTATTCGCAAGAATTCGTCAACCGCATGCACATCACGCGCACGCTGCAGCTGACGGCAGACACCGTGGTCGGCAACTTACACTATCGGCATCCTTACATCATCGACAATCGAACGAGTTTCGTCTTTGCCGAAGGAAACATAGCCAGGCGGCTGCAACGACCCGCCAAACGCATCAGAATCGGCACCATCATCATCACAAAGCACTACTACGGCACGCTCAGCGACCTACGCAACTACTACGACGCCGAGCGCATCGTGCTTGCCAACGAAGTCTACGACGACAAGCGCAACGAATTGCTGACGGAAGCCCGAAAGACAGGCATCCGCGTGGTCGACATCGCCGCCGGCGACATCCCGTAGCCCGACCGCTATTCGACACGTCCGGAGGCGATATACGTACGTACAAAGTAGGGATTTTCGAGACTGCTCACCACAACGCCCTTGCTCGACGAGGCGTGGATGAATCGGTCGTTTTTCAGGTAAATGCCGACATGCGAAATGCGGCGTTTGTCTTTCCCGGTGGCAAAAAACACCAAATCGCCTTCGCGCAACTTCTTTCGCGCAATTTCCCGGCAATTTTTCTCGTAGATTTTTGCAGAACTTCGCTGCAACTTTTTGTTATAAACCTTTTGATAGACTTGACAGACCAAGCCCGAGCAATCTACGCCGCGACGGTCGTTGCCCGCATATTTGTAAGGCACGCCCAGCCACGTCGCGAGTTCGCTATAGAGAGCCGTGTTGTCGTCGCGCGTAACAGAGAATCCGAATCGGCGAGTCAGTTCGGCATTTTCGCGCTTGACGGAAATGGATGTACCGCCTTCTTTACCGTGGTCGCGGTCCGGTTTGGAAGAGCGACAACCGGTAAACATCATCGCTGCCAAAGCAACGACAATGACGACAAGCACGGTGCGAGGTCTGAGCATTTGCATAAATAGAAAATAAAGAAGGGCTACACGCGCGTCAACGAGACAGTTGCTTCGAGTGTAGCCCTGCTATGGTAATTAAGAATTATTCTTCGGTTTTTTCAGTTTCTTCCTCATCCTTTTCAGCAGCGACAAATTCGGTAATGCCGGCACCTACGAGAATGTTATACCACGAAATGACGCGCTTGATGTCGGTAGCATAGACGCGGTCTTCGTCGTAGTTTGGAAGCACTTGAGCAAAAAATTCGCGCAATTGAGCCTCTGTTTTGTAGAGCGATGCGTCGATAGCCTTGCCTTCTTCTTTGTCGTATACGTTTTTGAACACTTGGCCGAGAGGCACTTCTTCAGAATCGGTATACATTGCGATGTCGCCGAGCGAAACAATCTTGTCGCGTGCATAAGCAGGTTGACGTTTCTTCGTGGCAAGAGCCTCGACAATTAACATATTCTTTCCTTGTGATATCAGTTTGAACAAACCCGGCTTTCCGGAGATTGACAAAATAGTTTTCAACATAGTTTTCTCTTTTTTTTATTAAACAAAGGTCAAAATTAGTTCAAATCGAGCGAAAAACAAAGCGAAAACGAAAGTTTTCAGATTTGTTTTTCCGAGACGCAGCCTAATTTATCAAAAATTAGTGCAAATCGAGCGAAAAACAAAGCGAAAACGAAAGTTTTCAGATTTGTTTTTCCGAGACGCAGCCTAATTTATCAAAAATTAGTGCAATAAACCGCTTTCAGCGGTGGTTATAGGTTATAGGTTAGTGGTTAGTGGTTAGAGAAAAACGCCTCTTACCATTACACGCGCGTAAGCGCCGAATAGCCGCAGCGTAAGCTGCCGATTAAACTCATAACCTTCTAACCGCGCCGCAAGGCGCTTCTCTTACCTCTTCACTTTCTTCGCCTTCAGGTCGATACCGTCGCGGATGAGCAGAGCATCGATTGTCGGCTCGCTACCGCGGAAGCGCTTGTAGAGAGTCATCGGAGCCTCCGTACCGCCACGGCTGAGCACGTTGTTGCGCCACGATTCAGCAGTTTTGCTGTCGAAGATACCGTTCTGCTTAAACTGTTGGAAAGCATCGGCTTCGATAACTTCAGCCCATTTGTAGCTGTAGTATCCGGCAGCATAACCACCCGAGAAGATGTGAGTGAATTGCGGAGAAGTCATGCAACCTTCAACCGGCTCGAACACGCGAACTTTTGACGTAACAGTTGCTTCGAACGCCGGCACATCGGCTACGGAACTATGGATTGAGTGCCAGCCCATGTCGAGATAGCCGAAGAAGAGTTGACGCATGCAAGCATAAGCTGCGCCGAACTGTGCCGAACGGATAATCTTTTCGACAAGTTCGTCGGGAATCGGTTCGCCGGTAAGGTAGTTGCGAGCGAATGTGTCGAGATATTCTTTCTCGGTGAGGTAGTTTTCGTTGAATTGCGAAGGCACCTCAACGAAGTCGCGATAGACGTTAGTGCCCGACAGCGACGAATATTTAGTGTCGGCGAGCAGCGAGTGCAAGCCGTGTCCGAACTCGTGGAGGAAAGTATTTACTTCGCTAAAAGTCAACAGCGACGGGCAGTCTTCTGTCGGCTTGGTGAAGTTCATCGTCAAAGTCACATGAGGATATTGCTTAACGCCGTCGACGATTTCTTCGGGACGGAATTCGGTCATCCAAGCACCGTTGCGTTTAGTGTCGCGCGGGAAGAAGTCGGTATAGATAACGCCGACAAACTTGCCGTCGGCATCGGTAACGTCGAATGCCTTAACGTCGGGATGATAGACCGAGATGTCTTGATTTTCGGTGAAGTGCAAGCCGTAAAGGCGAGTTGCAAGCCCGAAAACACCCTTGATTACGTTGTTGAGTTCGAAATACGGACGAAGTTCTTCGTCGTTGAACGAGTATTTCTCGTTTTTGAGTTTGTTAGCGTAGTAAGAATAGTTCCAAGGCAGGATTTCCACCTTGTGACCTTCGAGTTTCGAAGCGTAGTCGGCAATTTCTTTGAGTTCCTTTTTGCAGACGGGCGCGTAGGCATTGCGCAAGCGGTCGAGAAGGTCGTAGACGTTAGCGGGAGTTTCCGCCATAGTCTGTTCGAGCGAATATTGCGCATAGGTTTCGAAGCCGAGGAGGTTGGCAATGCGGAGGCGCACTTCAGCGATGCGAGCGAGGATTTTTGTGTTGTCGTACTCACCTGACGTACAACGCGAGTTGTAGGCTTGATAGAGTTGACGGCGCAAATCGTCGCGGTCGGAATATTTCATAAACGGCGCATACGACGGGTATTGAAGAGTGATGAGATATTCGCCTTCTCTACCTTTTTGCTTGGCGGCAAGTGCAGCCGCAGCCACCTGGCTTTCGGGAAGACCATTGAGGTCGTCGGCTGTGAGCCACATCTCGTAGGCAGCGGTTGCTTTAACGGTGTTTTGCTCGAAGTTGAGCGACAGTTGCGACAACTCGGCGCAGAGCGCTTTATACTCGGCACGGTCGTTGCCTTCGAGGTTAGCGCCGTTGCGAGCAAACGAGTCGTAAGTGCGCTTCAAAAGCATTTGGTCTTCGGTGTCGAGTTGCTCGACGTCGCGATGCTCGTAGACGTATTTAACGCGTTCCCAAAGGGCTTCGTTGAGCGAAATGTCGGTCGAATAGTCGGACAATTTCGGCGAAATCGCCATCGAGATTTCGTGCATTTTGTCGTCGCCGTCAGCCGACAACAACGGATAGAACGTGTTGAGCACGCGGTCGAGCAATTCGCCCGAGCGCTCCAAGGCTACGATAGTGTTGTCGAACGTCGGCTTGCTACGTTGCTTGACGATTGCGTCGATTTCCTGACGTCCTAATTTGATACCGCTGTCGACGGCTTCTTCGTAGTACGAAATGTCGATACGGTCGAAAGGCACCACGTTGTGCGTGGTTTTGAATTCGCTAAGGAATATGTTCTCTGCGTTACTCATAGTCGGGGCTACCAATAAGATTGGTAATGCTAATTTGATTATTTTATTCATTTGTTGATATTTAGAGCCACAAATTTACGGCATTTTGTTAAAATGCGACGTATATACGCGAGTTTTTTAATACTTTTTATATTAATTCATCATTGAATCGAGAACGTTCGACGATGAACGTCAGCAAGTCGGCATCGGCACCTGCCGCCACCAGCATATCGCGGTCGATGGTCATCGTTTTCTGCAAAAACGCCGTGTTGCTCTTTCGTGCGGCAGTGATATAGTCGTCGGTAGCCGCTTTGACGTCGCCGGAGAGCAGACGAGCATGCCCGCGGTTGACATAGTCAATCGACACATTTTCGCCGGGCTCGGCAGTGGCGATTACCTTATTATAATAGTCGATGCTCTGCTCATAGTTGGCGGCACGCAACGAGCACCACGCTATCGGACGCAACGATTTTGCACCCTTCGGCGACAAATAGTTGACCTTGAAATAGCATTTCAGCGCCTCGTTGAAGTCGCCGGTTTCCATCAGGCAGTTGCCTATCATATTGATTGTCGAGGCACTGTCGGGCTGAAGGCGGTCTACTTTGCGATAGACCGTCAACGCCGCAGCATGGTTGCCCAAAAGGCGATAGCAGAATGCCAAATGGCGCAACGTCCATACGTTGTCGGAATTGACGAGTTCCGCCTTGTCGTAACTCTTGATGGCTTGCTCGTACGAGCCCAGACGCTCGAGGCAGTAGCCCTCTTTCTGATAGAGCGTTGCTGCGGTTTGTTCGTTGTGGTCGAGACTCTCAAACACCTCCAACGCCTTGCCGTATTCCTCTATCTCGAAATAGATTTCGCCGACCAAGCGCAGAGTTTCTGCGTCGACAATATTGTTACAAAGCACGCACAAATCGCTCCATCGCGTATCGAAATCGAACGGATTAACCGTCGTCAGATGAGTGCGACGGACGTAGATATCGAAAAAGCGGTAATAGTTCTGCAACAGCAGCCTTATCATCATGCGACGGTCACGCTTGCGCGAGGCTAATGCTCCGTCGACCGACTCGCCGAACTGCTGCGCTTGCGCCGACATCGACTCCATCATCAGCGACCGCTTATCGTCGGGAAGTGTGGCTATCGACAGCATAAACGAATAGATGTCGCTGTCGCAGAATGCGCCCGACACGGTGATAACTTCCATCATCGATGACAAATTGTCGGATGCCACCGCACTCAACTCCGAACGATGCATGTCGAACGACAAAAACCAATTCGACATTTCGGAGAAAAAGCTATAATTTTTCAACCGTGCAAACGATTCGAGGAAGACGTCGTTGCCTTGCTCGTGCAGGCGCGAAAGTTCCATCATCTTGTCGGTTACGCCCGACTCGTCGAGCGCTCGCATCCACTCCGGATTTTTGAGCATCTCCGTGTCGTCGAACACTTGCAACTGCACGCCTTTGCGGTCGATTTTAGACGCCATATTCGACAACTTCGACACAATCTCGTTGACAACTTTCTTGCGCAAACGATTCGTACCCTTGCTGCGCGCCATCTGCAGAAACACGGTCGACAAGTCGCTCCTGAAAGTGTCGTTGTCTGCCATAGATTCCAATCGCAGTCGCAACTCGCGGCTCATCGTCGCAATCGCGCCTCCCATAAGGGCAAAATAGACACCCACAATGGCACGCACCTGCAACTCGTCGTCGGTCGAAGTCGAATAGACGTCAAGCAACATCGTCACGTCACTCTCACTGAATCGGCGGAGCAGGCGAAGAGTCAACGCCGACAGTATCAATTCTTTAACGCCTCGGCTTGCGGCTACGTCGGCAATCAGGTCGAGAAGCAACGAGCGTTCGGCGTCGTTAAACGCGCGTTTTGTCCATACAACCTTAAACACGTCGGTCTCAGCCTTCTCCACATTGCGAACGGCATTTGCCGCATCAGTGCCGGCTCCGACGAGCGTTGCCTGCTCCAAAGCGCCTCGATAGCGCTCTACAGCAGTTGTCACAGTGACGTCGCGCATCTGCCCGCGCGTTGCGTAGTAGAAGTCGTCGCCCGCGCGTTCGTGCATCTCCTCAGCCATTTCATCGGCAATTCGCTTGAGTTCCGCGCAGATTTTCTTATAGATTTCGCCGCGCTGCGGGTCGTCAACCCCTTCAGTGGCGTATTTCAGCATATATCGATACGACAACTCCAGATTGTCGAGACTATCACGATAGTATTCCAACCTCGACAACTGCGGCACCAACAAGCGCAACTCACGGATTGCCTCTATCAGATGTCCCGTTTCTATTTTTTTAATTACCTCTTTAATCTTAATATAGAATGCCATACTTTAAGTATTTTCGGTGTAAAGGTACAACAGAACAAACATCGTGCCAAGAAATAAGAAGAAAAATGAGAAAGGGATAGTAAAGCATATTTAAAAAAACACGATATCGGCGGGGATGCTTGTATAATTGGGCTTTTTGGCGTACTTTCGCAGTGCAAAACGAAGTAGATGAGCGTATCGACGTGGTTACATAAGGCACTTGTGAGGGCAGCCGCTGTGATTGCCCTTGCTTTCGCCGTATCGAGTTGTAACACAACAAAGCACGTTCCCGAAGGCTGTTACCTCGTCAACGACGTGAAAATCAACGTCGAAGGCGACGAAATGAGCCGAAAAGAGTTGCGCAACTACCTCCGTCAGACACCGAACCACGAAATCTTGGGCGGTCTGAAATTCCAACTTGGTATCTACAATCTGTCGAGCCGCGACACGTCGAAACGCTTCGGACGCTGGCTACGTCGCGTCGGGCAAGCCCCCGTAATCTACGACCGCAGCCTCACCGAAGCATCGCAGCAGCAACTGCGGCTTGCACTCGTCAACAAAGGCTATATGGAGGCTCGCGTGGGCGTCGACACGGTCAAAAGCGGACGCAAAATTGCCGTGACCTATAACGTGCACACCGGCGAACCGCATCGCATCAGCAAGATTTCGTACGACATCGACGACGACACTCTCCGCAGCCTTATCCTCGGCGGAAACGCCAAACTACGCGTGGGCAACGGCGACCTGTTCGACCGAAACGAACTCGAGCAACAGCGCATCGACATCGCCAACCGATTGCGCCAGATGGGCTACTTCGGCTTTTCGAAAGACTACATAACCTACACCGCCGACACCACGCAAGGGTCGAAGTTGGTCGAACTGGAGATGAACGTCCGTCCGCCATACCAAGGCAGAATTGAAGGCTACGACCGCCATCAACCGTTCTACGTGCATCGCGTGTTCGTCGTTACCAACTACACGGCGTCGATGGGCACCGACCACACAGTGTTTCGCCACGTACCCACGACGCGACGCGGCAACATCGACATTATTGACGGCGACGATAAATATCTGCGGCACAACATCATCGAAGACGCTTGCTTCATACGCCCGGGCGAAAAATATAACTCCGCCGATGTCGACAAGACCTACCAAGCATTCGGCCGGCTCGGCATTCTCAAATACATCAACATAGCCTTCGAAACGGCTGAACCCGACGACGAGGGCAATCTGCAAGTCGACGCGTTCATCCTCTTGACCAAAGGCAAGCCTCAAACCGTGTCGGTGTCGCTCGAAGGAACTAACTCGGAGGGCGACCTCGGATTCGGCGTTGCAGCGACCTATCAGCATCGAAACATCGCTCGCGGGTCGGAAACGCTCACCACAAAACTCGGCATCAACTACGAAAGCATCTCCGGCGACGTTTCCGGACTTATCAACAACAAATATGCGGAATATTCCGGCGAAGTGAACATCAACTTCCCGAAATTCATCTTCCCCTTCCTCCACAAAAGTTTCCGTCAAAAGATTCGCGCCAACACCGAATTCGGCACGTCGTTCACCTACCAAGAGCGCCCCGAATATACGCGTATCATCGCCGGCGCCGGATGGAAATACAAGTGGACCGAACGCGGAAGCATGATAAACCACGTGCTCGACCTGGTCGACGTCAACTACATCCGCCTGCCCAACATCACCGACGAATTTCTCGACAAGATAGCCCCCGACAACCCGCTGTTGCGCTATAGCTACGAAGACCACTTCATTATGCGCACCGGCTACTCGATGTACTACACCAACAAGCGCAACACCAACGGAATAACCGGACGCGTCTTCCAACCCAACGTCTACACATTCCGCGCCGGAATCGAAACCGGCGGCAACCTGCTCAACCTCATCTCGCGGCTTTCCAACGCAAAACGCGACCCCGAAGCTCAAGCCTACAAGGTGTTCGGCATACAATATTCGCAATACGTCAAGTTTAACCTCGACTATTCGTTCAACCACTCCTTCGACCGACGCAATTCGCTCGTGTTTCACGTCGGTGCCGGCGCAGGTATACCCTACGGCAACTCGTCGATTCTACCCTTCGAGAAACGCTTCTACTCGGGCGGCGCCAACAGCGTCAGAGGTTGGTCGGTGCGTACGCTCGGACCCGGTCGCTACAACGGCAACAACTCTGTTTCGTCGTTTATGGAACAATGTGGCGACATACGGCTCGACATGAACGTGGAATACCGTGCGCGACTGTTCTGGGTGTTCGAACTCGCCGCTTTTATCGATGCCGGCAACATCTGGACTATCCGCAACTACGAGAACCAACCCGGCGGACAGTTTAAATTCAACTCTTTCTACAAAGAAATCGCCGCTGCCTACGGTCTGGGTCTGCGCATGAACTTCAACTACTTCCTGCTGCGACTCGACCTCGGTATGAAAGCATATAATCCCGCCTACGGGCAAGAACGCGTGCCGCTCGTGCATCCCAACTTCAAACGCGACCACGCACTTCACTTCTCCGTGGGATACCCATTCTAAACGAATATGATTATGAAGAAATTAGCAATATTCGACCTCGACGGCACGCTCATCGACTCTATAGCCGACCTCGGCGCTGCCACCAACTACGCCCTCGAGTGTCACGCGCTGCCGACACACCCGCTCGACACCTACCCTATGCGCGTCGGCAACGGCGTAAACAAACTCATCGAACGCGCACTTCCGGAGGGGGAACGCTCGCCGGAACGCGTCGCTCAACTGCGTCAGGACTTTACACGTTACTATAACGACCACTGCACCGACCTGACACGTCCCTATGCGGGCATCGTCGAACTGCTCGCCGACCTGCAAGGCGAAAACGTCGCCATCGCCGTTGCTTCCAACAAATATCAACACGCAACGGAGAAACTCGTGCGCCACTTCTTCCCCGACATCGACTTCCTCGCCATCTGCGGACAGCGCGACGGCATTCCCATCAAGCCCGACCCGTCGGTCGTTTTCGAAATCATCGGCAAAGCAGCCGTGCCGAAAGCGGAAGTCGTCTACATCGGCGACTCCGGCGTCGACATCGAAACCGCTCGCCGCGCTTGCGTCGACTCTATCAGCGTTTCCTGGGGATTCCGCACGAAAGCAGAACTCAGTCAAGCCGGCGCCGGAACAATTGTCGACTCGCCAAACGAAATATTCAACCTAATCATTAAATAGACATTACATTATGGATATAGCCACTTTATTTCTTTGGGTTGAATCCCATCTTACCTACTTTTGGATTACCGTACTCATGGCGGTCGAAAGCTCATTCGTGCCGTTCCCGTCGGAAGTGGTAGTGCCCCCCGCCGCCTACTTCGCCTGCACCGAAGGCTCCGACCTCAACATCGTTCTCGTCGTGGTGTTCGCCACCATCGGCGCTATCATCGGCGCACTCATCAACTATGGGCTCGCCATCTGGATTGGACGTCCGCTCGTCTACCGCTTCGCCGAAAGCCGTTTTGGCAATATGTGCCTCATCAACCGACAAAAAGTGGAACGCGCTGAAGAATATTTTGCACGCCACGGCGCAATCTCGACATTCATCGGACGCCTCATCCCCGCCGTACGCCAACTCATCTCAATCCCTGCCGGACTGGCACGTATGCACCTCGGCAAATTCATCGCCTACACCGCACTCGGCGCCGGAATCTGGAACACCGTGCTCGCCCTGCTCGGCTATTGGCTCAGCACATTCATCCCGCGCCACGACCTTATCAACCAAATCGAACACTACAATCGATACCTCAATATGGCAGGCTACGCTCTCGGCGTTGTCGTGGTCATTTTTATCCTCTATCACGCTCTTAAAAACAAAAAATCATGAAAGTATCTCCTTCACTCCTATCCGCCGATTTCTGCCATCTTGCAGACTCTATCGACATGATTAACCGCAGTCAAGCCGACATGCTCCATCTCGACATTATGGACGGCGTGTTCGTGCCCAACATATCGTTCGGCTTCCCGGTCGTTGAAAACCTCAAAAACATATGCACAAAGCCGCTCGACGTGCATCTGATGATTGTCGAGCCGCAGAAATTCATCAACGAAGTTAAAGCCATCGGTGCCGACATTATGAACGTCCACTACGAAGCGTGCATCCACCTGTCGCGCGTCGTGCAGCAAATCAGAGAAGCCGGTATGCGCCCCGGCGTGACAATCAATCCCGCCACTCCGGTTTGCGTGCTCGAAGACATCATCGACCAAGTCGACTTGGTGCTGATTATGTCGGTAAATCCCGGATTCGGCGGGCAGAAATTCATCGAAAACTCACTGAAGAAAGTGGCGCAACTTCGCCAACTCATCGACCGAAGCGGCTCGAAAGCGCTCATCGAAGTCGACGGCGGCGTAAACGAAGCAACCGGTCGCCGACTTGCTGAAGCCGGAGCCGACATCCTCGTCGCCGGAAGTTACGTGTTCAATGCACCCGACCCGCTCGAACGCATCGACACGCTGAAAAAATTGTAGAAAACTATCTAAGCGTCATTTCAGCCAGGAGGGAATCGCGGTCGTTGATGTAGATGGCGCCCGGAGTGAAGTCGAGCACGCCTTTGTCGCGGAGCTCTTCGAGTGTGTTGATGTATGCCGAACGCTGGATGCCGAGCATGGTGTACATGTCTTTCTGCTTGCTTTCGACAACGATTTCGCTGCTTCCGCGATAGGTCAACGAGCCTATCCAAAACGCCACGCGTTCGGCAACGCTACCCGACGTGAGCGAAAGCACCGCTTCGGTCGGCGTCTGTGAGTTGCGCGACAGATAGTTGAGCGTGTTGAAGAGGAAAACGATGTCCGACTTGAGTATTTTCAAGAAATCGGCTTTTTCTACTTGCATCAAGCCGGCTTCGGGATGCGCTTTTACCGAATATGGATATGCCGTGCGCTTGCCGAACAAATATTCGGCGCCGATAACGTTCGGTGCGTTCAAGGTTTGAAGAACTTTGATGCGGCGGTTAAGGTTGAGCGTTTCGAGACGAACGCTGCCCGAAATCAAGAATTTCAGATTTGTACACGGGTCATCGACGTCGACGATGGTCTCGCCGTTGGTGTACTTTAGAAAATGGAACTTAATTTTTTCGATGAGTTCGGAGATTTTCGCGTGGCTTACTCCCTGAAAAATGGGCAAACCCATCAATATTTTATACATGCTATCCATAGAGTCGTTTCTTTGTAGAGGTTTACTATTGCAAAGATATTACTTTTCGTTACAAAACAACAAATTGGAGCAGTGAAAACACGTTGTGTTACTTAAAAATTAAGTTAAATTTTTTCCAAATTAATCTTATAGACAAACAAAACCGACAAAGTTGCCAATCGAATGGCAACCTTGTCGGTAATATTATGAATCAAGTCAGGACTAACGAACGATGATTTTCGTCGCTTTGCCGCTGCAGTTTTCAACGAAGTAGACACCGGCTGTCGGGAGAGCAATCCAACCCGAGCCTTGTGCCACGAGAGCACCGCCTACGTTGTAAACGCGGCTTTCGGTGAGCACACCGGCGTTGAACGAAGCTACCGAGCGATTGCGAACCACAACGCGCACATCGTCGGCGCCAATAGCGTCAACCGACGACTCGCTGAGCGTTACGGCGTAGTCATTCGACAGGGCGGATTCACCGCCTTCGTAAACGGCTGTTACGTTGTAAGTGTAAGTGTTGTAACCCGGTTCGATGTCGGTATATGCCGGCTCGGCAACGAGTTGCTCGTTGATTTTCTCGCCGTTGCGATAGACGTTGTAGCCAAAGAGCGTGAACGGCTGAGTCTCGATTGAAATATCGTCGAGGAGCAATCCCCAATCGGTCGTACCTGAGACGTGATGGATAGCCACGTAGCGAGCTTCTGCCGGAATTTCGTACGACATTTGAGTCCACGATGACATTTGATAGCCGGAGATTAGCACATCATCGGTAAGCGGAACGAAGTTCTCGGGTTGAGCATCAGTTGTCGAATATTCAATGCGGTATACGCCTTTGTCGGTCGATGAACCTTGCTTGGTGTAGAACGACAAGGTGGCAATGCCTGTGCCGGGAAGTTCGGGCGAAATCAACCAGTCGTCGCTGACGCCTGTTGTAGAGCCGAGAGCAACCAAAATATTCTTTCCGCTATGTGCGGCATATATAGTCGAAGATGAATTCACAAAATCAGGACTGAACACGAAGAAAGCCTTAGGTCCGGTAGCTACGGAAGGAGTATTTGAGCTAAACCAATTACGGGTGTCAAGTCCGTCGCCGTCGATATTGGTAAACACACCAATCGGTGAGCCGTAAGTAAGTTCGGTGAACGAGTCGAAGTTTTCAGTCAAGCTAAACGGCTCGACTTCGTCAGCGTTGATGGGCGCAGTCCACGACGTTGCAACGCTCTTAAGCTCGAGAATGCTACCTGCGAGGTCGTCGACGGCAGGTGCGGGATAAGTTGCTACGACAACAGTTTTGGGAGCAGTGCTGTTGTTCTCGCCGACTTCATCGGCACGATAGACGATTTCCGCATAGTAGTTGTAGGTTGCCGCATCTAAGACTGAGTAAGACAGCGAAACGGGAATCTCGGCAATCGCATCAACGTCGATATCAACGCCGTCGACAGTCGTAACGAGAGCATCATCATTGTAGATGTCTACCTGATAGCTTGTTCCTGCAACTGTAGCAGCACCGTTATTGCGAACTTTGACCGTAAAATCGGCTGTATTGCCGGTATAAACTTTCTTGGGAGCATCAAGAACTACAGCAGACAAGTCGTATTCAGCCTTGCCATAGATGTTGATGGCATCGATAAAGATGTTGTTACCATATTCGGAAATACCCTTAAATTGGACTTTTATGGTAACAGCATCTTTGTAGTCGACGAGCGAGAATGTGTGCTTTACCCAACCTGTTTCTGTAGAATAACGCTTGATTTCAGCATTCGGGATGAGTTGGAAATCGCCGCCATCGCACGAAACAAGCACATTAAGTCTATCGTCTTTCGATGATGAACCTGTATCGTGATACATCCAAAATTCCACAACCGGATTTGTTGCCGATGTAATGTTGAGCGGCGGAGTGGTCATTGTTACAATAGAGCCGGCTGTAGCACTATAAGATTTGAACATCAGCATACCTCCATCGGCATCGTAGGGTGATGCTGACGGACTGGAGCCGGACGAAACCGCCGTCCAAGGATACGATGAGTTAGTTGCTGTGAGTGTCCATTTGTCGGAAATTGTAGCTCCGGCAAACGAGTCGGCAAACGGAATATCCGTAAAGCCGATTTCCAGTTCGTTCGAGAGCGCAGGAGCACTGTCAAGTCCGTCGTAATGAGCGACTACCTTGTACTGCAATTTCTGTATGCCTTGCGGTTCGTAAGTATCGTTGAGTTCTTCGCGAGCGTAATCGGATTTGAGCAACGTCTCTTCGCCGTCAAGAATTCGCCACACGTCGTAGGTCAAGCCTTCGGCATTGATGGGCTTTTCTTTGATAGTCGCCGTCGGAGCTGCCCAACTAATCGAATAAGTCGATGTGGAAGTAATCACAGCCTTAAAGTTGTCGACAGGCTTCGGCGCTGAGGGTGCGACATCGTCGTAGATTGACACGGCATCGATAACCATGTCTGTTCCGTAACCGGATACTGCTTTGAGCGAAATTTGGAATGTTGTGGCTGTTTTATAACCGCTCAAATCGATAAACACTTGCTCCCAGCCTTCTGTTGCTGAGTAACGATTATAAGTACCCACTTCGGTAAATTCGCCGCCGTCGGTCTTAACCTCAACAACAACGCGGTCGGCAGAACTGCTGTTCGACGTGTTGTGATAGATATAGAACGACAACATCGGAGAAGTAGCGTCGGCGATGTTCAACAACGGCGAAATCAAGCGGCAATAGTTGCCTCCGGATGAATTATATGAGTTGTAGAACAGCATACCGCCATCGCTGTCAACCGGAGATGCGTTCAAACGCGATGTCGTACTAACGGGAGTCCACACATACGAAGACGTATTTGTATCCATAGTCCAATACACGTTGAGGGTCTTTCCTGCGAACGAATCGTCGAATGGCAGAGCCGCCTTGCCGGCAATCAGCGACGACGAAGCGGTAGCCTCACTCGTCATGCCGTGGTAGTTTGCCTCAACTTTGTAACTAACCTTTGTAAGTTCGATAGGAGCGAATGCATCGGTATAGGATGTTTCAGCCACGCCGGAAGCCACAACGGTTTCAGCGTCGCCAACGATGCGCGTAACCGTATAAGTCAAAGCGCTCGCATCCAAGTCGGAGTTGAGAACGGCGCCCTTTGTCGGAGCGGTCCACGACAGAGTGAATCCATCGGCAACGGCAGCGACAGTCAGTGCGGTAACAGCCTTCGGCGTGTCGGGACCGACGTAAACTGTCACGGAAGCCTCAGCGCCCACTTTATCGTCGGCATAAGCGATGACGCGGTAGGTGTTATACCCCGCAGAAGCCGCAGCGTCGGTCCACGTCAAAGTAGCGCCGAGCGCGGGAGCCTCGAAAGTATTAATCAAATCTTCGCCGCGATAGAGCTCCACCTTCGAAATAGCGGAAAGAGTGCCGCCGGTGGAGGTCTGCGTAGGCGTCACGAACGAGATGTCGGCAGAGAGCGAAAAGTCGGCAGCCGCCGTGGCAACCAAGTCGGACACAGCCGCCGGAGCTCCGGCTAAACCGATGTCGGTCAGCACGATGTCGTCTACGCGAAGCGCCACGCCATAGGCGCGATACGAAATGCGATAGTTGCCCGATTGCGGCACTTCGAATTGTTGCTCTACCGTGAACCCTGTCGCGGTTTTGATGTTTTCGTTAGTGTACAAAACGGTGAACGCCGTCGGGTCGTCGCCTGTGCCTACGGCAATCTGACATTTTGCAACATCCGACGAATAACAACCGTCGATGAGCGACGACAACGAATAAGCCTTACCCGCCTCGAGAGCGATTTCGGGAGTCAACAAATAGTCGTCGTTTGCATCCCAGTCATCATAATACGTCGAAAGATAGATGTAGGCAGCTTTTGTACCGTAACTATTCCACCTCCACACACCTCTCGAGTTGTTGTAATTGTTATTGTCAGCATCTACGGTCGTCATAGTGTCGAAGGCACTTTGTGTATCGAAATGCTGTTCGTACACCACCGTTTGACCGTAGGCTGTAGTTGCTGTCACAAGCATGGCTGCAGCAACAAACCTTAAGAATAAGTGTTTCATAATGCTATATGTTAATAAAGTATTAATTTAAATGTATAACGTCCGGATTTCACAACGTAAGTACCCGGAGCGACTGCAAATGAGCCGTTTGTCTTGGCTGACGAAGCGACAGCGATACCGGCGGTCGTATAAACATCGATAGTGTCGTCAACGCCCGAGTAGCAGATTCTGCCACGCGATGCATATACAACCGGAGCAGCGCCAACCGACGTCAAACCGCCTTGCTTTTCGACGGTAACGAGGTTCGAATAGAGCGATTCGCCTGATTCGTAAAGCGCGGTTACGCCGTAGACGTAAGTACCGTCGTCGGTGATTGCGTCGGTGGTCGAGACGGCATCGGCAGCAAGCGGCTCGGCATTGATGCGAACGTCGTTGCGATACACGTTATAGCCTTTCAGCGCATATTCTGGAGCGGGTTCGCCGAGGAGTATGTCGTCGACCATAAACATAAACTTGTCTTCCGAAACATAATTGATTGCTACGTATTTTGCGCCTTCGGGAAGGGTGTAAGCAAAGCGCGTCCACTCGTCGGCAACGCTTTCGGTGGAGATTGTCACGAAGTCGGACGACGAAGTGCCGTCGGTAGAATATTTGACGACGAAATCTTCATTGCCGTAGCGCGTTTGCGAAGCGCGAGCCATGAACGAGAACGAGGTCACGCCCTCGGGCACGGGAGCAATCAACCAGTCGTCGCTGATACCCGTCGATGCTGAGAATGCCGCAAGATATTGGTTGCCGGAGTACGGCTGATAGCGCGACATTTTGTAGTCGGGGATGCTGATTTGCGAAGGATTGAACACCATAAACGCTTTCGGCGTTGTCTTGTTGGCGTAGGTCGAGCCGTCGGTCACCGAATAGGTGTTTTTGCCGTCTCCGTCGACCACGATGTAGTTGCCGAAGCCATATACGCTGAACGGCTCGTACGACTCGCAATCGTCAGCCACTGCTGCCACACCGTCGAAAATCACGGCGTCGGCGGGCTTGCTCCACGTAAGCGTTACAGCCTTACCCGTTTCGACATCGTCGGCAGCAGCCGCCAAATCGGTCACTACGGGCAATTCGTTCGAATCGGTGGTTACAGCGACCGGTTTCGACACGTTGTTGAGCGTATTTTCGTCGCCGACAACAAACACTTCGGCAACATATTCGACCGTCTTACCGGCATCGGCAGGCGTTGCCACCGCAATGAGTTCGACCTCGGTTTGCGCCTTCGAGTCGAGCGAACGAAGCATCTTCGAAGCGACAATTTTGCCGTCTTTCTTCAAGCGAACAGCCACGTTGTTGAGGTTTGCACTTCCGTTGTTGGCAACGGTAGCCACAAACGTGCCTTGCTCGCCGATTTTGAGAGCCGACGGACCGCTGAGCGACACCGCCGACACTTCCGTAACATAGTCGGCAAAGACGTTGATATTGTCGATTTGGATGTTGTAGCACCACCCCGAAACGCCTTTGAACGCAATATTGATATAGTTGCTGTCGATAAATTTATCGAGCGAGAAGACGTGCTCCGTCCAACCGTTTTTGGGTGCATAGAGGTCAAAGACGCCGTCGCGAAGTTCTTGATAGTCACCGCCATCGACCGACACCTCGACTACGAGTTGGTCTTTGACGTAGTCGGGACCTTCCTCGTCGGGATGCCAACCGTCGTTGCCGTTGAAGTGATACATCCAGAACGACAATTTCGGGCTGCGGAGATGGTCAATCTTAATCATCGGCGAAATCAGACGAGTGACGTTGCCGACCTGTGCGTTGAAGCCGTTGAACGAAGCCAGACCGCCGTCAGCGTCTTGAGGCTGAGTGTAGGGATATTCGCCGGTAGCGAGGATGCGCCAATTACCGTTAGCGCCGTAGACTTGAGCCACCGACCACGGAGCGTTTTGAGCCACAGCGCCGGCAAACGACTCGGCGAACGGTGCGGGATACGGGTCGCCGACGACAATGCCCTTAGTATAAGCGGCATCGCTGCTTCCCGCCGATGTTTTTGCCACAACGGCATAGTAGAGATATGCTTGCGTGTCGACTGTCCAATCGTCGACAAATTCCGTAGCCTCCAAAGCGGTAGCCACCGTGGTTTGCACGTCGTTAGCCACGCGGACCACGTCGTAAGAAACCAATCCGGCAAGATTTCCGCCGCTAACGCCTGCTGCCGGAGCCTTCCACGTGAGTTTCGGCTTGCCGTCGACAAACGTCAACGTCAAATCGGTAACTTTTCCGGGCACGTCGATGCCGACGTAGACCGATGCCGTGGCAGCGCCGCTCGCACCGGTTTCGTTGTAGGAAATTACCTTATATTCATACGCACCGGTTTTAACCGACGTATCGGTCCACGACTGCGCGGAGCCGCAAGCCGGCGACTCGATTGTCTTGATAGGCACGTCGCTGTTGTTGCGATAGATTTCGATGCGCGAGAGCGACTCGAGCGCAGAGCCTTCGAGAGTGGTCGATGGTGCCGTAAACGTCACAGTTGCTTCATTTGCGCCCTGAGCACCTGCTACGACTTTCAAATCGTTGACGGTTGCCGGGACGTTGGCATAACCTTCTTCGACGACGTTGATATCGTCGACATACATACGATATTGGTTTGCCGGGCTCGTCGCCTTGAATGCGAAATAGTGAGCACCGTCGGCAAGTGCCGGCACGAGATATGACATATGTTGTTGTTCCTCGGTGATGTCGGTGATGTCAGCGATTTTTGTCATCGAGGAAATGTCGGACGATGCGCCGTAGTATACCTCCATCGTTTCAGTGTAGGAGTTCATCTCCTTACTAACCTTGAAAGCAAAAGCATACGATTTGCCCTTTTCGAGGCGGATTCCCGGAGTAATGAGCCAATCGTCGCCGGCAGACTGTACGCCATAGGTGTAGCGCATGCGCTGACCTGCGGAGTCGTAGTCCCAGGTTTTGCCGTCGTTGTTATTATCTATTATGGTAAAGAGTCCGGCAGCGTCAGCCGTGTTGAACGATTCGCTGTAGGGCACGCCGAAGTCGGCAATGACCATCGCATTCGATTGTGCAGAAACGCCGCGACCGTCGGGAGTGATTGCCGTAACGATATAAGAATATAGAGCCGGAACGGTGAGCGTTTCGCTAAACGAGGTAGCGGGTTGCGACTCGGCAACAACGACGTTGCCCGGCATGCGCACCACCTCGTAAGTAATCGGACCGCGAATTGCGCCGCCTTCCGCACCGACTGTCGGCGCCGACCACGATAAATTAGCCTCATAGCCGGTTGTGGTAAGTTTCAGACCTCCGACACTTGCCGGAACGTCATAGCCTGCGAAGAATTGTTTGCCGGCAGCCGGACCGACGCCTGCGCCGTTCTCCACCTTAATCTTCACGGTGTGCAGACCGCGAGCAAAGTCGTAGGTCGATGTCGTTATGCTTTCGCCGGGAAGCCCGTCGACCAAGTCAACGACGTCGCTGTCGACCGAAATTTCGACCATCAGCGATTCCGCGGCGTCGAGTGCGTCGTCCGAAGCCGTCACCGTCGGCAATACGAACGAGAACGAAGCCTGAGTAGCGCCTTGAACCATGTTCACTGCAAGTCCGGAAACTGCGGCAGGCGAACCTTCCGGAGCGCGGTCGGGCACGCAAAGACCCACTATTTCCTCGTTGTTGGGAATGTCGGCTATTTTAGTAGTTGCTCCGGTTGAAGTGTTTATCTCGTAGAGCGCCGACGCTGCGGTAAACCACCCTACGGTATGAAATTCCGCCCAATACATTTTGCCGGTAGCATAATCGATTGTTGCCGACTGTGTGTAGTCGGATTCGTAACTGTCGAAAATATTGGTGTTGGCAATGAGCGTAAGTTTCGCCGTCGCCTTGTCGACGCTGTAAAGGTTTGCATTCACGTCGATGACAAAGAGTTGTCCGGAGGCATTAGCGGCTATACAGAAAACGCTCTTATCGAAAGCGCCAATCAACGTCGACTTTCCGTCGGCGAGGTCGGTAGTTGCCAGAAACAGCGTTCCCGAGGCATCTTTGTCGTAAACAATCGAATAGACCGCCCCGGTCGTCGGGTCGTAAGTCCTATCGGCGGCGACATACGAGTAATCGTCGAGCGGACAGTCGACAGTGCGCTCCAACGTCCATATCTCGGCATCGTAGACATACCATTGCGACATCGTGAGTTGGTAGTTGCTGTCGTAATCGAAATTTTGAGCGTAATATTTGCCGTTGACATAGACAGCCCCGCCGTTGAACTCAACACCCGGAAGCAGTTTGTTCATCGAGAACGGCGATGCCGCGCTGAAACTGTACATACCCTTGCCGGCACCTTTCGACGAAATAACGTTGCCGACAAGTTCGACCGAAGTATTTCCTCCCGAAGTCAACCGAGGAATCGAGACATCGATTGGCTTTACACAGTAGAAAGAGGTCAGCGGTTCACGATTGCGAGATTTGAACCTCAGCGGACACCCCTTTCGCACGCTTGAATAGCACTCCATCCCGAGCGCTACAACAATCAGCGAGATTAAAAACAAGATAATTCTTTTCATCTTATCGAAAAATGTAAATAATCCTTATATTTTGCATTCAATTAATAGTCGCAAAATTATAGAAATATTCTTTATAAAGCAATAAAAAATAACAATTTTAGACCGAAAATATAAAATTTCTACCAAAATTCTACATTTTATAGGAATAATATTGCACATAACCGAATAAACCATTACCTTTGTTACCGATATTCTCGCTATAGAAAATGTTATTAAAATGAAACGAAAAATCATATTTTCGGCATTGGCGCTGGTTGCGTCGATGGCTAATGCCATAAATTCGATAAATGAACCGATTATCTACCATCAACCCGATGGAACGACCATAACGGTAAGGCTTCACGGCAACGAGCACCATCACTACTATACCGACACCGAGGGCAACGTTCTTGTTGCCGACACCCGCGGAATGCTCACAGCGGCAACAGCGCAGCAAGCGCAACAGGCGCGCATGCCGAAGAGCATCGCTCCGGCGAGGACCGTATCGGCATTCCCCAAAACCGGCGTGCAAAAGTCGCTGGTCTTGCTGGTGCAATTTCCCGACAAATCGCTCTCGTACAGCGCCGCCGACTTCAACGCAATGCTCAACGGCACGGGCTACAACTACGCCGGAGCAACGGGTAGCGCCGCCGACTACTACATCGAAAACTCGTGCGGACAGTTTCACCCGGAGTTTGACGTCTACGGTCCGGTGACGATGCAATACGCGATGAGCCACTACGGCAACGACGACGATGCTCTCGCCTACGAAATGGTCATCGAAGCCTGCAACGCACTCGACAGCGAAATCGACTTCACGCAATACGACCGCGACGGCGACGGTTGGGTCGACAACGTCTATATCTTCTACGCCGGCTACAGCGAGGCGGAAGGCGGCGGCGTGTCGACCATCTGGCCCCACAGCAGCAATCTGAGTTCGAAAGGCAAAACGCTACGTCTCGACGGCGTTCAAATAGGCTCGTACGGCTGCTCGAACGAGCTTAGCGGCAACACCGGCAAGAGCCTCACCGGCATCGGCACGTTCTGCCACGAATTTATGCACATCTTAGGCTTCCCCGACCTTTATGCCACTTCGTCGACGTCGACGAGCTTCACTCCCGGCACTTGGTCGCTTATGGACCACGGTTCGTATAACAATAACTGCAAAACGCCGCCCTATCTGACCGCTTACGAGCGCGAATTTATGGGCTGGCTTCAGCCGACTGAGATAAGCGGCGACGCACGTTTGCGCATTCCCTCAATCGACGCCAACACGGCTTACCGCATCAACACAACGTCGACTGACGAATATTACCTTCTGGAAAATCGCCAATTAGAAGGTTGGGACACCTATCTGCCCGGACACGGAATGCTCGTTTGGCACATCGACTATAAGAAATCCATTTGGGATGCCAACACCGTCAACAACGACGCCAACCACCAATACGTCGACATCGTGGAGGCAGACAATATGCAAACCGACACAAGTCGCGGCGGCGACACCTTCCCCGGCAACGCCAACGTAACGTCGCTCTCCGACGACACTACCCCGTCGCTTATGTCGTGGATTAACAACCCGACAGGCATCTCGCTGAGCGATATCGCCGAAAATTCGGGAGCCATCACGCTCAACGTCGGCGCCGGCGGCAGTTTGCCACAGAAACCGGCATCGCCGACGGTAACTGCCGTAACCGACAATACCATCGACGTTGAATGGGCTACTACCGCTAACGCCGACGCATATATTATTAATGTATACTACATCAGCAACGGACGTCATCGCTATGTGGCAGACTACACAAACCGCCGCATCGAAGCCGATGCGACAACCATAACCGGCTTGACGCCCGAAACGACCTACTACATCAGCGTTGCAACGATTAGCGGCATCGCCGTTTCCGAGTCGTCGGAACCGGCTACGGCAACTACCGACCAACCCGGAATCGCCTACTTCGCCCCGACGGCAGTAGACGCCACCAACGTGTCATTCAACTCATTCACAGCCAATTGGCAAGCCCTCGACGGCGCTGACGGATATCTGCTGAGCGTATTTACCCAAAAGCAGGGCAGCGGCATCATCGAAACAGCCGACTTCGCCAACAAATTGGAATTGCCCGAAGGCTGGTCGACGTCGTGCAGTTCGACGTTCAGCGTCAACGGCTACTACGGCGCAGCGGCACCGTCGTTGCGTTTCCAAGCCAACGCAATGAAACTGCAATCGCCGACATTCGACAAAGACATAACGTCGCTTTCGCTCTGGATTAGAGGATATAAGTGCGACGCAGCAAACTCGTTAATAATAAACGGCTTAATCGACGACGAATGGACAAAAATCGCCGAAATCACCTCGATTGACAACAACGCAGGGTCGACGTGGACATGCCCGACGGAGGCACTCACCGGATGCCGCGCCATTCAACTCTTCTACAACTGCCCGACGGCTACCGGGTCGGTGCTTGTCGACGACGTCGCCATCGGACTCGGCAATGCCATCGTCGACGACTACATCGTCAACAACCTGCCCGTCGGCAATACGACTTCGTACACCGTGACCGACCTCGACAGCAATACACTCTACCGATATTTCGTGACAGCAACCGCCGGCGAACGCCAATCGCAGACATCGAACGTCGTCGACGTAGTCACAACGCCGTCAGGTAGCGTTACCGCTATCGCCGACAGCAGTTGCGTCTATACCGAGAGCAACCGAATTCGCATCGTCGCCCGCGGCAGTTATGCCGTCTACAACATCGCCGGCAGATGCGTTGCTCACGGCACGGGAAATGCCGCTATCAGCCTCAACCGCGGCATATACATCGTAAAAATCAACGAAAAATCATATAAAACAATAATTCAATAAACAATGAAATCTACACTAAAAACCGTCTTGATTGCGTTGACGGTCGGCACGAGTCTTACCGCCTCAGCCATCGGCAACCAAATCTCGACATCGCCGCGACGCCAGGTCGACAAATCGGCAACTGCGGCAAGACTCGCCTCCAAAATGAGGGCAAATTCAACTAATCTACCAAAAATCAGCGACATCAACACTTTGCCGAAATTTCAAGCGAAAGCGCTGACCGCCAATGCGTCGACGCCTACGCTCTACGGCAGCATTATCTATTCCGACTCGTGGGCAGACCTCGACACAGAACCACCTTACGGTGTATACGCATTCCAACCGACATCGCCGATTTCGTTTACCGAAATTTGCATACACCCCAACTTGTACATAAACGGCGGTGGTGCATATTCCGACCATCGTCTTCACTATCGTCTTTGGGCGTTCAGCGACGACTACAGCACGTTCTACAACTACTACGTCGTGCTCAACACCGACGACTGGTCGTATGCTCAAAATCCCATTCTTACCAACGTCGACGAAACCGTTGCATTCGACATGACTTACGACCCCGTCGGCAAAACGCTCTACGCAGTTGCTTGGGGTCCGTACTCATCGGATAAATGCGACTTCTGCCGCGTCGATATGACCTCCGGCGAAACGTCGAAGATTTCCACTCTGCCCGAAATGGCTTGCATCGCCGCCAACAATTTCGGCGAAATCTTCGCTGTGAGCATAACCGACGGCATTCTCTACAAACTCGACAAAACTACGGGCGAAGCAACTCGCATCGGTGCTACCGGACTCAACCCGAAATACAGCCAAAGTGCTACCGTCGACCCCGAAACAAACACCATCTATTGGGCGGAAACCAACAGCGACGACAATGCAGGGCTCTACACGCTCAACACAACCACAGGCGCTGCCGAACGTGTATCCGCAATGCCGGCAAGCGAAGAAATCACAGCGCTCTTCATCGAAGCACCCACTCGCGGTCTTGACGCTCCGGCTGCGCTTACAAACGTGATTCTTTCTTACCAAGCCGGGACGAGCACAATAGCCTTCCGCGCTCCGCAGACAGCATTCGACGGAATCGCTTTGACAGGCAATATTACTACGAAAATATACATCGACGGCGTGCTCGCCAACGAGCAAAGCGTTCAGCCCGGAGCTGACGTTACGTTCAGCGCAAGCGTCGCTGCCGGAGAACATACGATTGTGGCATTCGCCGAAAACAGCGTCGGCTGCGGACCGAAAGAAGTGCGCACACAGTGGGCGGGCAATGATGCTCCCGCTGCCGTAGGCAACCTCCTTCTCGAAATCACCGACGGCGTGGCTACACTCACCTGGGACGCTCCCGCACAAGGTCTCCACGGTGGTATGGTCGACCGCGAAAGCCTCCGCTACACCGTTGTTCGCTATCCCGACGCAACGACAGTTGCCACCGACCTTACAGAAACGACATTCACAGAAACTCTGCCCGTCGGAATTGCCAACTACTATTACACCGTGACGGCATCGACCGCCGACGGCGAAGGTGGCACGGCAACGTCGAACAGTTGCTTTACCGGCACAGCGTTTACTCTCCCCTACTACGAACCGTTCGACACCGAAAACGCCACGCTCGGCTACACCATCGTCGACGCCAACAACGACGGCAATACTTGGGCATGGAAGACAAACTGGCAAGCAATGGCATGCCGCTTCAGCAAAGAATCGGTTGCCGACGACTGGTTGATTACTCCGCCGATTGAATACAAATCGACAAGCAGCTATCGCCTTACGTTTAAGGCTCGCGCGTTCGACAGCGAAAGCCCCGAACGCTTCGAAGTTGCCCTTGGCACAACCACAAGCCCGTCGGACCTGCGCACTACGCTGATTCCGACGAAAAGCATCACCGACGATAGTTTTGAGACCTTCACCGCCGACTTCACCGTGCCCGTCGACGGTATATTCCACATCGGCATACACTGCACAAGTCCTATCGACAACTACTATCTCATCGTCGACGATATCAAAATCGAAGAGAAAGCCAATGCCGACTGCCCGGCAGCCGTTACCGACCTTACAGCAACGGCAGGCGATGCCGGCACGCTCTCGGCAACCATCTCGTTTACCGCTCCGACGAAGACCTTCTCAGGTGGCGAACTCGCCTCACTGAAAGCCATTAACATCTACAAAGGCGAAGGCGTCGTGCCGGCACAAACCTTCTCCAACCCCGCCCCGGGTGCAAAACTTTCGTGGACCGACACGAATGCTTCGGAAGGCAACAACACCTATCGCGTGGCTGCCGTCAACGATGCCGGAACAGGCGTTGAAGCGCAAGTCAGCGTATGGGTAGGCTACGACACGCCGAATCCCGTGACCAACCTTACCATCCGCGAGCAAGACGGCAATGCCGTACTCTCTTGGACAGCTCCGACAACCGGCGTCAACGGTGCAAAACTCGACCCGTCGAAACTCACTTACACCATCGTACGCGTCGGTGAAACGACAGCCGCCGAAGGAATTACCGCAACAACATTTACCGACACCGAATACGCATCGACGACATCACAAATATTTATGTACTACGGCGTAAAAGCCGTATATGGCGACCGCGAAAGCGACTTTGCGCTGTCCGACTACGTCATTCTGGGTCCCGACAACGCCGTACCTTTCGCCGAATCGTTTGCCAACCAAAGTCTCGACAATGCGCCTTGGGCACTCTCGTACGTGCAAGGCACAAACGAAATACCCGGCTGGACGTTGACCAACGCCGGCACGCACCCCGACGTGACTGCGCAAGACAATGACAGCGGTTTCGCTACGTTCAACTCGTTCGAGATGTCGGTGCCGACAGTCGTTCGCCTCACATCGCCGAAAATCGACCTCTTCTCGGCGCAACATCCCGTACTTTCGTTCTGGATGTATCAATCGGCAAACGATGCTACCGAATCGCTCGAAGTTGAGATTTCGTTCAACGACCAACAATTTGTAAAACTCGGCACATTCCCGGTAAAAGGCAACGAAACCGGATGGAAAGAATTTACCATCGAAATTCCGAGAATCCTCTGCAAAGAGCAAGCAATGCTGACTTTCAAAGGCATTTCGGGCAACGGTAACAACATCCACCTCGACAACATACGCGTCTACGAAAAAGGCACCACCGACTACGACATCGACCTCGAAGCCGTAAGTATCGAGCTGCCTAAGGTTATTATGGTCGGCGACGATGCAACCTTTACGGTTACCGTCTACAACAACGGTAGCCAAACCGTAAGCGACTACAAGGTCAATCTGCTTTGCGACGACGAAATCGTGATGAGTACGACAGGCAAAGAAATCGAAGCGGGAGCAACCATTCAATACATCTTCCACGGCGGTGCAGAAGAGTCGGACAACCACAAGACCTATACCTTCAAGGGTAGCGTAACTTGCACAACCGACCAAAATGCATCCAATGACGTAACGCCCGGCGTTTCGATAACGATTGGCGAAGACGGTGCAGTCGACACGTTGACAGGCAACGCAATCAAAGTTGCCGGCGGTCGCGGCGCGTTAAGTATCAGCGGCGCACAAGGCAAACACATATTGATAACGACGCTCGACGGACGTAGCGTGGCTTCGTTTGTCGGCACGGCAGCCGACACAATCAGCCTCGAACGCGGCATCTACATCGTTGCCATCGAAGGCAAAAACGTGAAAGTAATAGTAAAATAATAATCTAACTCATATTCATACGTATTTTTGAAGGCGTGCCCGTGCGGGTGCGCCTTCGTTCGTCTGCGTTCGTCAAAAAACACGCCGTTTTGCCATCTCTATGTGACTATTTTTGCGTAATTTTGCATCACTAAAAACAAAATTCGTAAATGAAATTTTTCAAAAGACGGTGGACTGTTCCGCGCGGCGTGGAACCCACCGAAATGGATAGAAAGATAATGTTCTACGAGGAACGCGGGCACGAGGTGCCGACTCGTAGCCTCATAAAGACTCCCGAGCAAATCGAAGGCATCCGCCAAAGCGGAATAATCAATACGGGCGTGCTCGACTTGGTAGCAAGCGAAATACGCGCCGGAATGAGCACAGCCGAAATCGACAAACTCGTCTACGACTACACCACCGACCACGGCGCAATTCCCGCTCCGCTCAACTACGAGGGCTTTCCCAAAAGCGTCTGCACGTCGATAAATGAGGTGGTGTGTCACGGCATCCCCGACGAGGACGAAATTCTCGAAGAGGGCGACATCATCAACGTCGACGTGTCGACAATCTACAAAGGCTACTACTCCGACGCATCGCGTATGTTCATCATCGGCAAAACCGACCCGATGAAGGAAAAACTCGTGCGCGTCACCAAAGAATGCCTCGAAATCGGGATGAAAGCGGCAAAACCTTACTCGTTTGTCGGCGACATCGGTCACGCCATTGAGCGCCACGCCAAGAAGAACGGCTTCTCGGTGGTGCGCGACCTGTGCGGCCACGGCGTAGGGCTGAAATTTCACGAAGAGCCCGACGTGTTCCACTTCGGCAAGCAAGGCACCGGTATGCTTCTCGTGCCGGGTATGGTGTTTACAATCGAGCCGATGATTAATATGGGCACGTGGAAGGTGTTTATCGACAGCGACGACGGCTGGACCGTTGTTACCGACGACGAAAAGCCTTCAGCTCAGTGGGAACACACGTTTGTGATGACCGAAAAAGGCGTGCAGATTCTAACGCATTAATTGAAAAAACAGGCTAAAAACAGGCTCTAATTGAATAAACTGATAATGCCGTAGACGGCGAGCGCAAGGATTGCCACCACGATTACCGAAACGACTACGCAGCCCCATTTCAGACGTTTGAGGATGCGCGACGCAGTAGGATGACCATCGCGGCTGTATTGCTGCAGCAAGTTGAGAGCGGCGAGCACCGTAACCATAATGTCGTCGAGCCAGCCCGCAACAGGAATGCCGTCGGGAACGACGTCGACGGGCGAAAAGTCGTAGACCAAGGCTATGACGGCGAGTATCCACGAAATCGTTTTTTGCCAATTGTTCGGAGTCTGTTTTGCGTCCGATTTTTCTTCCGGTTTCATATTAGAATGCTTCGTTAATATTAAAGATAAAGCCCATACCGTTACGCGTCAATCCCAGGTCGAGGCGAACGTTTACGCCCTGCTTGAACCGCCACCGATAGCCGGCACCGAAGTTGGGCAACGTCTGCTTTAGTCGCATCTCCGAGAATTTCGGGAACACATTGGCGGCGCCGACCCAGACGACAATGCCATGGCGTTTCTTAATGTGCTGACGTAGCTCGATTTGCGCCTCAACGATATTTTTGTCGCGGTAACGGCCCTCGAAATAACCGCGCATGCGGTTCTGTCCGCCGACGGTGGCAAGCATAGGCCACGGCACATCATTGTAGTTGAACAGCGAATGAAATTCGCCGGCAATCACGGCGCCGCGCCACGCCTTGTGGTAGGTCGACACGGTAAGGTCGGTCCAATGGTAAACGTGGTCGTTGCCGAGCCACGACGGGTTGAAGATTTGGTCGAGTTGAACGAACCAACCGCGCGTTGCATTGAGGATGACGTCGCGCGAATCGTAGGTGAACGACAGACCGCCACCGACGGTGGTAAACTTGCGTTCGGTGCTGCCCATCAAATCAGCCACACTTTGGTCGAAATCCGTGATATTGACATATTGCACATTAACCAACGGTCCGATGTAGGTGTGCGGCGCCAATCGAACGAGGAATCTCGGTTTTGCCTCAAATTTGAGTCGAGAATAGTCGGTCTCGTTGTCGTCGTTGTTTCCCTGCTCGTAACCGATGCCCCAAAGCGTCGACGGGAAGGTGTAGATATAGGTAGTATAGTCGAAGCGGAAACGCTCGCGAGGAAACACGTTATTGCCGCGAACGCCAACCATAAGCAGACCTTTCGACGTTACGTTGCTGAATATCGATACGTTAGAGAGCGGCAACTGCGGGTCGTTGCGGTCGATGCGATAAAGTCCGGAAGCAACGATGCCGAGCCCGACGCCGGTCGACGAACTATAGTGCGGACCGCCTAAGACGCCGAAATCAATCTTCTTAGTCGGGTCGAAATGGTCGGACTTCTTGAAATAGTTTTTCAATTTGCCGAAAAAGCCTTTCGGCTTGGCAACGACCGCCGTATCAATGGCTAAGGTGTCGTTCGAAAGCGACATTTCTTCGACTGTCAACGTGTCTGCAGGGACGGTGTCGCTGTCGACAATCGGCTCGGCGGGCGCAGCCAATGCCGCCGACATTGTCAAGAGCGCGACCGACGTTAGGCAAAACAGTCTATTCATCGAGCGCGGATTTGATGATTGCAAAACTCTCCGCCATCATACTTTCCATCACCTCTTTTGTGCGTTCGCCGGTTTGCGGCATAGGCTTATGAATAGTCAGTATAATTTTGCCCGGCGCGGTGTTAAGCGTACGCTTGTTCATCACTTGGAAAGAACCGTTGATGGTAAGCGGGACTATCGGCAAGCCGAACTCCGTGGCGAGCATAAATGCGCCTCGCTTAAACTGCTTCATCTTGCCGTCGGGTGTGCGCGACCCTTCGGGGAAAACCACCAACGACATTCCGCCGCGCAAAATCTTTTTAGCATTCACCATTGTTTGGTTGATTGCCGACGCCGAACTGCGGTCGACCATAATGTGTCGCGACACGCGGCATGCAAAGCCCACAAACGGAATCTTCTCGAGGCTCTTTTTCATCATCCACTTGAAGTTGTGATTCAGATAGCCGAAGATTACGAAAATGTCGAATGCACCTTGGTGGTTGGCAATGAAAACGTACGACGTGCCGGGGTCGATGTTTTCGCGCCCGCGCACCTCAACGCGCACAAACAAAAGTATGCACCATAGACGCGCCCAAATGTGCGGAATAAAGTAGCCCAACGAACGGCTCATACCCAGCGCACTGACCAATATCGTCAGCACCGCTGTTATTATCGTCAGGACAGCAAGTATAGGATAGGCAATCACCCACTGATAAATTCTAAATAGCATTGTTTTCATCGCAGTCTTATTTGAATTTACAAAGATAAACCACAAAGTGCAAATTCTAAAATAATCAGGCGATTTTTTTTGAGAGGATGAGCGAATGAGTGGATGAGCGGATGAGTGGATGAGTGGATGAGTGGATGAGTGGATGAGCGAATGAGTGGATGAGAGGGAAGCAGATTGCGCGCCCCTCTTACCTCTTACCTCTTACCTCTTACCTCTTACCTCTTACCTCTTACCT
>JBJEDO010000125.1:0-10402 GCA_051872155.1 Candidatus Limisoma sp.
TTTTTCGTAGCAGAAAAAATTTTCAAAAAAAATCGATATTTGTTTCGAATTCGCACGAAAAGTCAAATAGCACCCCTACGGTTGAGTCTAATATGAGAAAAAAGTAACAAAATAAGATTTGTAGGACACAGCCGTCCCCGATGTAACGCCAAAAAAAGCCTAACTCAAAGCAAAAGATCCGCTTCTCGGGGTGAAAGCCGGGTTAAATGATTTTACGGGAAGCTATTAAAAATCGTGGCGGTGGGGAAAATTTGTGTATAAAAATTATGCCGATTGGCGGAAAAAGGGTATTTTTGTGGAAAAATTGTAAGGACTTGTGAAAAAGATAGCAATACGTACGGCTTCCGGGCTGGTTTATGTGTTACTGATAATTGTTGCAATCGTGTGCGGTAGTGCGGCGTTTGCATGTGTGTTTACGGCGCTCACTGCCATAGGCGTGATAGAGTGTCACAAGTTGCTGACCGGGGGCAAGTATATTACTCGGACGGCGTTGCTCGATGCTGTGGGCGGCTGCTTGATGTTCCTTTCCGTGTTTTTCTTGTATAATTGTGAGTCGGCGGTGCCGCCTTTGCTTGTCTACCTTCCGTATTTGTTGGTTCGGATGGTGGTGCAACTCTACTCGCACGAAACGGACGGGCATAGGGCGCTTGCGGCTTCGGCAATGACGCAAATCTACGTTGCGTTGCCGATGACTCTGTTGAACGTGCTCTGCTACGACGTTGCTACGCCTCAGTTGCTTTTGGCGGGGCTGATTTTTATATGGATAAACGATACGGGCGCATACTGCGTTGGCTCGATGATAGGACGTCACAAGTTGTTTGAGCGTTTGTCGCCCAAGAAGTCGTGGGAGGGATTTTTCGGCGGTTTGGTGTTTGCTATCATTGCCGGGATTATCTTCAGCGTGTATTTTGGCGACTATTTCGATGGGTTGAGTCTTGGCTTATGGACGGTATATGCTGTGACGGTAAGCGTCTTTTCGACGTGGGGCGACTTGGCTGAGTCGCTCATCAAGCGCAATGCGGGAGTGAAAGACAGTAGCCACATCATGCCGGGACACGGCGGTATTCTCGACCGCATCGACAGTCTTCTGTTGGTAGCGGTTGCAACAACGATATTCTTCTACTTGATATAACCATAACAACTAACGAGATGGATAAACAGAGGTACGATTTGCGCGGCGTGTCGGCATCGAAAGAGGACGTACACAACGCTATCCGTAACGTGGATAAAGGGCTTTTCCCGAAGGCTTTTTGTAAGATTATTCCGGACGTCATCGGCGGCGACCCGGACTATTGCAACATAATGCATGCCGACGGGGCGGGCACCAAATCGTCGTTGGCTTATGCCTATTGGAAAGAGACGGGCGACATGAGTGTGTGGAAGGGCATTGCTCAAGATTCGCTGATAATGAATATCGACGACTTGCTCTGCGTGGGTGCTACCGACGGCATTCTGCTTTCGTCGACTATCGGGCGCAACAAGTTGCTCGTGCCGGGCGAGGTGATTGCGGCGATAATCAACGGTACGGAGGAATTGCTCGAGCAACTTCGTTCGATGGGTGTGGGCATCTACAGCACGGGCGGCGAAACAGCCGACGTGGGCGACCTGGTGCGGACAATCATTGTCGACAGTACGGTGACGTGCCGCATGCGACGTGCCGATGTGATAAACAATGCCAACATCGCGGCGGGCGATGTCATTGTCGGTCTGTCGTCGTCGGGCAAAGCGACCTATGAAGATGAATATAACGGCGGCATGGGCAGCAACGGATTGACTTCGGCTCGCCATGACGTGTTTGCAAAATATCTTGCTGAAAAATATCCGGAAACATACGACCATGGCGTGCCTTCCGACCTTGTCTACTCGGGCGGATTGCGCTTGACGGATTGGATTGACGAGGTGGGGATGACTGCCGGAAAGTTGGTTCTGTCGCCGACGCGAACTTATGCTCCGGTGGTACGTCGCGTGCTCGACGAGATGCGCGCCGACATCCACGGTATGGTGCATTGCTCGGGCGGTGCGCAGACTAAGGTGATGCACTTTGTTGAAAACAAGCACGTTGTCAAAGACAATCTGTTCCCGATACCGCCGCTGTTTAGAATTATCAAGGAGCAATCGGGCACTGACTGGAGCGAAATGTATAAGGTGTTCAACATGGGTCACCGCATGGAGTTCTACGTTGCCGAAGAGAAGGCAGCGCGCATCATCGAGATTTCGGAAGGTTTCGGCATCGAAGCGCGCGTGATTGGTCGTGTAGCCGATGCTCCGGCGAATCGACTGACCATCAAGTCGGAATTCGGCACGTTCGAATATTAAGACATCCCCCCGATGCGGCGTCTTGTCGACATATTGCTGATTTTCTTCGTCGCGGCGGCTGTTCTGTCGACGTCGTGCCGACGCAGCGAAGGCGAAACGACAACCGACAGCACGAGTTATGCCTTGCCCGACACAATCGTTGTGGGCACGCTCTACAGTCCGACGTCTTACTTCCTCTACAAGGGCGATTTGATGGGCTACAACTACGACCTGATGAATCGCTTTGCCACGGACAAGCACGTCGCCGTGCGTTTTGAGGTGTTTCGGAGTATGTCGGCGTTGCTCGAAGAACTCGACTCGGCGCGTATCGACGTTGCCGCCTACAATGTGCCAATCACGGCGGAATATAAGTCGCGCGTGCTCAGTTGCGGCCCCGAAAACGTAACGACTCAAGTGCTGATACAGCCGCTCGTCAAAGGCAAGGCGGAGGTTACCGACGTGACGCAACTCGTCGGCAAAGACGTCTACGTTGAGAACGATTCGAAGTACGAGTCGCGTTTGCGCAACTTGAATAACGAGGTTGGTGGCGGAATTAACATTCATACCATCGACCGCGATACGCTTATGTCGGAAGATTTGATAGAGATGGTTGCCGGCGGCGAAATTCCGATGACCATCGTCGACAGCGACATTGCGCAACTCGACCATTCCTATTTCCCGAACATTGATATACACCTTGAGGTGAGTTTCCCGCAGCGGTCGGCGTGGGCGGTAAGCCCGAACCATAGTTGGCTTGCCGACAGCATTAACTCTTGGGCGAAAACTGATGCCGCCAAAGCGTACGAGCGCAACCGTTATGACCACTACTATACGTCGCGAATGACCAAGGCAGGCGAGTATAAATATCGCCATCGCCGCGGCGAAGTGTCGCCCTACGATGCCTACTTCAAGGATGCGGCAAAACTCATCGGCTGGGATTGGCGACTGCTCGCCGCACAAGGCTATGTTGAGTCAAAGTTCGACCCCTATGTCGTGTCGTGGGCAGGCGCACGCGGCATAATGCAGATGATGCCGGGCACGGCGCGTCGTTACGGACTCGAAGGCGACGAAATCATCGATCCGGAGGCTTGCATTCATGCTGCAGCGCGCTCGATTGCCGACCTCGACAAGATGCTTGCCAAGTATGTCAGCGACCCGGTCGAGCGTCAGCGTTTTGTGCTTGCGGCGTACAATAGCGGCATTGCGCACATCTACGATGCCATCGCGTTGGCGAAGAAATACGGCAAAAATCCGCAAGTGTGGTATGCCAACGTCAGCGATGCACTGCTGATGAAAGCCAATCCGGAATACTACAACGACGAGGTGTGCAAGTATGGTTACTTCCGCGGCCGTCAGACGGTAAATTACGTGGTCGAGGTAGAGCGCTGCTACCACAAATTCTGCAAATAAAAAATGAGGGCGGATACACCCTCATTCAAATCAAGTTTAGTCGAAAACGCGGTCCCAGTCTTTCCAAACGGGCTCGTAGCCGAGCGAGCGAATGTCGTTCGCCACATCGTATGGTGTGCGTTCGTCGCTGACGTGGAATTGCTCGAGTGCTTCGCGAGCGTGGGTATATCCGCCCGGCTCGGTGCGACTTCCGGCACTCATCGACGTAACACCCAGTTTCATCATATTTTCGCGCAGTCGGGGATTTTCGCGGGTCGAATAGGAAATGTCGACGTCGTGGTCGAAAATTCGGAATGCAAATGTCACTTGTGCCAGTTGACGGTCGGTCATCGTTACGTTCGGCTGAAATCCGCTCTCGGAGGGGCGCATTCGCGGGAAGTTGACCGAATAGCGTGTCCGCCAATAATGCTTTTGAAGGTAGCGCAGGTGATAAGCCATCATAGTGATGTCGGTTCGCCAGTCTTCGAGTCCGATAAGTACGCCCATGCCGATTTTGTGGACTCCGGCTTGTCCCATTCGGTCGAAGCCGTTCAGACGCCATTCGAAAATTGACTTCATTCCTTTCGGATGGTAGAGTTTGTAACGGTCTTTGTGGTAAGTCTCTTGGAAGCATACCACGCCGTTTAGCCCAGCGTGAGTGAGTCGCAGATAGTCGTCGGCTTTGAGCGGCATTACCTCAATCGACAGGTTGTTGAAGTAGGGACGGGCGATGAGGAGGGCGTTTTCGAGATAGTCGACGCCGGCAATCGCCGGGGCTTCGCCGGTGACAATCAGTAGGTTTTCGAATGGTCCGAGTTCGCGGATGGCGCGGCATTCGGCTTCGATTTGCTCGTCGTTGAGCGTGACGCGCGTAAACTTGTTGTTGTGGTTAAATCCGCAGTAGACGCAGAAGTTTGTGCATGCATTGCTTAGATAGAGCGGGATGTACATGCTGATGACTTTTCCGAACCGCTCTTGAGTGTACTTCATCGACAGTTGCGCCATTTGCTCGAGATAAGGCTCTGCGGCGGGCGAGATGAGCGCCATAAAGTCGTCGACGTTGAGCGTCGGTTTTGCGAGAGCGATTTCTACATCGCGGTGCGTTTTCGAGGCAATCCGCGATGTAGTGTCGTCCCAACTGATATGTTCTAATTCGTCAGAAAACATTTGTTGCTAAATGATTTAGTCGTTCAATTCTTTGCAGATTTTTTGCGAAATACGCATTGCGCAGAAGTTCGGTCCGCACATCGTGCAGAATTTGTCGTCGTTGCCGCGGCTCTCGATGTAGTATTGTCGAGCGCGAGCGGGGTCGAGCGAGAGGTTGAATTGGTCTTTCCAGCGGAATTCGAAACGCGCCTTGCTCATAGCGTCGTCGCGCACTTGCGCGCCGGGCAGACCTTTCGCCAAGTCGGCTGCGTGAGCGGCAATCTTGTAGGCAATCACTCCGTTGCGCACGTCTTCGCGGTCGGGCAGGCTGAGATGTTCTTTGGGAGTAACGTAGCAAATCATTGCCGTTCCCCACCAAGCGATATGGGCGGCGCCGATAGCCGACGTGATGTGGTCGTAGCCGGGTGCAATGTCGGTGGTCAACGGGCCGAGGGTGTAGAACGGAGCCTCGTGGCATGCGGCAACTTCGCGGTCGACGTTTTCTTTGATTTTGTGCATGGGGATGTGTCCCGGACCTTCGATTATGACTTGGACGTTGTGACGCCAAGCGCGTTCGGTGAGTTCGCCGAGCACGTCGAGTTCGAGGAATTGAGCGCGGTCGTTAGCGTCGTGGATAGAGCCGGGGCGCATGCCGTCGCCGAGCGATACGGCAACGTCGAATTGCGACAGGATTTCGCAAATTTCGTCGAAGTGGGTGTAAAGGAAACTTTCTTGGTCGTGGACGACGCACCATTCGGTCATAATGCTGCCGCCGCGCGAAACGCATCCGGTCAAGCGCGAGCCGATGAGTTCGGCGTGAGCGCGGAGCACACCGGCGTGGATAGTGAAGTAGTCGACGCCTTGTTCGCACTGCTCGATGAGCGTGTCGCGATAGATTTCCCAAGTGAGTTTTGCCACGTTGCCATCGACTTTCTCGAGTGCTTGGTAGATTGGCACAGTGCCTACGGGTACGGGGCAGTTGCGGATAATCCATTCGCGCGTTTCGTGGATGTTTTTGCCCGTCGAGAGGTCCATAAGTGTGTCGCCGCCCCAGTAGCAACTCCAAATGGCTTTGTCGACTTCCTCTTTGATGCCCGACGAAAGTGCGCTGTTGCCGATGTTGGTGTTGAGTTTTACGGAAAACGCTTTGCCGATAATCATCGGTTCGGCTTCGGGGTGGTTGATGTTTGCGGGAATTACGGCGCGTCCGGCAGCCACTTCCTCGCGAACGAATTCGGGAGTGATGTAAGAGTCGATGCCGAGTTCTTTATTGTTGAGGTTTTCGCGGATGGCAACGTATTCCATTTCGGCGGTAACGACGCCGGCGCGAGCGTAAGCCATTTGAGTGACGTTCTTGCCGGGAAGAGCGCGCATCGGGTTGTGACGAGTGGCAAAACGGATTTCGTCGAGGCTCTTGTCGGCGAGACGCATACGACCGTAGTCAGACGAAATGCCGTCGAGCGTTTCGACGTCGCCGCGGTCTTTTACCCATTGCTCGCGGATGCGCGGCAGACCTTTGTTGATGTCGGTTTCGACGTTGGGGTCGGTGTAGACGCCGCTGGTGTCGTTAACCACGACGTAGCCGTTGTCGCTGAACACTTTCTCGCCGTCGACGATGGTTACTGTCGGGGTTAGGTTGATTTTGCGCATACCCACTTTGATGGGGAACAGTGTTCCGTCGACGTAGATTTTCTCCGAGCTGGGATATGAGTTGATGTTGATGTCTTTGATTTCCATAGAGTTGAATTTTTGATTAATCGTTTAAGAATGAGGTTAATGGGCTGCTTGCTTGAGCGCAGTCGCTGATTTGCCCGAGTCCGGCGAGGTAAGCCATACGTCCGGCTTCTGTGGCGAGGCGGAAAGCGCGTGCCATAGCGACGGGGTCGTGAGCCACGGCGATGGCGGTGTTGACAAGCACGGCGTCGGCGCCCATCTCCATAGCCTCTGCGGCGTGCGAGGGTGCGCCCAGTCCGGCATCGACAACGACGGGTACGGTCGACTGCGCAATGATGATTTCGAGCATTTCCTTGGTTTTCAGACCTTTATTGGTGCCGATAGGCGCGCCGAGCGGCATTACAGCAGCCGTGCCGACTTCTTCGAGGCGCTTGCAGAGCACGGGGTCGGCTTGGATGTAGGGAAGCACGATGAATCCGTCGGCAGCGAGCGTCTCCGTTGCGCGGAGCGTTTCGATGGGGTCGGGCAGAAGGTAGCGCGGGTCGGGATGAATCTCGAGTTTAATGAAATTCGTTCCGAAACATTCGCGCGAAAGTTGAGCGGCGAGCACAGCTTCTTCGGCATTGCGTGCGCCCGACGTGTTGGGCAGAAACTGCACCTTTTCGCGGTTGATGTGTTGCAGCATATCGTCGCCGGCGGCATCGTCGGGATGCAGTCGCTTCATGGCGACGGTTATCATTTCGCTTTCGCTGGCGAGAATGGCTTGTAGCATCAGTTCGTTCGACGAAAACTTGCCGGTGCCGACAAATAGGCGCGACGAAAATTCGCGTCCTCCGATGATTAGTTTGTCCATGTTATATGTTGTTTAATCGTTTATCAATGATTTGTTGCAGTCGGTCGACGACTCGAGCGGTTTCTGCTGCGATGTCGTCGGCGCCGATGATTGCTCCCGACATAGCGATGCCGTTTACGCCGGTAGCCATAATCGCGTCGATATCGTCGTAGGTTATTCCGCCGATAGCCACGATGGGCAGGCGGATGCTCGACTCTTTCATGCGTCGGATGATTTCGGCGTAGCCTTCGATGCCGAGCACGGGGCTCAGTTGCTTTTTCGTTGTGGTAAATCGGAAGGGACCGACGCCGATATAGTCGATGTCGAGATGTCGCATGCGCTCAACGTCGTCGAACGTGTTGGCGGTCGCGCCGATGATTGCTTCCATACCGAGCATTTTGCGTGCTTCGACGGGATTCATATCGTTACGACCGAGGTGAACGCCGTCGAGTTGCAACTCTTTAGCAATCTCGACATGGTCGTCGACGACGAAGATGCAGTCGTTGTCGGCGCAAATGGGCTTGGCTTGCTGCGCCACTTCGATGATTTCGTCGACCGGGGCATCTTTCATTCGCAGTTGCACCCAACGGCAACCGCCTGCTACAGCGGCGCGTATCTCGTCGAGAATCGTCATTTCCGGATGCGGGTGAGTGATGAATTGTAGCATATTATAAATGTTGTTTTATTGTTTTTATGCGTTGGCTGAGCACTTCGGCATTGGCGTCGGCAAAGAGGTAACCCAGGAATGCGGCACCGGCGAAGCCGAGTTGCTGAAGTTCGCCAATTCGGTCGGGCGTAACTCCTCCGAGGGCGATGACTGGCACTGATAATCGCTTGCCGGTGAGTGCATTACGCAGCGCATCGGCTGAGAAATGCGACCGATAGCCCGCCTTGCTGATGCTGTCGTAGATGGGGCTGAGTGTGCAGTAGTCGTTGCCGACAATAGAGTCGTTGAGTTCGTCGATGCTGTGCAACGAGCGCGAAACTCGTCCCGGGAAGCCTATCGGTGGTTCTGGATTACGCCGATTCAGATGAATGCCACCGATGCCGTACTCTTCGGCGAGTTCGTGGCGGTCGTGTAGCGTAAGTTGCGCTCGGTAGGGCTCGCCAATCGACTTCAAATAGGCGCGCAAACCGGGCTCGTCGGCGTCGGGCTTGCGCACGTGCACGAAGTCGAAGCCGGAATCGATGAGCATTTCGACCAGCTTCGGCTCGTCGGGGACGGTGCGTTCGGGTGTGATGGCTATCAGCCGAAACCTATCCTCCATACGATGCTTTGATGACTATAATGTTGTCGCCGTCGTGCAACTCAGTGCCTTGCCACTCGGTGCGCGGAATCATTTTCCCGCCGACAGCAACAGCCACATTGGTCAGTGCGGCACCGCGTTCGGTTATGAGTTGTTCGATGGTCGGCGTTGCGTCGTATTGACGCTCTTCGCCGTTAACTTTTAGAGAAATCATACTATTTTGAGTTTTTTAGGGTCGTGAAAATGGTTAAGCGGTCCGTGACCTTTGCCGATTGCAACTTGAGCGCCGGCTTCGATGGCTGCTTGCACGTATTGCTTAGCTTCGGCGACGGCGTCTGCGACATTGCAGCCTAAAGCCAGGAACGATGCAATCGCCGACGATAGCGTGCATCCCGTGCCGTGGGTGTTGGCTGTCGAGATGCGTGCTCCGGCGATGCTCACCGCGCTACCGTCGGCGCCGTAAAGGCGGTCGGTCATATGGTTGTCGTCGAAGTGCCCGCCTTTGATAAGCACGTAGCGGCAACCCATGTCGAGCATTGTGCGAGCCGCGCGGTCGACATTTTCGCTGTCGGTCAATCGTATGCCCGCAATGAGCTCCGCTTCCTGTCGATTCGGCGTAACGACGTCGGCGAGCGGAAAAAGTCGACGTTTGACGGCTTCAATTGCTCCGTCGGCAATGAGTTTGCATCCCGAAGTGGATACCATTACCGGGTCGACCACGACGTTTGTTGCTCGGTGTGCCGACAGACGGTCGGCAACGGCATTGACAATTTCTTCGCTGAAGAGCATGCCCAATTTGACGGCATCGGGACGCATATCCGCAAAGACGGCGTCGATTTGGCGGGCAACGACGTTCGGCGAGATGCCTTCGACGGCGTCGACACCGCAAGTGTTTTGTGCTGTTACAGCCGTGATGGCACTTGCAGCATAGACGCCCAGCGCCGACATGGTTTTGATGTCAGCCTGAATGCCTGCGCCTCCGCACGAGTCGGAGCCTGCGATGGTTAAAGCAATTTTGTAATTCATTATGCCTCCTATATAATATGGTGCATTCGGGGCATACTTGTAGACGAGAATCCGGCAATCCCTCCGGCGGCATTATCCGCTTCAGGTTCTCAGGGTATAATCTCAGCCTTTCGGCACCCCCTTGCACGTTGCAAAAGTAATGCAAATTGAGCAAAAATGCAAATGTAAGTAATAGGTATGACTATATAGGATAGAAATAAGATGGTTTTGCCGTATTTCGAAAAATTCGCCGTTTGTTTTTCTAAAATCAAAGAACTTGCGTATATTTGTAAACGAAAAACCTTAACGATGAACGCGATGGAACTTAAGCGATTGCCGGTAGGTATTCAGACCTACGAAAATTTGATAAATGAAGGTTGCCTGTACGTCGACAAAACAGAGTATATTTACAAGATGATAAATCTTAGTAAATACATCTTTCTGAGTCGCCCGAGGCGGTTCGGAAAATCGCTTCTTGTTTCTACTCTTGAAGCTTATTTTGAGGGCAAAAGGCATCTTTTCAAAGGAACGTATATCGACAGCATTGAAAAAGATTGGACTGAATATCCGGTGTTGAGGTTCGACATGAGTACCGCCAAGCACTTCGACGCGCAGTCGCTAACCATAGAATTGGCTGGAAAACTCACTGACTATGAAGTGATTTACGGTCCGAACGATCCGTCAAAACCAAAACTCAACCAACGCCTGGAGGGGCTGATTAAGCGCGCTTACGAGCAGACCGGAAAGCAAGTCGTTGTTCTCATCGACGAATATGATGCACCGCTGCTTGACGTGGCTCACGAAAAGGGGCAAC
>JBJEDO010000126.1:0-10383 GCA_051872155.1 Candidatus Limisoma sp.
ATGCAGATTCTTTTCACTTCTCTATCATATTATGCGCATAGTTGCGGATTTGAGGATAATATATACACCAAAAATTTGTGCATCCTTGCGCGGGGTGTGGCTGTTTTGGGCGTTTTTGTTTTGTATTGCTGTCGATTTTTCGTACTTTTGCCTAAATATGTAATCGAATATGACAATTCCGGAATTAATAAAGAATCACGGTGGAGCGGGGTTCTCGTTTGAGGTTCTGCCGCCGCTGAAGGGCAATAGTATAGGTCAGATTTTTAATGCTATAGATAAATTGCGTGAGTTTGAACCGCTGTGGGTCAACATTACGACTCACCGCAGTGAAATGGTGTTTAAATGTAATGCGGATGGCTTGTACGAGCGTGCCGTGGAGCGTTCTCGCCCGGGAACGGTTGCTGTGGCGGCTGCGATTCAGCATCGTTACGGCATCGAGGCGGTTCCGCACATTATCTGTAGCGGTTTTACGCGCACGGAGACGGAGTATGCTTTGATTGACTTGAACTTTCTCGGCATAACGAATTTGCTGTTGTTGCGCGGCGACAAGGCTAAGCACGAGAATCGGTTTGTGCCGATGGAGAACGGGCATGCTCATGCGCTCGACCTCCAAGGGCAGGTTAATCAGTTTAATGAGGGTTATTTTGCCGACGGCTCTAAGATGGAAGTTGTCAGCGACCGTCGTTTCTCGTACGGCGTTGCGGGCTATCCGGAGAAGCATGACGAGGCTCCGAATCTCGACATCGACATCCAGTATCTTAAGAAAAAGATTGACGCGGGCGCGGAATATGTTGTCACTCAGATGTTTTTCGACAACGAGAAGTATTTTGCGTTTGTCGATGCATGCCGCCGTGCGGGTATCACTGTTCCGATAATCCCGGGGCTTAAGCCGATAGTTTCGCCGGGACAGTTGACGGTGTTACCGAAGACGTTCCACGTCGATTTGCCGAGTGATTTGGCGGCGGAGTTGATGAAGTGCAACGATTCTGCATCGACGCGACAGGTCGGCGTTGAGTGGTGTACGATGCAGGCGCGCGACTTGCTTAGCCGCGGCGTCGAAAGCATCCATTTCTATTCGCTCAATGCGGTCGATAGTGTTAAGGCGGTAGCAAAAAACGTGTATTGATATGAGGTTCAGCGATATAGTAGGTCAGGATTCTGTCAAGCAGCGACTGCGTCAGATGGTCGACTCGGACCGCATTCCGCACGCATTGTTGCTCGAAGGTCCGGAGGGTGTCGGCAAGTTGGGTCTAGCGCGTGCATTTGCGCAGTATGTGCATTGCGAGCATCGCACAGCCGACGGTGAGCCGTGTGGTGTATGTTCGTCGTGCCGACAATATGAGTCGGGCAATCAAGCCGATACATTCTTCGTTTTTCCGATTTTTAAGCGTAAATCGGGGTCGCCGTCGTATTGCGATGAGTTTATGGACGAATGGAAAGAATTTACGACGGCAAACCGTTATGCTTCGTTTGACGATTGGATTGACACGATTAACTGTGGTACGACCAAGCCGATTATTTATAACAATGAGGGTGACGTCATCTTGCGTAAACTGAGCACGAAGGCTTATGCGTCATCGACAAAAATTATGATATTGTGGCTTCCGGAGAAGATGAACGAGCAGTGTGCGAATCACTTGCTGAAAATGATAGAGGAGCCGCACGAAGGCACCATTTTGGTGTTTGTCAGCAATGACGCGGCGGAGATTCTTCCGACGATATATTCGCGCGTTCAGCGGATTAAGGTTAAGCCGTTGACAACGGAAACGGTGGCACGATATTTGGTCGACCGCTATGCTGTCGAGGGAGGCTATGCGCTGTCGATAGCCAATTCGTCGGGAGGTAGCATCACGCGTGCCGAGCAGATGTTGCGTAACGACGATGATGCTCGCCGGCGCTTGGAGATGTTCAAGCGATTGATGCGTTCGGCTTATAAGAAAGACGTGCGCGACTTGAAGGACTGGAGTGAAGAGGTGGCTGATTTCGGTCGCGAAAAAGGGCGTATCTTCATGGAATATCTGTCGAAGATGGTTCGCGAAAATTTTATCTACAACATTGGGAATCCTGCGCTTAACTATATGAGCCGCGAAGAGTCGGACTTCAGCCGCAAGTTTTCGCCGTTTATCAACGAGCGCAACATTGAGATAATGGTTAAGGAGATAGACAAGGCAGTTGAAGACATAATGCGCAATGCGAATATGAAAATCGTATTGTTCGATTTCGCTTTGAAAATGACGATTGCCATAAAAATGTAAAAGATGAAAAAGTCATTCCTATCGCTTGTAGCAAGAGCATTTATTGAAGACTCGGAACTCGGCGAGATGTTGTTTGTGTTGCCGAACCGACGAAGTTGCACGTTTCTGCGCAACGAAATGCATATGGCGGCGCGCCAATCGATGATAATGCCGAGCATTGTGACGATTTCCGACTTTGTTGCCGAGCAATCGAATCTCATCGAAGCCGACCGCATCGAGCTGCTTTTTGCCTTGTTTAATGTCTATAAATCGTTGAAAGGCACTCAAGATGTGACGTTCGAACGGTTTCTCTATTGGGGCGATACGATTTTGAACGATTTCAACGACATCGATATGTATCTTATCGATTCCAACGAGGTGCTTAAAAACTTGGTGGACTATAAAGAAATCAATACCAATCCGTTGACCGAGAAGCAGTGCGAAGTGATTCGCCGATATTGGGGCGAGGAGCGCACTCCCGGCGGCGACGACGGGCTTTTCGAAAAGTCGGAAAAATATCGCGTACTGTGGTCAAAATTGCCGGAACTATACGAGAAGTTTCGCAGGACATTGCTCCGGCGCGGCATCGGCTATCCTGGGCTAATCTATAGCAATGCTGCCGAAAAGATAAAGAGTCGAAAGGATTTCGGGCATAAGCAGATTGTGTTCGTCGGATTCAGCACGCTGTCGGCAGCGGAGAAGTCGATTTTCGAAGGCCTTAAAGAAATCGGCGACTACTATTGGGACTGCAACGGACCAGTGTTCGAAGACCAAGACAATATAGCCTCGTTTTTTACCGGCGACTATATTAAAGATTTTCCAAGCAAAAGAGACCTTGGCGAAGAGCCGATAACGAAGCTCCCCAACATTAATGTCATCTCTGTTCCGTCGGGAAGCGGTCAAGCCAAGGTGGTAGGCAAAATACTCAACGAACTCTATCCGAAGGGAAAGGAATACAATAATCTGGTGGAAGCCGCCGTGGTATTGCCTGAGGAAAAGCATCTCTACAGCATGCTCTACAGCGTGCCGGAACAAATCACGGCAATTAACGTGACGATGGGATTTCCTATCAAGCAATCGTCGTCGGCAACGTTCTTCAACACGCTGAATTCGATGCTCAAACGCAGTCGCGTTGTCGATGGCGAAACGTGCTACTTCTACGAAGATTTGAATTCGCTGCTGTCGCATCCATTTATTGCTACAAATCGGGAATTTGTGGCAGCTGTTCAGTCGAAAATCACCAAGGGTAGGCTCTATTTTGTGCCTGCGTCGACGATTTGCAACCATTCCGACGAATTTGCGCCTATATTTTCTTATAGCGCCGACATCGACGGATATAAGTATCTCAAAGGCGTGCTGACAGCCATTGCCGGTAGCGAAGGATTGTCGCAAATAGATTCGTATTTCTTGGAAATCTACAACAATGCCATTTTGCGCATCAAGCAGTTGACCGAAAAAGAGCATATCGTTACGCAAGGTTTGCAGTATCTGTATCTGACGAACCGTTTGCTGAGCACGGTGACGGTGCCGTTCGAAGGCGAACCGTTGGTTGGAATGCAGATTATGGGCGTACTCGAAACACGTTTGCTCGACTTCAAGAATCTCTTCATACTGTCGATGAACGAGAAAGTATATCCGACGAAGTCGTATACGGCATCGTTCATTCCACAGTTTATGCGCCGTGGATATGGTATGCCGACGCGTCTTCAACAAGATGCGATGCAGACTTACTACTTCTATCGGATGCTCAGTCGAGCCGAAAATGTCTATCTCATCTACGACACTCGTGTGCAGGGGCGCTCGAGCGGCGATGAGTCGCGTTTCATCAAGCAATTAGAGCGAATCTACAAAGATAAGTGTCAGTCGTTCCAACGCGGTATCTACTCGTTCACCCTTGCATCGCGAAATAAAGACGAGATAGAGGTCACTAAGACGGACGACATTCAAAACAAGTTGAAAAAATATTTGGCGTCCAACGGCGAAAAGCCTGAGCGATGTCTTTCGCCATCGACGATTTATAAATATCTCGGATGTAGTCTTCGTTTCTATTTGGAGTCGGTCGAAGGCATCAAAGAGCCGGAAGAAATCGATGATTTTATCGATCCGGCAACGTTTGGTAATGTCATTCATAAAACTTTGCAGACTGCATACGAAGATGCCCCTCAAAGAGAAGATGCTCCTCAAAGAGAAGATGCTCCTCAAAAAATGGTGTCGGCACAGTTCCTTGAAGGGTTGAAAACCGGCGGAATCGACAATTATATCAAGCGAGCCATCGTCTCCGAATATATGAAAAAAGATCCGGATAAATACAGTATTGACGACAATACTATGACGGGCGACGTAGGCGTGATTCTTGCTACGGTACGTCATATGATAATGCCGATGCTCGATCATGAGATTCAGACGTTCTGCCAAAACGGCACCGTTTTCGAGTACGTTTTCGGAGAGGTTGAGAATACGTGCACCATACAGATAGACGCAGGTGAAGTTGCCATCAAGTTTATTATCGACAGGCTTGACTGCGCCGGCGGCACGTTGCGTATTGTCGACTACAAATCGGGTAACGATGAAACGGCGTTATCCAATATAGAAACGGCTTTCAGCGGCAATAATAATTGTAAAGGCATTTTCCAAGTGCTTTTATATGGGCATTTATACAATCTTGTGAACGGTAGAAAAGACGCGATTCAGCCTACGATTTATAAATTTCGCACGATGTACTCGGAACCTGGTAAATCGTTCGGGTTGTATCGTAAGGGTAATACAAAAGAAGTAAAGTTGAATCCGCAAGTCCGGGATTATCATCGTGTAATGAATGATAGCGTCGACGACTCGCAGGAATTCTTCGATAAGTTTATTTATAAGCTCAACGAGATTTTCGACCCGAAGGTACCTTTCAAGCAGACTGAGAACAAGAATCATTGCACATTCTGTCCGTTCAAAGACTTGTGCGCGGATTAGATTCGACCTGCCGATGCAATAACTGCCGCCGAATATCGTTACAATAATAAAGAATAGAATGATGAATAAACGGAGAACTCTAATAACTGTAATAACTACTATAATAGCCGCGACGGCGATGGCAAACGAAGTAAGATTCGAGGGCTGTCGTGTGATAACGGTAAAGCCGGAAACCTCAACGGGCTTGGAAAACATTTATGTTGTTGACGCGGCTGCGGGCGCAACGATGTCGTATGTGTCCGACAGCGGCAATGTCGAGTGGCTGCGTTTCCGCGAGTCGGGTGGCGGTTTCGCCGACGAAGTAAGAGGCGTAGTAGAGTCGGGCAACACCACGTCGCTCGGCAATTTCGAAGCAGATTGCGGATATATCATAACCGATGGCGGTCGTCAACATTGTTATTGGATTGTCGACTATTCAAAGCACGAATTTTCGCTCAACGGCATATCATTCGCCGACGAACAGGATTGCGGCACAGCCACGTTGTTGATTGACGGTCGTGGCAGCGCTATTCAGTATTATACCATCAACGGCGTGCCCAAACAGCTGAGCCGACAGATTACGGTGACCTACGATTCGCAGGAATGGAACGAGGCTGATTTGGAATACAAAACCGTTGAGCAGAGCAAAACGCTCGACGCCATCGGCGAACGCCTGGTCGTAGCGGCTCCGCTGACCAATACGACGTTTACTATCAGCGGCGACCGATTCTCGACAGAGTGGGGCAAAGGCGTGTCGGTGACGAGCGACACTTATACGGCATTGGCAGTCGATGCAAATACGACAGCTACTCAGACCGAGCGCGACAATGACAACGAGCAGCGTACCGATTCCGAAACGCTTGGCGGTTCCGCACCGGCAGAAATCACGTTCAAAGCCTATTGCTCGGATGCCGTTGAATATCGCGAATGGCAGTTTAGTGCCGACCCTGAGTTTAACGACGTGAGCGTAAGCATGAAAGACGAAGAAATTACATACACCTTTACCGAACAAGGCACAACCTACGTTCGCTTTTTGGCGGCAAATGCCGACGGCTCGTGTATGACCGAGAGCGAACCTTATCAAGTGACCATCGGCGAATCCGCTTTGGAATGTCCCAACGCATTTTCGCCAGATGCCAGCGAAGGAATTAACGACATTTGGAAAGTGTCCTACAAATCGTTGACGTCGTTCAAATGTTGGATTTTCGACCGTTATGGCGTTGAAATGTGCCATTTCGAAGACCCGTCGCAAGGCTGGGACGGCAAGTATAAAGGCAAGTATGTCAAGTCGGGCGTTTACTTCTACGTTATTGAAGCAACCGGTTCCGACGGTAAGAAATATAAGAAAAAAGGTGATATAAACATTCTAAAATCTAAAAACAATAGTACAACTAATGAAGAAACTGAATAGACTATTTGCAACGATTGCTATTGCGTGTTTTGTCAATGTGTTAGCATGGGCTAACGATGGTGCTGTGATAAGTCCGACGATTCCGTCGAAGATGACCTTTGCGGGAACTGAGATATCGTTCGACCGCGAAGATATGTACGAACGAATGGACCGCGAACTAACCTCGTTGGTGTTCGGTCATTCATCGACGATGCTTGCCATCAAACGCGCTAACAAGTATTACGATGTAATCGTGCCTATTCTGAAACGCAACGGTGTGCCGACCGATTTCTTCTACTTGGTTGCAACGGAGAGCATCTTCGACGAGCGCGCTTATTCCGGTGCCAAGGCTGCCGGACTTTGGCAGTTTCTTGCCGCAACAGGCAAGCAATTCGGACTGGAAGTGAACGACGACGTCGACGAACGCTATAACGTCGAAAAAGCCACAGAAGCGGCATGCAAATATCTCAAGCAAGGTTATAAGAAGTATGGCTGCTGGCTCACCGTGGCATCGTCGTACAATGCCGGAATGGCGCGTATTGCTTCCGAGCTTTCCAAGCAAGATGCACAAAATGCTTTCGACCTTTACCTTAACAAGGAAACATCGCGCTACATCTTCCGCATTATGGCTTACAAACTCGTTCTTGAGAATTACGAAAAATACGGCTTCCGTATTGCCAAAAACCAACTATATTACGCACCGAAATGCAAAGATGTTGTGGTCGATACGGCTGTTGCCGATTGGGTGGCTTGGGCGAAAGAGCATGGCATCTCGTATGCGCAGTTGCGTGAGGCTAATCAGTGGATTCGCAGCACTTCGCTCCCAAACAAGACAGGTAAACGATATGTTGTGAAAGTTCCCGTAAAGAAAGAACTTTATCGCAGTTCTCAGACTAAGACAGTAGCAAAATTATTCGACAAATGATACATCCGAACGACATCGACGACACAATATTAGTAGAAGGTGCTCGCGTCCACAACCTCAAAAACATCGACGTCGAGATACCTCATAATAAGTTGACCGTAATTACCGGACTCAGTGGTAGCGGAAAGTCGTCGCTTGCGTTCGATACCATCTACGCAGAGGGGCAACGTCGCTACATCGACACCTTTTCGGCTTATGCACGGCGTATGCTGGGTGGACTTGAGCGACCGGATATCGATAAAATCGAGGGCTTGACGCCTGTTATTTCGATTGAACAGAAAACAATCAACAAGAATCCGCGAAGCACGATAGGTACTATTACCGAAGTCTACGATTTCTTGCGGTTGCTCTATGCACGCATCGGCGAAGCCGTTTCGTATCTCTCCGGCGCGAAGATGGTGAAATACAGCGAGCAGCAAATCGTCGACCTTATCCTTCAGAAATATGCCGGCAAGAAGACTATGGTCCTCGCGCCATTGGTTAATAACCGAAAAGGCCATTATAAAGACTTGTTTGAGCAATATCGCCGTAAGGGTTATCTCAACGTACGCGTCGACGGCGAAATTTGCGAACTCGTTGCCGGAATGAAAGTCGACCGCTATCGCAACCACAACATCGAACTCGTTGTCGATAAACTTAAAGTGGTCGACACTGACCGCCGTCGCTTGTCCGATACCGTTGCTTTGGCAATGAAGCAAGCCGGCGGGTTGGTAATGATTTACGACGTCGACGCCGATGAAGTCGGCTATTACAGCAAAACGCTTATGGACCCCTCTACCGGGCTTTCTTATCGCGAGCCGGCACCGCACAACTTTTCGTTTAACTCGCCGCTCGGCGCGTGTCCGCACTGCAAAGGTCTCGGCTATGTCAATGTTGTTGACCGAGATAAAATCATTCCCGATAAGTCGAAATCGATTCATTCCGGTGGCATACTTCCGCTCGGCTCTTACAAAAATACACTGATTTTCAATCAGATAGATGTGTTGTGTCAAAACTATGGCTTTACGCTCAAAACGCCGATAGAGCAACTTCCCGACGACTTGCTCAACGATATTTTGAACGGCACGGGAGAAAGGCTGGAATTGTCGTCGGAAGTCTCGACGTTCGACTCCTATGCGACGTTCGACGGCGTGTTGAAGTACGTCGAATCGCAGCAAGACGATGACGACTCCGCTTTTGACCAAAAACGTTCGAATCGATTCTTTACTTCCGTGGTTTGCCCACACTGTCACGGTGCTCGACTCAACAAAGAGGCGATGCACTTTTTCGTGGCAGGCAAGAGCATTTACGACTTGTCGGCAATGCAGATTTCCGACCTGAAAGTGTGGTTCGACGGCGTGGCTGACCAACTCAGCGACACTCAAAACATCATCGCTCGCGAAATCATTAAAGAAATCAAGTCGCGGTTGTCGTTTATGTGTCAAGTTGGGTTGGGCTACTTGTCGCTCATCCGCGGCTCGTCGACGCTCTCCGGCGGCGAAAGCCAGCGCATCCGCCTGGCTACTCAGCTCGGCTCGCAACTTGTCAACGTCACTTATATCCTCGACGAACCAAGCATCGGGCTTCATCAGCGTGACAATGAGCGACTTATAGAGTCGTTGAAGCAGTTGCGCGACAGCGACAATACGATAATCGTGGTCGAACACGACAAGGACATCATGCTTCAAGCCGACTACGTCATCGACATCGGTCTGGGGGCAGGGCGCACAGGCGGCAACGTCGTTTTTGCCGGAACTCCGGCAGAGATGTTGTCGGCAGATACTTTGACTTCGCGCTATCTCAACGGCAGGGATAGCATTCCCGTGCCCGATAGGCGCCGCAAGGGCAACGGCAAGACGCTAACGCTTCGCGGCTGTACCGGAAACAATCTGAAATCGGTCGATTTTACGTTGCCTTTAGGAATGTTTGTGTGCGTCACCGGAGTGAGCGGCAGCGGAAAGTCGTCGCTTGTCAATGGTACGCTGCAGCCGATTTTGAGCCAAATTTACCACAAATCGCTTGCCGATGCGTTGCCATACAAATCCGTGGAGGGCGTTGAAAATCTGAATAAGATTATCACCATCGACCAATCGCCGATAGGGCGCTTGCCACGGTCGAATCCGGCTACTTACACAAAGTTGTGGGACGAAATTCGCGATGTGTTTGTCCGCCTCCCGGAGTCGAAAATTCGCGGATACCGTGCCGGGCGATTCTCGTTCAATGCAAACGGTGGCGGCAAATGTCCCGAATGTAAAGGCAACGGCTACAAGACTATCGAAATGAACTTCTTGCCGAACGTGTTTGTGCCGTGTCCGGCATGCGGTGGCAAGCGTTTCGACCGCGAAACTCTCGAAGTGCGTTACAAAGGTAAATCGATTGCCGATGTGCTCGATATGACCATCAATCAAGCCGCCGAATTTTTCGAAAACATTCCGTCGATAGCGCGCAAGCTTCGTGTGTTGCAGAGCGTCGGACTGGGATATGTAAAACTCGGGCAACCGTCGTCGACGCTTTCCGGCGGCGAGTGTCAGCGCATCAAGTTGGCGCTGCATCTTTCGCGTCCCGACACCGGCAAAACGCTCTTCATTCTCGACGAACCGACTACCGGCTTGCATTTCCACGACATCAGCCTTCTGCTCGACGTGCTTCAAGCCCTGGTCGACAAAGGGAATACCGTGTTGGTAATCGAGCACAATATGGACGTGATTAAATGCGCCGACTATGTAGTCGATATGGGACCCGACGGTGGTTCTGAGGGCGGCCGAATCGTTGCCGAGGGCACACCCGAACAAATCGCCAAGTCGAAAAAATCAATCACCGGGCGATTCCTCAGCAAAGAGATATAATCTGCATTATTCATACTATTCCTACTGCAAGGACTAACTGCCAACACCTTAGCGCAATGCTCGCTCTTC
>JBJEDO010000127.1:0-31086 GCA_051872155.1 Candidatus Limisoma sp.
TCCACGCTTTTACTATTTCGACCTTTGCATTCCGAATTATCTTCTCGGTCGCAAGAACATTCAACCGGGAACTGCCGATTTCGGACATGCTTTTGAACATTTGATGATTCAGGAGATTGTGGCGTATCTTGGCTACCACTATATTGACGGAGGGCTGTCCTATTGGCATACTTATTCAGGGCTTGAGGTGGATGCCATTATAGGCGACGCAGTTGTTGCAATAGAGTTCAAGTCAAGCAAGGAGGTTCAGGTCAGGCATCTTGGCGGGCTTAAAGCCTTTAAGGAAGAGCATCCCGACTGCCGCTGCATTGTCGTTTCTATGGACGAAAGGCCACGCCTGTTGCAAGGCTTCGAGATACTCCCTGCCACCGATTTCCTGCGAATGTTGTGGAACGACGAGATTGTCAATCCATATATATTGTAAGATTTTGAACACCTCTCGCGCCGTTGCCGCCAGCCTGACACTTTCACGCTTTGGGGATAGTCTTTGCTGTGCGTCGGTCGGTTAGCGATTATGCCCCACTCTGCTGTGTCCTACAAATTTTTCGGATTTTTCCGGCTTCTATCGATTCAGATTGTTATCAATTCGTTCAATTTGTCTTCTCTGATGGTTTTCGGGCGGGCTTTGCCGGCAAGGATGAGTACTTTCTTGCCGTTGCGGTAAATGTGCAACTGTCGGCTGCGCACGACGGATGTCAGGGTTGCATCGTCTTGCAGGGCTTGCCATATGGGATAGTACACACCATCGGGTTCGAACAGTTTCTTCTGAAGGTGCGAGCACATGTTTGTTGTATCGATTGTCATGGTCAATGATTGTTTCGTAGTTATAGCCTGCATTATTCACACTTTTCCTACTGCAAGGGCTAACTGACAACACCTTAGCGCAATGCTCGCTCTTCCTCTTTAAAGGTAGGATTTACTACATTCTGCATCGTCATCGCTGTGCTCACGCTAATGTATTGCCATTTAGCCCTTTCGTTACGGAATCGTATGAATAATGCAGGCTTTAGTTATATCCATATATTGGCGTTTGCCGTCGATGTAGTCGGCATAGAGCACCTCTTCGCTCCTGCCTTTGAGCACGGCGCATTTTCCGCACAGTTTGCAATTGTGCAGGCATTTCCAAGCGTCTAAGACGTACGCCAAACGCTCTTCGCGTGTTGATGTTTCAATCGGTGGTGCGGTCATTGTTGATAAATATTAGTGCGTCTGCCACAGCGCGTTCGAATGCAGTTTGCTGTCCGGGAACAGTGATGAACAGATGCACGGCGCCCGCATATTCTATGCGCTTTGCCTTGCCACCCAGCCTTTCGGCAAACGACTTGCCTTGGTCGCGCAGGATATCTCTTTCGGCGGCTATAATCAAGGTCCGCGGGAGGTCACGGATTTCGCTGTCGCTGCACAAGCCTACGCTAATCGACGGCAAACGCGAGTCGACGTTAAGGGTGTATGCGCGATTGAAGGCGTCCATAATCTCTGCATCCAGCCCGAATCCGTTGCCGTACGCCTGCCACGACTCGCTGCCGTCGTCGTATGCCTTCGTGACGGGATAAAACAGGAGTAGCGACTCTATCTTGCCACGGCAATTCTCCGTCAAAGCCGTTGCCAATGCGAGGTTGCCGCCCGAACTGTCGCCGCCCACGGTGATGCGATTGACGTCAATATGCAACTCGTCGGCATGCGTGATGATGTAATTGACGGCGTCGACGCAATCGTTGAGTCCGTCGGGATAAGGATGTTCGGGCGCCAATCGGTAGTCGAGGGCAATGACTTTTATCCGCCCGTCGGCGGCTATGGCGTTGCAGAACCTGCCGCAGCTGTTGATGCTGCCGAACGTCCACCCTCCGCCGTGCAGGTAAAGCAGAACGGGAAGCGGCACGTCGCGGCTGTCGCGAGGCTCGTAGATGCGCATATTGTCGGTAATCATTCTTGACCGGACGTTGTCGAAAAGAGTCGGCCGCGCATTGCGCGAGCTACGTACAGCCTGCAAGTCGGTATTGTCGCCGGCAATTGCTTTGAGGATGGCACGAGTTTGCTTTTGTTGCAGGTCGGCGGGCATATTGCGCAGAAAAGCGTCGGCTTGGCTGCGCATAAGGCTTGGCTGCCGAGTTTGTGCCATCAAGGTTGCCGACGTCAGGCAAACCGACACCGAAAGTAGCAAAGCAAGACAGTACTGTATGTTTGACTTTTTCATATATGTAGAAAAATAATCAAAGCTATCTGAAGCAGAATAATAAACGGTATGCCATAGCGAAACTTTCGGTGCTTGGTTTTGTGGTGCCAAATTCGCATACCGACCCAAGCGCCGACACTTCCGCCGAGGGCAGCCATCGCCAACAGCGTAACCTCTCGAATGCGCCGATTGCCCTTCCGAGCATTATACTTGTCCACCCCAAAGAGGATGAACGCAACGACGTTGACGGCAAGTAGATAATAGAGCGAACAGAGATGCATATCTTTAATTACGCCATTTTCAAGAACGGGTCAATCGCAGCCAACAGTTCGGCTTTCTGCATCACGCCACTCGAGCGCCACAGCACTTCGCCACGGCGGAACAGCATAAGCGTCGGAACCGACCGGATGCCATATGCGCTTGCCGTAGCCCCGGACTTGTCCACATCGACCTTGATGATGCGAATTCTGTCGCCCAGCGCAGCTTTTACCTCCTCCAAGATGGGGTGCATCATCTTGCACGGCATACACCATGTTGCAAAGAAATCGACCAAAACCGGTTGGTCGCCCGCGATAATGTCATTGAAAGTTTCCATTGTTCTTTATATATGTAGTTCGACGTCTTTTCCGAAAGGCGCGAGCGAAAGCCCTGCCATCTTGAAATGTTGCTTGGCAAAAGGTATGCCAATAATTGTTATGGCAAGCAGAATGCCGAAGAAAATGTGCGTCAGCCATGCCCACAGACCGCCGAAGATAATCCACAGGATGTTCAGCGGAATGCGGATGCAGCCGACGGGCGACTTCGTGCTTCGCACCTCAGCGCCGAACGGCCACAAGCACAACAGTCCAATCTTGAAAGTCTGCAACGCCACCGGGATGCCGATGATAGTAAGCGCCATCACCAGACTTCCCGTAAAATAACCGATGGCAGCCTCCAGTCCGCCAAAGAGCCACCACAACAGATTGCCAATTATACGCATAATCTTTTGCTTTTCATTTTCCGTGTAAAGTTAATAAATATATTCATATAAAGAGCAATTCGACGGCAAATATACCGACACAAAAAAAGGGAATCGGCTAAGATGCTGATTCCCAATAATAACGTCGGGGTGAGAAGACTCGAACTTCCGACCTCCACGTCCCGAACGTGGCGCGCTAACCAACTGTGCTACACCCCGAGTCAGAAATTCGACTGCAAAGATAAGCCGTTTTTTCTATTCCGCCAAAAACTTTTGCGTTTTTTTGTGCGATTTTTTGCTATTTTCTCTGTTTTTGCGCTTTAGTACAAAATTTTTGCGAGGATGTGTGCCGCCTGGAAAAGGAGTCGATAGCCGAAGGGGATGCAGCGATAGGACATTATCCGGCGGTTCGATTCGGGATAGGTCGCAGCCCATCGGCGGAGGTCTTTGCGAGGTCCGCGCAGCATCTTGATTTTGGCGGTAAACTTGAGGAAGTTGAGGAAGTGCTCGTACCGGCTCTTCAACTCGGGACGCTCGTCGAACCACTTCTCGGCGGCATCAGCGAGTGCGAGATGGTCGTTGAGAATGCGCGTAGTGTCGGCTGTTGTCAGCGAGGTTGCTATGCCGCGCGTGTAGTTGTAGAAGGGGCTATAGCAGATGGCAAATCGGTCGGTGGCGAGCCGCAGACGGAACGTAACGCCTAAATCTTCCCAGCAATCTATGCCTTCGAAAAAGCGTATGTCGGCGAGCAAACTGCGGCGCACGATTTTTGTGCAGAGTGAGCAGTGGAGCGTGTCGAGCGGCATGTGGTTGAGGTCGGGGAAAGTTTCGACGTTGAAGTCGTGAATGCGTATTCGTTTGGGATAAATTTCGCAAATGCCGCAACACACAACGTCGGCGCGGCGCTCGTCGGCAAGTGCCAACATCTCCGCATAGGTTTCGGGCTCGAGGGTGTCGTCGGCGTCGCAGAAGGTGATAAATTCGCCGCCGGCGAGGTCTACGCCCATTTGTCGAGCGAACGAAGTGCCGCGGCAGGTGTCGACGGTCGAGGCAACCACGACGCGACGGTCGGCATCGGCTATAGCGCTGCGAAGTGCGTCGACGCTATGGTCGGTCGAGCCGTCGTCGACAAACACGAGTTCGACGGCGTTGAGCGTCTGAGCGAGCAACGACTCGACGCATCGAGCAATTGTGCCCTCCGCATTATGAAAGGGCACAATTACTGAAAGTCGTATTTTGTCGGCGTCGCTCATACGGGCTCTAAATCATTTCGTCGACGGTCCAAGCGAATGCACGAAGACCGAGTTGCGGGCTGTCGGCATCGAGAGCGTGGAGCATGTCGAGAAGCGGACGCACCTTAGCATCGTCGACAACGGTTATGTATGCGCTATTGAGTGTCGGCCACGCGTGCGACCCGAGGTGAGGCTCGCCGCTGGTAGTTCCGGCACCGATAACGGTGTCCCAGCCGGTAAAGCCTTTCAGGTTGAGGCGCATCATTATGGTGTTGACGTCTTCGATGTGCGCTTGATTGAATGATATAAGTACTGCTTTCATCGTGGTTTACTTTTTAAGTGCTTTAAGTTCTTTCCGGCGTGCGCGGCGGATGCCGTTAGCAGCAAACGAGCTGTAGAGCGTGGGGATGATGATAAGCGTAATCAGCGTCGAGAACGACAGACCGAACGCCACGGTCATACCCATCGAGCGCCACATTTCGGAGCCTTCGCCGGTCGACACTGCCATAGGAATCATACCGAAGACGGTTGTCAGGGTGGTCATCAAAATCGGGCGCAGACGCGACTTACCGGAGGTAATCACGGAGTGCACCAGTCCGAGACCGCGCTCGCGGCAGAGCATGATGTAGTCGATGAGCACGATACCGTTGTTGACCACAATACCAACGAGCATGAGCACGCCGAGCAACGCCATAACGCTAAGCGGCGTTGAGGTGACGTAGAGTCCGATGAGCACACCGGTGATTGCAAACGGAATGGAGAACATAATCACAAACGGGTATGTGAGCGATTCGAACTGCGACGCCATGATGATAAACACGAGGATGATGATGAGCACGAAGAGCATAGCCATATCGGAGAACGTGTCGCTCTGATTTTCGAACGAGCCACCGAACTGCCAAGTGAATCCCGCCGGCATATCGACGTCTGCCATCACTTCGTTGGCGGCGCCGGTAACGTCGCTCATAGCATAACCGTGAGCCACGACGCACTTGACGGTGATGACGCGTTCGCGGTCTTTACGCTCAATCGTCGGCGGCGACTGCGACTCTACAACCGTACCGAGGTCGCGAATCTTCACGCCCTTGCCTGCGGCGTTGTAGATGGTGATGTTTTCGATGTCTTCGAGCGACTGACGATAGTCTTTGTCGTAGCGGATGCGGATGTCGTATTCTTCGCCGTCTTCGCGGAAGTAAGAAGGCACATATCCGTTGATGCGGTTACGCAGATAGCCCGCAGCGGTCGACATGTTCAAGCCGTTGAGGGCGAGTTTTTCGCGGTCGAAGTCGACGCGATATTCCGGCGTATATTCGTCGCGGCTGATAACGACCTGCGACACGCTATTGTATGCCTTCATCTTTTGCGCAACCTCCGAAGCGAGTTGGTCGCCGGTGTCGAAGCTGTAGCCGTAGAGCTCGATTTCGACAGCCGACTCGCCGCCGATACCGCCGCCACCACCGCCGGCTTGCACGTTGAAGGTCTTGATTTCGGGATAGCCTTCAAGGTCGAGACGCATAAGGTCGCAAATCTCGGTAAGCGTGCGCTCGCGTTGCGACGAGGTCGACGTACGGATGTTGAACGACAAGATGTTGTTGCCGTTATCGCTCATGTTACCAAACACGTTGTCTTCGCCGGCTTGACCTTCCGTGAAGTTGATTTTCTCTATTTCTGGATAGTTTTGCTTGAATTGGTCAACGATTCTGAAGCCGAGGTCGCGGGTGATGTTCTGACGCGTGCCGGTAGGCAATTTGATTGTTATGGCGATACGCGCATTGTCTTGCGAAGGGAAAAACTCTGTTTTGACGAACGGCAAGAGCACGAAAATCGAGCCGAAGAACATTGCCAAGGCGATGAAAATCGTGGTTTTGCGGTGACGCACGCACCAGTGCAACAGATGTCCGTAGCCCGTGGTGAGTTTCTTCAAGAAGGCGTTGAACGGGTTGAAAACGACCTTCTGGAAGAGGTTTTGCTTGTTGCTCAGGCGCAACATCAGCGAGCAGAGCGTCGGCGTGAGCGTGATGGCGCCGATGGTCGACACCGCAAGGATGATGGTCACCATCCAGCCGAGTTGCTCGAACATGATACCGGCGATGCCTTGCACCATTGTCAAGGGCAAGAACACGGCGATTGTGGTCAGCGTCGACGCCATAACCGAGATGGCAACCTCGTTGGTTGCAAACATGGCGGCTTGACGCGGACGGCTGCCTCGCTCGATGTGAGTCGTGATGTTTTCGAGCACCACGATGGCGTTGTCGACCACCATACCGATGGCAATCGAAAGCGCACTCATCGAGATGATGTTCAGCGTGTTGCCGGTGGCGAGCAGGTAGGTCAGCGCCGACAGCAACGATATAGGAATAGTGAGCACGATTACAAACGTAGCGCGCCAACGTCCGAGGAAGATAAGCACGACGAGGCTGACGATAATCAGCGTGGTCATAATCGTACGCGTCAACGAGTTGATGGTCTTGATAATGTTGTCGGAGGTGTCGACAATCGGGCTGATAACGATGTCGGAAGGCAACGTCTTCTTGATGTCTTCAAGCTTCTTCAAGACGGCGCGCGAGATGTTGACCGAATTTGCACCCGACTGCTTTTGGATGACGAGGATACCGCCCTGAACGCCATCGGTGAACGACTCCTGAGCGCGTTCCTCCGGCGCATCGACGATTCGTGCCACGTCGCGCAGATAGACAGGCACACCGCCAGCCATGCCGACTACCAGGTCGAGCATCTCGTCGGCATCTTGGAACTCTTTCTGCACGCGCATCGAATAGACATTCGAGCCGATATCGATGTTTCCTGCCGGGATGTTCTTGTTTTCCGCGCCGATAATGCTACCGATGGTCTCAATCGAAATGCCGTAAGCCTCCAACTTCAGCGGGTCGCAGTAGATTTGGATTTCGCGCTCGGGCAGACCGGAAATCGACACCGTACCAACGCCCTGAACGCGCGCCAACGGTGTGGCTACCTGGTCGTCGAGAATCTTGTAAAGTCCCGAAAAACTCTCTTTGGCAGTCACCGAAAGCAGCAAGATAGGAATATCGTCGGTACCGAACTTAAACAGAATCGGGGTATTTGCGCCGTCGGGCAGCGTAGTGACGCGGTCGAGCTTGTCGCGCACGTCGTTGGTTGCCACGTCGATGTCAGTACCATATTCAAACTCCAGAGTAATCACCGAAATGCCTTCGCGCGACTTCGATGTGACGTGCTTCAGGTCGGTAACACTGTTGAGCGTATTCTCCAACGGACGGGTAATGTTGGTCTCGATGTCTTCGGCACTGGCGCCGCCGTAGGACGTCATAACCATAATGGCGTTGGTCTCGATGTCGGGCAACAAGTCAATCGACAACCGCGAGAGCGAGAACAAGCCGAAGATGGCTATGCCCAGAAATATTAATATTGTTGTAACCGGTCGCTTGACCGCTGTTTGATAGATACTCATCGCTTATTTGCTTTCTTTCGATTTGGAAGTAATGATTTGCACTTTTGCACCGTCTTTCAGGCGAGTTTGACCGGTCATAACGACGGTTTCGCCGGCAGCGAGTCCTTCGAGAATCTCAAACTCGTTGTTGAAACGCTGTCCGAGCGTCACTTTCTGATATTTGGCAACGCCGTCTTTGACCACGTAGACGTAACGGTCGCCCGAGCCCATCAGCTTCTGGATGCAGCGGTCGTTGACCAACACGCGCTTTACGCGACCTTGATTGATAATCACGCGAGCAAACATACCGGGGCGCACGCGCTCGTTGCCGTTTGCCACAATCAGCTCTACCGGGAATGTGCGAGTTGCCGGGTCGATGGTCGGATAGATGAGGTGCACTTTTGCTTTAAACAACTCATCGCCGTAGACGTCAAGGGTAAAGTCGACGTCCATGCCCTTCTTAATCTTCGTATAGAGCGACTCCGACACGTTGACGAGCAGCTTCACCGGCGTAATCTTCTCGATGGTATAAAGCGGGTCGCTGCCGCGATACATGTCGCCGCTGTCGTAGTTACGCTTGGTCACGATGCCGCTAATCGGGCTTACCAGTGTGGTATTTTCCAACAGGTTGTTATAGTTGCGACGCGAAATGTCGAGCGCAAGTTTCTTCGAATCCCACTCCGACTTCGACGTGCCCCCTACTTTGTAGAGCTCGTCGACGCGATTAAACTCCAACTCGTTGTTGTCCATCTGCAACTTTGCTTGGGCAAGCGTTACGTCGTCCATCGTGGCAATGGTCTGTCCGGCGCGCACGTGGTCGCCTACCTCAACCAACACCTTCTTAATACGTCCGTTGGCTTGCGGAGCAATGTTGTTGGTCACAAACGCTTCAACCGTACCCGTATAAGAGCCGGTTTCTTCAACTTCGCGCTCCACGCTGGTTGCAACCTCGACCTTTACGGCTTCGTCTGTTTTGTCGTTTTTAGTCTCTTCCTTGGGCGAGCATCCGACAAAGGTTAATGCACCTGCCAGCGCTGCTATCGCCGTGATTGTGTTTGTTCTAAAGAAGTTCATATTAGGAGTATGTGGTTTTATTCGTTAATAGTTGTTTCGTCTTTACCTAAAGTTTCGTCGAGCGACGCCTTGGCTTTCAAGAAGTTGTAGACAGCCTGATTCGACTGCAATTGCGCTTGCGTGAGCGACAGGCGCGAATCGTTGATTTCGAGCAACGTTCCGGCACCGGTGTCGTAACGCTTTTTGGCGATGTCGTAGCCCTTACGCGCCTGCATAACGCCCTGCTCCGCCGCATTGTGGCTGCGGATTGAGGTCTTCATCTGGTCGGTATAGCTCTTCAGCGCCACCATGAGATTGCGCTCGGTGTCGAATCGCGTAAGCTCGAGATTTGCCATGTCGACCTTCGCCTGGCGCAGCGAGTTGTAGCGCTTGCCGCCCGAGAAGATTGGAATCGACAGGCTCACGCCAATCATTGCGTACGGGTCCCAACGATAGTCCTTAAACTTGAAATCTTCCGACATCGCATTCCACTTATACGAGAACGCCACGCCCAGCGTCGGATAGTAAGCCGCCTGCGCAGCCTCCTTCGCCTTGCGCAACATCGTAGCCTGCATAGCCAACTGACGCATCGTTGAGTTTGACGACAACGCCGTGGTGTCGATTTGCATATACACTTCCTCGAGACGGTCGGCATAGTCGCCAAGGCTCTCGCGGCAATCGATGTCGGCATTCAGGTCGATGCCCATCAGCGCCTTCAGCTGCCACTTGGCGAGCACCACCGCATTCTGCGCATCGAACAGGCTCGGCTCGACATTCTTAACCGCCACGTCGGCGCGAATCAAGTCGTATTCGCTCACCAAACCCTGGTCGAACTTCTGCTTGATGTCCGTGTAATTGTCGAGCGTGTTTTGGTAAGTTTCTTTATATACATTATAAGAGTCTTTAGCGAGCATCACCGTATAGTAAGCTTGGCGAACATTGCTGATAAGCTTAATCTTCGACTCGCGCGACTGCTCGACAGCCAGTTCAACCTGGTCGGCGGTAATGCTCAACTGCTTCCACAGTTGCGGCGCAATCACCGGCAACGAAGCCGAGAAGCCCAGCGACCACGTATTGTTACGTCCCACCGCGATTCCGGCATTTGCCTTCGACGACGCCTCGCTTTCGCCCGATTCGCCTTCGCCTTCGGTCGAGCCCGACATTCCCGGCATCGACCCGCTCATATACATCACTTGCTTTTTAATCGTCCTACTGTAGTCGGCGCCGAAGTCAATCTGCGGAAACAACGAAGCAAGCGTACCCTTGCGACCGTACTCCTGCTTGGTGATTTCGTTGTTGGCAACCTTAACGGTAGGGCTTTCCGACAAGGCAATCTCTATTGCCTTAGGCAACGACAGCATCGAGGTCGAGTCCGCCTGAGCCTTCACGCCCATCGGCACCGACACCATCGCCGCTATCGCTATCCCCACTAAAAACCCGTTTTTCATCATTAATATTATTTATCGTGTTACTACTTACAAAAAAAAGAAGCGACTGAGTAGTTTCAATCGCTTCTTCTTGTGGGCGTTGACGGATTCGAACCGCCGACCCTCTGCTTGTAAGGCAGATGCTCTGAACCAGCTGAGCTAAACGCCCTTTAGTTTTCTAAAGCGATGCAAAGTTACGACTATTTTTTTTATCTGCAAATTTTTTCGCAACTTTTTTTCAAAAAAAATGCTTTTTTTCGCGTTTTCCCTATTTCGACTGCAAAATTAGCACACATAGGTATATATAAATATGATATATGTCATATTATAAGGTTATACATTATAAAAATAATTAATGCGCTATAGAGAAAATGCTATTGCTAATAAATGTTAAACGCAGCATCATTAAAATAAATCACCGCAGAAAATTGCTTAAAACGCGAAATATCCATAAATTTGTCATTATATATTATTGTTCTTATCTAAAAATTATCACAACTAAATTGTTATGAAAAACAAAACATCGTTAATCAAGTGCGCCGCAGTCATTGCCGCGCTTTTATGCTCAATGCAAGTGCCAACACGCGCAATTACCGTCGTTGATGCGCAAAACAAGCAACCTATCTCGTCTGCCGCCGTATTCAACAACAAAGGCTCGATTATCGGCTTCACCGACGCAGACGGAATCTTCAGCGCCGACACCCCATCCGACTTTCCGCTCAACATTCAGTGCCTCGGATACGAATACGGCAAAGCGTCGAGCAACGACATGACCGTCGAAATGGCTCAGCGCTCATACAAGCTCCCCGAGGTTACCGTAAAACCCGAATCAAAAGACATCATGCGCGTTGTTTGTTATCAAAGATCGTTTATCACGGCTAAATATGAAGATAAATGCAACTCAACAATTGAAGAAGGATTCTTCGACATCTTCATTCCTCTCAATGAGAAGCTGAAGAAGATGAAAGGCTTAAATAAAAGACGCACACTCAAGACACATAGATACATGTGTTTTACAAAAAAGAACGACACCGACTCTTTTGCCTACAACACCAAGCCGGGAAACATGCACGAACTTTCCACAGAAATGGCGGGGTTAAAGCCGGAAACTGATATAGTCGAACCGGAGAGTCTCCAACAACTCGAATCAGGGACAGCCGGTTATTATAAAAAACCATACGGCACCATCGTATGCACCAAAACCCCTCAGACATTCCAAACCGAAACAGACTACGTTAAAGAACACATAAAGCCCGGCAAAAATTGCTACAGTCCGAACGTACTTAAATCATTAGGAGCAACTACCGATTTCTATAAATACACCGGAAAAACCATCTTTCGCACAAACAGCAAACACAGTTACGGCTATCAAGACATTATTATAAGTTCCTGCTCGTTCGTAATGGATTTAAGAGGCAAATGGTTTAAGAGAATATTAAACACCGACGACACGATAAAGGTAAAAGGATTCGACGAAGTGTACTGCGCCGATATCGAATACTACACAGCCGACGAATTCACGCAGATGACTTCGGAGAAAAAAATCCCGCCATATAGAAAAGACATACCCGAAAACGTGCAGCCACTCGACCCGGCGCAACAACGCATCGTCGACCGCTGCAACCAAATACGCATGCTGCAAAAGGATACGCCGACCGACAAAAACGAATAGCCCGCCACCGCGCCGCTCAACAGCCGCCAACCGCCGACCACAAAATTTGGCACCCGGCATAAGGCAAGCAAACACTCATAAGCATTAGAGGGTGTATCAATCAACAGAATCGTTTTGATACACCCTCTAAAAAAGCACGCACAAAGCTGCTAAAAGTGAGGAAAGATACGTTATAAATGCACAAAGCACATTTAAGACACACCTATCTCTATACCGAGCGCCTTACAACGTTCGAGGAAGAAAGTAAAATCCGCCGGCTTATCGTTGGAAGTCGTTGGCCAATTGGAGCAAATAAGAAATTCATTGTCGGCAACTTTTATGGCATCTTTTCTGCTGAAGTTTCCGAAAAAGCTAACCTTGCCCTTGGCTTTCTTTTCTTGTTGATATTGTTCAAACGGCATAAATTTCTTGGTCATATTTTTAGTTACACGGAATGCTTCGCACAGTTCGTCGAACGAGATTTGCGGATGCGCTAAAATATAGTCGCAAACAACATCGTTTACAAGTTTTGTCTTTTGGGTGTACTGCTTACCTTGGTAAACGTAGTTGTTCAAATCGCGATTAAATTTATACACCTTTTTCAGCGGACCGTCGAAAGCCTTTAGATTTGTAACTGCCGAAAGCTCGAGAGTAGCCTGAATGATATTACCCAGATTTGTATCATCGTTGACAATGTCGGCTATTTTGTTAAGCAATCCCGACACAGAGAAAGCGCGATTGCTAAGATATGTCTCTTTTTGGCACATTCGGAATAGCACTTTTTCCCAATCTTCATCGAATTCTTCGACGGCATTGAGACTTTCAGCCTCCTCTGCGGAAAGATGTCGCAATTTCAAGCGAGAAGCAATACGGTCGTTCCATTGTTTGAAATCCGGTTCTTCGGTTAGCTGATTATAAATATAAGGATAGGCAATCTGCATACACACTAACGAGAAGTTGAGTTGCTTCATCTGAATGGTATGGAGCGAGGCTTTCTCCGGCTGCATTTCATTTATGATTGAAATCAGAGCCAATGTGTTAGACAATCGTTTCAACGAGCGAGGATTAGAGCCTACCGACAGACGCGCTATCTCCGACAATGTTTCAGCCACGACAGAGTCATTTAATTCTTCCTCGTTAAAGAATTCGATTTTACGCAAGGCATCAACGAGAAAACTATCGATAGAATAAGACGCCACAGGCATAGAGAATGGCAATTGTATAATTTTGTCGAAAAACGAGCGGAATTCGCGTTCGTTTTTGTCGGTCAATTCGCCAAACTTTGGCTTCAAACCTTTAATTACGACATCATAATCAATAGCGAGAATAAAGACACAGTGAGGCAAGTCGAAAATATTTTTCAACAATTCAAGGATTTCGACAGCCATCGGAGGGTCGATTCTATCAAGGTCGTCGATAAAGAAAATAAAGCCGACACGCGAGCTATCGTGAGCAAGCGCATCGTCAATAAGTCGAGCAATTTCCGTTTTCAGTTGAAGTATGTCGGAAACCTCGCCCTCGCTGCTGAACAACTCATCGACAACTTCGCCTTCAATACCTGCCACGCCTGCAGCCACTTTCGTGCCTACCGAGGCTATCTTTTTAAACAAACCACCTATTTTCTTGCGACTCTCTTGCCACTTGTGCTCCGAAGGATTAAGCATACCTATTTGGTTGATAATTCCTTCAAGAATACTCATAATTGCTTGATTCGGCGTTTTCATCAATGAGTATTGCCACGTGTTCAGCCACACAGGCAAGTATAACGCCTTATCGCAGTCGCACAAATTGTATCTTAATTGATTCATCAACGAAGTCTTGCCCGACCCCCACTCGCCTTGCAAAGCAATGGTTATAGGAGTGTCGGTAAGCTGTACATATTTCACTAAAGCGTCTTGATAGACTTGTATACCGAACAAATCGTCCTGTCCGGCTTGGCGAGGAACGTCGATAATACTCGATTTCATATGCTATCTTTTATTTTTTCTTTCGCGAGCAATATTCGCTTTGCAACTTTCTATTTGTCGTTTTATCGACTCAATCGTGCGGTCGTGCGAAACAGCGTGGTCGATTTTCTGCTTGCGGTAAGATGCCTTCGACGAGGGCGTCGAGGCATTCTTTATATATCCCGCATATCTCTCGTTATCCTTCTTTTTTGCCTCTTTTTCCTTAGCGAGCCGAGCCCGAAGGTCAATCATCTGCTTTTTATAATATTCAAGACTCATTTTATCTCTTTCAATCGATTACTAACATTGCTTCTATTTCTTTCTTACTATAACCCGTCTTCAGGCCAAGAGGAATAAGGAATTCACGTTCGTCATTCGACACTGAACCATTCGACTTTGCAACCTCAACAAAATCACGGAATCGGCGCTTTGAGTCTTCCTGGCTGAGCGGTTGCTCATTCTGCGAAGATTGCACACTCGATTGCGTCTTAGCCTCATCAGGTGCGCATTTCTTAACCAATCCGACAGCCATAGCTATTTTCTTTCTGTGCTTGATAAGCAATTCAAGACATAACAACAAAGGACCGGGCAGCGATACGAACTTTGCCACAATCAGAGCGATATCCAAAACTTTATCGAGGTCGTTCTCTAAGAAATTGGCAATTGGATACACCATTCTTTTTTTATCGTTACTCATTTTCAGCGAAGTTTTGAAGTTGGTTGATGAATTTCACTAACGGAGCTACATCAATATTTTTCTCTTTGCCCACTTTTTCGATATCCGAGATCGTTTTTTGGAAATCAAGATTTTTAAGTAAGGACTTAATTTTAATTTCCAAGAACCTTACAAAATCATCCTTCCACTTTAACGTTGTCTCGGAAATAGCAGAACCTGCTCGTTGCGCCATATCGACGGCTGATTGTTTCACAGACTGCAATGTTTCATTCTCTGCAATAGACTGGCGGACCTTTTTTGCAGTTTCCGAAACATTTTTCGAGACGTCGTTAAACTTCTTGCGAGCGTCAACAGCAGTCTCGCCGGCAACTCTTGAGGCGTCTTGAGCAACCTCACCAACAACTTTACGAGCATCTTGCGTGGCATCGGCTACAAATTCAGTAGCATCTTTAGCTGTATCTACAACAACTTCTGCATAGTCTTTAGCGACACTTGCTATGAATTTTGAAGAACTTTTCGCAACCTCTGCAGTTGCTTTAGAAGCATCTTTAGCAGCCTCTGCGGTTGCCTTATACGCTTCTGAAGCAACTGATTTCAGAGAATTAGTAAACGATTTCAAAGAAACCATAGTGTTATATCTCGTTTGCTTATCCTATTCCACCTCAAATTCAGTACGACGATTTGCCTCAAGGTTTTCTGCATCCACAGGTTCGGAACTCCCTTTTCCAATGGCTGTAACGCGCGACTGATCAATGCCGGCAGTTAAAAGAAAGTCGGCAGCGGCTTGTGCCCGTTGTTCCGACAACTGTTGATTGTGAGCCTCGTTGCCCTCAACTGAAGAATGCCCGATAATTCGGACTTTCAAAGCCTCATTTTCTTTAAGCACTTGCACGAGTTCTACAAGCACTTGCTTGGCGGCATCGGTAAGTTCTGCCGAGTTCTTTTGAAATTGAGCGGCGTTAAAGTTTTGTTCAATTGTCTCCACTTTTGCGATGATAACCGTATCAACAGGAGTAGGAGCAACAGTATCTACAGGAGCTGCAACAACAGGAGCCTCCGTTTTGCCATTATTCAGAAAAAAGAACGCTGCAATCGCGGCTAACAACAAAACGACAGCAATGACAATCCAAAGCAACTTTTTTGATTTCGGTTTAGCTGCCGGTGCTACGTAACCGTTGAGATATTCAAGACGGAAACCGCCTTTTTCACCTGCAGCCACTTTAGAGAACTCAGCGACTGTAATGTCATACTCTTTGGCTTTTTCGACAATGCGCTGAAAACTTGCAGCAGTCCACATAGAATTCATAGCCACCAACGAGCCATCACCCATATGCAGCAGTTCATCCGGCTCGCGGAAATACCCTTTCCAACCGTCATGCTCGTCTTTTGTTTCGTTTAGCACGAAATTTTCTTTCACACCTTTGTCGGGCGACAAGCTATTGGGGAAGGCCTTTCGCAAGTCCTCGAGAGTGGCTTGCGGATTCATTACCATATAAGCATGAGCAATGCCAAGAGCAGTGCGATTCTGCGCACGTCCGTAAACTTTGATTTTATCCATTTCCAAGTATTATTCTAATGTCACAGTCATTTCAGGTTCAGACGCTATCATATCAGCCACGAGCAAAACTACTTCTTCCGTATCAATGTCGAGGACGGAAGCAGCTACAAGCAGATTCCGGACTTCTTCGCGACAAAGCACACCGTCTGACAACAACAGTTGCATAATAGCTTCAAAAACAAGCATACTTTCTTCTCGTTCGACACCGGCACCGGCATGCGATAAGTATTCTTGCATTTTAGCATCATCAAAATCCTTAATTATTTCCAATTCACCCTCAACCGCCGCTTTCAATTCGTCAGCATTGAGTTCAAAAACATCAGCGATTTCTTCCAAAGTGATTGTCTCAGCCTCGGCATACACGCCATCAGCCCATATTGCTGCAGCAAGAAGTGCTGCAAAATCGTCCATTGTTGCTTTCATATCTATTTAAATAATCGTTTAATTCTATTTTTCAGACTACCTTTTGCCTTGCGGGCTTTTGCCATACGAGCGGCTATTTCTTTTCCTTCTTTGGTGCGTTTATCCACCTTTCCGGATTTCGTTTTTTGTACCATATTAATAGTTTTAAATATTTGATTTAAATTCGCTTTTTGTTTATCCAAAAATTGACTACTCCACTACGACGCCTATATGGAACAAAGCCAACGCCTTTGAGAAAACGCTCGGCTCGACGATTGTCACTGCTACAACTTGAACGCACTCGGAATCCTCGCTCGAGCAACGTTTTTGCCAAAAGTTTTAACGCCCTACGATATAGCAAAGAAGCGCCAAGCGATTTTTCCCAACCTCCGCCATGAATCGACACAACATCGTCGTCAGGCTCTCGCAAAAGATAGACAAAGCCAATAGGCAGGTTGTATGACAATTTCCAAAGCAGGAAGCATTTCACAAATTCCGAATAATCGCAGAGCAAATCCGCCCAGTCATCTTTGTTCACTATATCAGATGCTATTTTGTGCCATTCGTCGGCTGTGAATCGGCTGAAAATATCAACTTCGTTATTATATCGTCGCCATTCAATTATACCATCGCTAATGAACAAATCATCCAATAGCTTGCTCATCGTAATTGGAGATAAACAGATAGGTTCGGGATGTTGTAAATGCAACACCCCGACCTATCATCTTTCACACTTATTACTTGCCTGCAGCAACCAATGTAATGCTATTGTCGGCAAGTTTTGAGTCATCGGCAGTTGCTACTTGAACTTCAATACCATAAAGTTCTTTAACCTTGTTTTCGAACGAAGCGACTTTCAAATTTCCGCCAACGGTAAACTCGCCACCTTTTGCGCCTTCACCTCTGATTGAAGCAAGTGTTGCATCATCGTCAGCAAATTTCTTGCCTTTATAAACTCTCAAAGTTGCGCCAAAGGCAGCCTTAAATTGCGACTTCAATGTTTTGACCTTCATACGGCCATCAATTTTCAATTCTTTTGCCATAACTAAAAATATTTTAATGTTAATATTGGATAGTTTTAAATTAAAAAAGATAGGAAATTACATCAATCAGAGGATTGCCCTTGTATCATGCAGTTGAGCCTTCAGCCGAGCAATATCGCCTCTAAGAGTCGCTATTTGACACGACATTTGATATTTGGCATATTTGCTAACATACGGATATGACTTATCGGCTTGCAGTCGAGCAATCCGTGCCCTTTTATCGGCGATTTTCTTCATAATTTCCGCCTTTGTTTTCGGTTGCGTTCCCATAATAGATTTGTTTAAAGTGATTGACGATTAATTAAATATAATACGTTTATATCCTAATGATTTGAAGATGGTTTCAAGTTGTTGCAGACCCGATTCTTTTGCTTTGTCTAAAATACCCGCAGACTTAGCATCAGCAAGAAGTTTCTTATTCGCCTCTTGCTCTAACTTTGTTATCTCCGCATGCGACCATTCCCCACTTTCGACGAATATATCAACATCCGATGGATTGGTTATTGCATCAAAAATTTTGACTTCGGGCATTGTTATTACAATAGAGTCGCCACCAATTGAGAAATCGCTGTCGGACATTTCCGACAAATCATAGCCCGCTCTGACCTTCCCATTGATAATAACACACATCTCATCTTCCATCAGAGCATTGTTTTTTCCCATTATCGACGACAAAGCATTTCCCACCTTACTATTGGCAATGCTACTTTTTTTCTTATTGGTTATTGGGATTTCACCATAATAACAAGCGGTAGTAAGTTTTGATATTTTCTTTATCTCAGTTACGACACTTTTTGTCTTTTCAACTTTTATTCCATCGTCACCAAACAACTCATCAAACGAGATTACTCCGAACTTGTTTGCGAAAAACGCCCCACAAGCAACAAGTACTATAGTTATGACTATATACAATATCTTTTTCATATGTTATTCGTATTTGATTGTTACCGTATTATATCCAATACATTTTAATAATGAAGTAAAATACAATGTAGCGTTTGTTTCTGCATCGTCAAGGATTCCCATGTCCTTAACATCCTCTTTAATATCACTCTCCCCTTGTTGCAAAATTTGAATACGCTCTTTTGAATCGAATTTATATCTCAAACCCGAAGTTTTTTCATACTTGAGCGCAATCTCTTCCGCCGGGATATTAAGAGAGAGCAACGTCGGCTTGGGAAGCGTCATTACAATTGACTTGTTTGCCTCGTCTATGACCGTCTTGCTTGCATCATATTTTGTCAAATCCAAACCTCCCTCGACGTATGCTTTGCAAGCAAATAATATTTTCCGATCGCCCAATTTCCACTTCGAACAATCTTCCGCTTTAATCACTTTCTCGATTGTGTACTCAACTGTAGAAAGTTCTCCTGTCGCTTTCAATTCTTCCATCTTCGCATTGGTGTCATTACCCAATGTCACATCTTGTTTTTCATCACACGAAACAAATGTTATACTCGCAAACAACATAATTGCAATACGTCCGATTTGTAGCATTCCATAACAGATGTTTCTTTCAATAATCTCGGATAATTTCATTTTTATAATGGTTTTATTTGTTTTGTGTTTAGACTTGTAGAAGAATGTATTCGAACTGATTAGGGTTGTTTTTGTCCAACTCGGCGCTCCAGGTGATAGTGTATGCTTTGTCCAATGTGAACGCGGGAAGGCTAAGGAGCGCGCCTCGCTCTTTACCATGCTTGCCTGCTTCTATTGAATGTGAGAAGGATGCCGTACCCTTTCTGGGTATGCTTTGATAAGTCGAGTCATTAGTCAGGATTAGCGCCAAACCACCGGTTACTGCATTGAATCGTTTTTTCAACAACTCAATACGGCGAACGTCTTTCCACAAAGCGTATTTGGCAAGATTTTGCGCACTTTGGTCTTTAATGATTTCGGTGCCGTCGAGTGTTTCATTAAATCGGGGAATTTGCAAGCCGGGAATACTCTTCGTCTTGTACTTCAACTCGATGGGGATGAACTCGCCGTCTTTCTCAACAACAATATCGACCTTCATCTCGTTTTTCCAAATGTAGGATTTACCCAATGCCTTTAGAGGCACATAGTATTCTACCTCTACTTTGTCGTAGTTGTTGGAGTTCTTGAGCGCAATGGCGAGGTGCATTTGCAAGTCGCGCTCGTTCATAAAAGGACCATTTTTTTGGTTTCCCAGGAAATTTTGAACGTCTTCGGTAACTTTTTCAATCAAAGTCATAGTCCTATAATGGTTTGTGTGTCGGAGTCCTTCGACGGTATTCTACAAGACGCAAAGAGTGCGGACTCAATCGCTTTTTCAGCCGATAGGCCCTAGGAATTGCCATGACAATGAAAAAGCAGCAGTCCGCACCTCTTACCTTATTCTGTTGTAACCGAATCAGCAGAATTGAAGATAGATGTGCAAGAAGCGCTCATCTCATTCTCTTGTCTGTAATGAATTTCCTAGGTTCATCGGCAAGAATAAGTGTGCACTTATTGCAAAATATTTTATCTCAGTCGGCGAGTCTACGTTTGCCTTTCAGCATCCGGAAGACTTGCTTTCTTTTGCAAATATATAAAAATTTGCGAAAAATTTAGTCTTTTAATAAAAAATTTCGCCGGACTGCTACTTTTTTTTGCTTTTTTTGCAAATGTAATATGTTTTTCGATTATTCTCAAGAGGGGATTGTTGTCTTTTGTTGTCATTTGCGGGCGAATGCTCTATTCTATGGGTTGCGAAGTCTCCGACTTAGCGCTCTGCAAAATGAGCAAAATCTATGCAATTTAGCTCATTTTGTTGATTATCAGTTGCATCCCCACCTAGCCGCAAGCGGCAAGGCGGGGTTAACCGAGTGTCGCAAGCTCTTCGAGCTAGCATCTTGACGGTAACCATATTTACTCCGCTCGGCTGCCCGGTCGCAGCAAGCCGCGACCCTACCCTGCTGATTGTCAACGCATTAACCGCGCGATAGCGCCGAATAACCGAGTTAGTTGTCGGTGACGCGGAGGATGCGGACGCCGGTGCAATTGCGCATCGGGCGAATCATCTCGTAGAGGTCGTACTTGTCGACAACGACTTTCTTGCTCGTCGACGAGGCGTGGAGCAGGTGCGGCTTCTTGCCGTCGAACTTCACAATGCCGAGGTGCATCACGTCGAGCCCTTCGGTTTTGGTGGTCAGGCAAACGATATCGCCGTCGTGCAACGAGGCGATAACTTCTTTCTTCATCAGGTCGTTTTTGCGCAACAGCGGCGACATGTGCATATTGTAGCCGCTTTCGAGTTTTTTGATACCGGCAAAATTTGCGCTGTCGGCAAGCGCGGGATATTTGTCGCGGTTGGCTGACATATAGTAGAGCGACTTGATTTGGGTGTCGGCATGTGGAATGGTCGACGTCACTTCGCGGACAACGCCTGCGGCGGCGTTTTCGACAATCCATGCGCTGATGTAGTGCAGGCGCGATGCGTAGCCGTCGACTTTTCCGCCTTGGTAGCGTATACGCTCGAGGTTGGCAGCGTAGGTATACCACGTTGGCGACTGCTGGATGGCTGTGCGCGTGAGGGCTACAAGCGTCTCGACGAATGTTGTGCAGTCGAGTTGGTCGATGTTGATGGTCAGATATTCTTTATCGCCTTCGAGGGTGTTCGCCACGTAGGGCGTGCCGAGGAGTTGCTCGCCGAAGAAGAGCATATATTGGTTGGGCGTAGAGAGCCCTGCCGCTTTTGCATCGGCGAGGAGTCGGTTGATTTTGACCGTGTCGTCGGCGCAGTGGAAACGTGTGGCTTCGAGGCTAAAGCAGTAGCCTGTCGCGTAGGTTAGTGTTATGGCTAAGAGTAGCAAATATTTTCTCATGATAGGATATTTTTTGCTAAGATAGGCAAAATATTTGATTTAACGAACGTCTCGACTTAGAAGGTCAACCCTACTCCGCCGAGGATGTTGAATTTCTGTGCGGGGATTCCGTCGTAGAATTCGTATTCGCGGTTGAGCAGGTTGTTTGCGTTGCAGAACACGCTGACGAGGTCGTTGATTTGGTACGACGCCGACAGGTTGATGTTGGAGATGTTGCTGAGCAATTTCGACGAATAGTCCTTTCCGCCGTCTTCGGTAGCGTTAACGCTGCTGACGGTGCGGAGTGCGCGCAGGCGGTAGCCGATGCCGATGCTGAGTTTGCTGATTGGGCGCACGTTGACGGTAGCGTCGAAGTTGTGCTCGGCGCGGTTATCGTCGACGACGTATCCGCTGTCTTCGTCTTGCGGCGTGAAGGCGTATTTAGCGGCGAAATCGACAATCGAGCCGTAGCGGTAGCCGAGTTCCAAGCCGACTTTCAAGCCGTTGAGGTCGATGTCGGCATAGCTGATTTGTCCGGTTGTGGGACTGAACGGCATAGAAGGCACGATGCTATGGCGCGTTGCGGCAAAGCCGACGAAGGGGCTGATGCTGAATCCTTTGATGAGCCCGAGGCGGATGGCTGCGGTTGCGTCGAGGAGTGTATAGGTTGTGGGCAATTGCACGGAGGGCGCCATGTAGCGATTGCGTGCAAACACGTTGTGGACGGTGTTGATGGTGTTTCCGCCGACGGCGTCGACTGCGAGCGACACGACGTCGCTGAATGCGTAGTCGAACTTCACGTCGGGGGCAATGCGGAAGGTTGAGCCGTTGTTGAACGAGATGTCGACGCGAGCACCGATGCGCAGACGCATATTGTCGGTGCGTTTCTCGTAGTTTGGCGTAAGGCTAACCATGCCGAATGTTTCGGAATCGAGTTCCGGCCCGACGGTGGCAATGTTGTCAAGCCCGACGAGTTGGAATGCTGCGTCGACCCCGGCATAAGAGTTTTCGCCGAACACTTGGCTGATGGCGGCTTTGAGGCGGAAGTCGATTTCGCTCAAGCCGTCGATATTGTCGCTTTTGAGTTTGCCGTAGTCGAAGCCGAAGTAGTTGAATTCGGCGCCGAGGCGATAGCGCGTCACGGCGTCGTCGAGGCTACGCCAACCGAGAGCCATGCGGAAATCGTTGACGCCTTGTTTTTCCTTATCGTCGTCGGTGGCGTTGTCGATGGCGGCGAAGTAGTTAAACTTGCTGAAGTGATAGCCGAGCGAAGCGTCGATGATGCCGCGGCGGAGCTTGCTGTAGAAGTCAACGCCGAGGCGGTCGTCGATGATGTTTTGCTTTTCGGGGTCGCTGAACTTTTCGCCTTTGTCGTTAGAGGTATCGTCGAGGAGGTCGGCTGAAGTCGAATTGTGTTGCAACCAAACGCCCAAAGAGGTTTTTTCTTTGTCGATGATGCGATAGCCTGCCGAGCCGACGATGTTGAGGTAGTTGCCCATGGCAAAGTCGAGGTATCCGCGGCGGCGGAACTTGGCAAGCGACTCGTCGGGATAGGCAATCGGCGATTGCACGACGGCTTGCGGCTCGAACTGAGCGGGCAGCGTCCGGTCGCTGAAGCGGAGTTGCACTTTTTCGGTAGTTACCGGCGCTTCTTTGGGTTGCGCAACGGGTTTTACAGCTTTGATTTCGACGGGCACAAATTCTTTTTCGACGACGATAGTTTTGTTGAGGTCCTTCTCGTCTTGAGCGTAAGCAGTCGCCGTGGCGGCAATTACGCAAAGTAGTATGATGGCTGATTTGTTCATAATAGTCATGATTATTTAGAGCCGAGTTCGTTGAGGCGGGTATTAATCATCTCAAAGATGTCGCTTTCGGTGCCGGGATAGTTTTCTTTGAGGCTGAGGAGATATTCTCGAGCCTGGAATTTATCGCCGCGGCGGGCATAGACGTCGCTGAGTGCGATGAATCCTCGAGCGAGCCAGTATTGGTGGGGCGTGCCGGTGTCGACGAGGCGTTTGAGCACTCGTTCGGCATCGCTGAGCTTGTTCGACTTGATGTAGAGTTCGGCGAGTTCGACCGAAGCGCGAGCGCCGTAGAGCGACTGCGGCTTTTGAGCGGGAGCGGCGTAAGCCTTGATGGCGTCGGCGGTCTTCCCGGTAGCGGCGAGTGCGGCAGCGCGGGTATATTCGATTTCGACGAGGTCGTCGTCGGCAACGGTGGCGTCTGTCAAACGGTTAGCGTAGTCGAGCGCCTTGGCGTTGTTGCCCTTTTCGCGATAGTATCTCATCAGCCCGAGCAACGCTTTGCAGCGGTTAGCCTCAACGGTCGCACGGCTGAGAAGTTGCTCGTTGATGGTTTTCGCCTTTTCCAAGGCGGGAGTGTCGGCAAGCACGTCGGAAGCGATAGCCAACGCATTTTCGGCGATAGAAGCGTCGGGCGCGAGAGCGGCAACGCGTTCGGCGTAGGCAAGAGCGTCGTCGGTTTTGCCGGCGGCAATGGAGCTTTCGGCGAGGTAGTAGTTTGCTTGTGCGGCGTATGCGCCTGCGGGATACGACTTGAGGTAAGCCGCGAGTTTGGCGGTTTTGCCGTCGGCGATGTAGTCGTTTTCAGCCGATTGGAAGGTGAGTCGGTCCATCTCGTTTTCGTCGATTTGGTAAGAACTGTCGACGCCTTTCATAAATTTGGCGAATTCGGCGAGGTTGCCCTCGTTAGCGTAAATCACCTTCAAGTCTTCGGCGGCGGCTTTAGCCTCGTCGCTTGTCGGGGCACTCTTTATGAGCGCGCGATATTCCTTCTTGGCATCGGCAACGCGACCTTGAGCGTTGAGAAGCATCGCCAGTTGCAACTGTCCGGCGCGCGAGTCGCTGCTCTTGGGATATTTCTTCATCAGGCTTCGGATGGTCGATTCCGCCGCCTCGTTTTTACCCAGAGCGATGTAGGCTTGCGCACGTTCGTAAAGCGCTTTGGGGGCGTAGACCGACGAAGGATAGTCGGCTACAACTTTGTCCATCGTCTTGATTTTTTCGTCGTGACGCTTTTGCAGGCCGAGCATAAAGCCTTTCTGGAAGAGCGAGTAGTCGGCAGCCGAAGAGCCGTCGGCGAGGGCGCGGTCGTAGTAGGTTGCGGCTTGCGAATAGTTGCGCGCGTAGTAGTAGCAATCGCCGATACGGTTGTAGGCGTCGCCTTTGAGCGAGCCGGTCAAGCCGTCGACGGCAGACGTGAACGCCTTGCGAGCGGCTTCGTATTTCTTTTGTTGGTAGAGCGAGTAGCCGAGTCCGAAGTTTGAAACGGCGTCGTTCGACTTCATTCTGCCGGCGTTGGCGAGATGCTTGCGGTAAGCGGTTTCGGCGTCGCTGTAGCGTCGATTTTTGTAGTATGCTTCGGCGAGCCAGAGCTGAGTTTCGGCGGCAACGGCTTTGTCGTGCGAAGCGAGCGCGGCAGCCTGCTCGAGCGACTTGACGGCGTCGGCGGTGTGTCCGGCATTGAACTGCTGAACTCCGAGGTGATAGAGTATGTTCTGCTTGGCGCGGATCATCTTTTCGGACGGCTTACGCAGTTTGGCAATCGTGGCGAGTGCGCTGGTGTAGTTGCGGTCAGCCATATACGAATTGATGATATAGTCTTCGACCTGCGCGGCATTCTTCGAATTGGGGAATCGGTTGAGGAAGTCCTCGAAAATCGTCACGGAATTGGCAAACGGCACGCGTCCGCCCTTACTTTGCGCGATTGCGTAGTTGTAGAGTGCGGTTTCGGTCACGTCGCGGTCGAGGTCCATCTTGTAAGCCTTTTCGAACGCCATAGCAGCGGCATCGACGTTGTCTTGCCGGAGGTAAGCCTGACCGATGTAGAGGTAAGCGCTTTGGGCGAGCGCATCGGGTTCGGCAACGACGTCGGTAAGTTGAGCGATAGCCGCTTCGTCGTTACCCTCACGAAATTCGGCAACGCCGAGGATGTAGAGCGACGTGCGTTGCGGCGTGCCCTGACAAAGTTCGGTGTAGCGCTTAAGCAGGTTGATTGCGCGGTCGTTGTTGGCGAGGTGATACTCGCTCTCGCCGACGTAGCGATAGAGTTCAGCCTTCATATCGTCGGGAAATTCGCAGTCGACGAGTGCGTTACCGATTTGCACGGCGGTAGCGTAGTCGGCATCGTGGAAGCGCAGTTGACCGATGTAGAAGCGCGCCTCGTTGTAGAGTTTTGAGCCGGAGCGCACACGGCGGAAACCGGTTTCGGCGGCTGCGTAGTCGGCTTTGCTGTACTGAATGTAAGCCGTATAGAAGTCGGCACATTCGCTGTAGCGGCGGTCGGAGCGCAAGCGGTCGAAGCCTTCTTTAGCCTTGTCGAATTCCGCCATACGGAGGTGGCAGAACGAGCGACGATAGGTAAGGTCGGCGTCTTCGTTGCCGGCGAAAGCCGTCTGCGGCACATTTGCGTAAGCGCTCAAGGCATTGGCGAATGCGCTGCGCAGAAAGTATTCGTTACCGATGGCAAACCAGACGTTGGCGCGACGCACCGACGCAGGATGTGCGGCAACGAAAGCGCGCAAGGCGTCGACGCCGTCGCCGCGGCGATAGTGCGCCATTGCGCTATAGTATTCGGCTTCTTCGACGAGGTCGGTCGGGGCGTCGAATTGACGCATTGCCCCGAGTTGGTCGATGCAGCCGGTGTAGTTTCTTATTTCGTAGAGTTGCTTGCCGCGGGCGAGGTAGCCTTCGGCATCGGTCTGCGTCACCGGCACTTGTGCCGACACGTTCGCAGCCGCCAAACTCAGAAGAATCAAACCGTATTTTTTCATATTTTTCGATATTTCATGTTAAGTCTTCAACCGTTTTTATACATATCACTTGCGATTGCGCAACTCGTAGGTGCGCTCGCGGAGCAGTTTGCCAAGTTCGTCGACCGAACCGACGGCTTTCTGCTCTTCGGTGGTAATCGGGTCGCCCACGGAGATGTGGTAGGTCTCATCGATGTGCGAAACCACCTCACGTGGAAGCCTCAACGTGCGCAGACGCCAATCAATAATGCCTAATATTTGGAAAATCAGCGAGTTTCGTCCGTGGAAGAAGATAGGAATCACGGGCACGTTGAGTTGCTGAATGAGACGAATGATGTTAGGTTGCCAAGGGCGGTCTTCGATGGTCAGATGCCGTGTGACGTTCGACATAGCACCGGCGGGGAAGAAACCCAGCGGATGGCCGTTGCGCACGTGCACCATAGCCTCGCGGATGCCGCGCATCGTAGCCGCACGCTTCTCGGGATTGTCGGAAGCCAGCGGGTCGACGGCAATGAAGTTGGGACGCATACCGCGGATGTAGTTGAGTATCATGTTGACCATCACCTTGTAGTCGCTGCGACGGCTCGCCAACAGGTCGATGAGCATAATACCGTCGAGCGCGCCGAACGGATGGTTAGACACGGTGATGAATGCCCCTTCGGGAAGATTGTCGAGCACGTGAGCGCCGTCGACGCGCAACGTGATGCGGAAGTCTTCGAGCAAGCCGCGTACGAAGTCGGCTCCCGGCGTGTTTAAGTTGCGATGATGGAAGTAGTTGACCTGCTCCAAGCCAATCATTTTCATCAACGTCTTGACCAACTTGGGTTTGCCTTCGAAGAAAGGCACCATCTTGCGCAAATCCTGATAGTCGAGTACGGTGCGTTTTTCCGACTCGGGCGTAGTTTCGTTGGAGTCGGGAGCATGACCGGTGATGCGCAGGCGTCGGTCGACAGCGGGACCTACGCGGTATGGGTTGGCGGCATCGGGCGTCGTCGGCGCCTCGTGCCACGGTATGATTATTTCGTCGTTATTCATATTGCAAAGATACAAAATAACATTCTATCGGTCAATGCGACCGGCTAAAAAGGGCAGAAAATCGGACCGATACGACTTATTTGAGGTCGAAACCGATGTCGCGGCGATGATATGCGCCTTCGAAAGCGATGTGGCTGATGGTGTCGAACGACGTAGCCAATGCCGAGGCTTTATCGGCGCCGTAACTGCTCACGGCGAGCACGCGACCGCCGGCGGTAACGATACCCTCGTCGGTGCGACGCGTTCCGGCGTGGAACACGATGCTGCGGGTCGGCTCCGCGAGTCCGCTGATGGACTTGCCTTTCTCGTAACTTCCGGGATATCCGCCCGAAACGAGCATAACGGTCACGGCATAGCGCGGGTCGATAGCCATAACGCGGACGGCAAGCGTGCCGGTAGCCACGCCTTCGAGCAGGTCGACCAAATCGGCGTCGAGGCGCAACATAACGACCTCGGTTTCGGGGTCGCCCATGCGCACGTTATATTCTATCACCATCGGCTCGCCGCCGACGTTGATGAGTCCCAAGAAGATGAAGCCGCGGTAGGTGATGTTCTCCCGACGGAGTCCGTCGAGCGTGGGGCGAATGATTCGGCTATCGACTTTCGCCATAAACTCTTCGTCGGCAAAACTTACCGGCGAAACGGCGCCCATACCGCCCGTGTTGAGTCCGGTGTCGCCTTCGCCGATGCGCTTATAATCTTTTGCAACGGGCAACACTTTGTAGCTCGTGCCGTCGGTGAGCACAAACACCGAGCATTCGATGCCCGAAAGGAATTCTTCGATGACAACTCGCGACGACGACGTGCCGAACATACCGCCAAGCATATCGTCGAGCACGCGGTCTGCCTCGTCGAGCGTAGGCACAATCAGCACACCCTTTCCTGCAGCGAGTCCGTCGGCTTTGAGCACATAAGGCGCCGACAGAGTGCGCAGAAACGCTTTACCGCTGTCGACAGTCGATGCGTCGACACTCAGATAGCGCGCCGTGGGGATGCCGTGACGCTGCATAAAACCTTTGGCAAAATCCTTACTGCCTTCGAGTTGTGCGCCTGCCTTCGACGGACCGATGACGGGCACGGAAGCCAACTCCGCATCGGCTGCAAAAAAGTCGTAGATGCCTGCCACCAACGGGTCTTCGTTGCCTACGAGCACCATTGTCACGCCGTGGCTCACTGTGAACGCCTTAACGGCTTCGAAATCGAGCGGACTGAGCGCCACGTTTTCGCCATAACGGTCGGTACCCCCATTGCCGGGAGCGATGTAGAGTTTCTCGAGGTTGGCACTTTGGCTGAGTTTCCATGCCAAGGCGCATTCGCGGCCACCTGAGCCGAGCAATAGTACGGTATGCTTCATCGTGTCGGTTGTTTTATATGATTAATCTTCGCTTGAATCAGTCTCTTTTTTATGGCGGTGACGCATGGTCACTTCACCTTTGCGGTTTACTTCCTCTTCGGAATAGAGTCGCGGCTTGCGGAAACGCACAAAGCGTTCAGCCTTGGTCGGTTCGCGACGCTCGTCGCGTTCCTCACGATTTTCCTTATCCTTGAAACGTTCGCCGAAGGGCTTGCGATATTCGCGTTCGAGGGCATTGCGCGGCGGTTCGCGGCGGTCGCGGCGACGACTGCGTTCGTCACGACGCTCGCCGACATCGACTTTACGCTCTTTCTTCTCGCCTTTGATGGTGCGTCCTTGCTTGCGGAACTCGGCAAACGTGCCGTCGAACATCACATATTCGCGGAATTCGCAGTCGAGTGCGCCATTGTTGACCTCCAACTTGGTCGACGGCTTGAGTCCGATGGCGTTGAAGTGCTCCGGCTTGTGAGCGATTATCCATGCGTGATAGCCTTTGAACACGTTTTTCAACTTCGAGCCAATCATGTCGTAGAAAGCGTCGACGTCGTCGAGACTCAATCGTTCGCCGTAGGGCGGATTGGTGATGAGCATGCCGTCGGCGGGCGCTTCGGTATAGTCTTCGAAAGGCATAACTTTCAGGTCGACGTATTTGGCAACGCCGGCACTCTTGACGTTGCGCGTGGCTATGCCGATTGCTTTGGCTGATATGTCGGAGCCGTAGATTTTGTAGTCGAAAGAGCGCTCTTGCGAGTCGTCGTTGTAGATTTCGTCGAGCAAGTCGGGCTCGAAATCTTTCCAACGCTCAAAGGCAAACGACTTGCGGAAGATGCCCGGATAGGTGTTAGTGGCAATCAACGCCGCCTCAATGAGGAACGTTCCGGAGCCACACATCGGGTCGATGAGATTGCGGCTGCCGTCCCAACCCGCCTTGAGCAGAAGTCCGGCGGCAAGCACCTCGTTGATGGGTGCTTCGGTCTGGTCGACACGATAGCCGCGCTTGTAGAGCGATTCGCCGGAGCTGTCGAGCGAAATGGTCACCTCGTTGTTGTAGATGTGCACGTTCAACTGCATATCGGCACCGACCAAGCGAATCGACGGACGGCGTCCATATTTCTCCATATAGTAGTCAGCGATGGCATCTTTGACGCGATAGACCACAAACTTCGAGTGGCGGAATTCCTCGCTGTTGACAGTCGAGTCGATGGCAAACGTCTCGTCGGCGCCAAGCAACGTATCCCATTCGAAGCGCTTAGCCTCTTCATAGAGTTCGTCGGTGTCGCGCGCCTTGAACGATACTATCGGTTTGAGAATTTTCAACGCCGTGCGGCAGCAGAAGTTCGCCTTATAGAGCATCCGCTTGTCGCCGGTAAACGACACCATTCGCGTCCCGGGCGTTACGTTGCCGGCTCCCAGTTGTCGCAGTTCTTCAGCCAATACGTCTTCAAGACCCTTAAACGTCTTGGCAACGAGTTGCATTTCGTCTTTCATCTATATATCTTGCTTAAATCGTAAAATGTTATTTGCTTTTGCTTGAGTGAGTTTCTCGCCGGGGGCAACGTCGTCGGTCACCCAGATGTTACCGCCGATAACGGCGCCGTTGCCGATGGTGATACGTCCCAGAATCGAGGCATTGGAGTAGATAACCACATCGTCGCCGATAATCGGGTGACGCGCTATGCCCTTGATGGGATTGCCTTCGGGGTCGCAGTCGAAACTTTTTGCGCCAAGCGTGACGCCTTGGTAGATTTTCACATTCTTACCGATAATCGCCGTAGCGCCGATAACCACGCCGGTGCCGTGGTCGATGGCAAAATATTCGCCGATAGTTGCTCCGGGATGGATGTCGATGCCGGTTTCGCTGTGCGCCATCTCGCTAATCATGCGCGGCAGCACGGGCACACCCATAACGTGCAGAGCGTGCGCTATGCGATGGTTCGTGATGGCACGAATGCTCGGATAGCAGTAAATTACCTCCTCGTGGCTCGCTGCCGCCGGGTCGCCGCGATAGATGGCGCTGACGTCGGTGTGCAGCACACGGCGCATCTCGGGAAGTTGACTGATGAGCCGCACCGACATGTCTGCCGCCTGCTTCTCGAGGCGCGGCAAGTCGATTTCTTCGCCACAGCCTTTTTGCAGAGCGAGTGCAGCGGTTATTTGGTTGGTTAAGATGTTGTTAAGTTCCTCACAGCGAATACCGATGACATATTCGAGGTTGTAAGAATTGACGCCTTCCGAGCCGAAAAAACCGGGGAAAAGTATCATGCGCGTAAGGTCGATAATGCTCTTCACCGCCTGCTGCGACGGCAATGGTTCTCCGCAGAGCCGCATATGACACATATTGCTTATCGACTGTCTGTCGGCAAGCATCTCCACTGCTTGCTTCAGATTGTCTTCGTTGCGATACGTCTTGTTCATCAGTATGTAAAGTTTTATTCAGCAAAATTACAAACATTTCGGCAGATTACCAAATAAAAGTGGAGAGCGGAGAGGGATGAGGGGATGAGTGAATGACCTATCTGTCACATTTGCCGCATTAGCCTCAGCCGAGACACAGCGCGGACGCACCGATTTCGATAC
>JBJEDO010000127.1:31186-41051 GCA_051872155.1 Candidatus Limisoma sp.
CATTTGCCGCATTAGCCTCAGCCGAGACACAGCGCGGACGCACCGATTTCGATACGTCCGCGCTGATTTTGCTGATTATTTCGAATCGTTTGGATTATTCTTCGTGATAGATAATATCGCGGACAGCGCTATAGCCATAGAACTTATGTTCGGGACCAACTTTAACGACTTGGTTGGTAAATGGTTCCGTATATGTGAAGTTACCACCCTCGTCGCCGGTATGGAGAGTTACCATATTTTCTTGTTTCGCGTAACCGAAAATATATGTACAATCAGATTGTGAACAATTGCGGAAAGTAATCTCACCTGTGTTGACATAACCAACAATAGAGCCTGTGCATTGATGCCAATAGTCATAATAGTTTGTATATCCCGGATAAACCACATCATTAAGACAGATTTCACGAGCGGAGCAATCTTCAAAAGTGTGTGGATAGTCAATGTCGAAATTATCTATCCAACCGACAATACCGCCACATCGACCGGCAGTCTGAAGATTTACATTGACAGCGTGACAATTCTTCATAATAGCAGACTCCGGAGTGGTTGCACACCATACACCGACCATACCACCAAAATTATACTTATTTACTAAGATGGTGTCATAATCCGGTTGGCGCACAAATACTTGATTGACATTGCAATTTTCCAGCGTTCCGTAGAGTTCACCTGCGATACCACCCACAACGTGGATAGAATTATTGATGGTGATATTTTCAATAGTAAGATTTTTGACTATACCGTTGTTGATTCTAGAGAAGAATCCGACATTTTTGTCAATTGAAACACCGGAAGCATCAATATTTATATTAACAACCTTATGGCCTTGACCATCAAACAACAAATTAAACAAATTGTCATATTCGTCGCTTGAATGATAATTCATCGGAGTCCAATGATATCCCTCGAGGTCTATGTCTTTGACGAGTTTCACGGTCATCGAAGGATGACTGTGAACAGAATTGAGATATTGTTGTAACCAAACGAGTTCATTTGGAGAAGAGATAAGGAAAGCGCCATCGGAATCTTTTGCCGGTTCAACAGCCGGGAATGCCTCAGCGGCAGTGAGGTAATAATCGTTATACTCGTTGCGCATCAGTTCATCCACCTCAAAAGTGGCTGTCAAACTTCCTGTTAAGAAGTTACCCAAAATTGTAGTCAAAAAATTTCTACGTGTGGGGATATCAACGTCAAGAGAACGAGTGGCAAGCCCTGTTGGAGATAAATCCATATGTATGGCATTGAGAGTGGCTGGCGGCGTAAAGAGATAGTCGACAACGACAGTACGGTTTTGACTTACTTGGTCATAATTCAGAGCATATTCCTTGATATTTTTATTAATTGTGCCTTTGCAACTGATAACGTCGCTGCTATCGGCATTGCCCAATACAACAGGATTCACACAGGCAGAAGAGACGGCGTCAAAGCCCTTGTAGATAGTGCAATTGTGATAAGTAAGCGTAAATTCATCCGGCATTTCAAGGTCGTCGAGTGCCCAATCGGTAGTGACGAAACGTATTTTGGCAAATGGTCGACGCAGCATAATGCTTGCGCTTATATCATCAGCACCGATAGTGTAATCTGCTGCTGCAAAATAAGCATCGCGGCTCTCGTCGTTGAGCATGTGTTCCGCTTCGTCCAGGCAAGTGATGTTCGTTAAATCCGAAGTGTCGTAGTGAAGGTCGTCGGTCGAGCCTTGCGTAACGAAATCGGCCCACGCCACAACCCTGTATGTTCGGTTTGTGGTTAGACGGAATGACAAAGAAACGCTCTGATAAGTGTCGACAGTCTCTACGCGAGTTAATACCGGTATGTATTCAAAGTTGCCGTCAGAAATGGTGTTTTTCTGATAGACCACCACCTTATAACGGAGGTCGTAGGCAGACCAATCGACATTGGTAAGTCCGCCGAGAGCACTTGAACTTTGAGCCCCGTAGAGTGCATCGCCCGCACCGAGTGTGTACGAACGGGAAGAATTCATTGCTTCGGGTGCGTCAATCGTAATGTTGAAATTTCCTTCGCCATTTTCTGCAATTGACATCTGAAAATCTTCTTGCTGACACGAAGTCATTGCCATGGTTAATGCTGTGGCATAGAATAAAATTTTCTTCATTTTAGTTTATATTTTGTGATTATTAATTTAAAAATTTACAACTATTTCATCATCAAAACCTTCATCGACACCGATACTTGAACCTTCATTGACATCATCACGGTCAACGGTGAAGTTTGGAGTGTAGATTATGGTGGTTTGATTGCGACGAACAGGTATAACGATGTCGGGATTGGTTTTAATCACATTTCCGTATCTGTCGTAAGAAACCATCATAGCGTGTAAAATCATCTCTCTTGAAGACGGCGCAAAAATGTAATCTTCCACCATAAGACGACTGTCGGTTACGGGGTCGATATCACCGAGAGGAGGCTTTGTGATATAACTATAAGAAGTAACGTAGTCGCTCGGCTCTTGCGTCCAAACGGAATATCCGCAAGAGACATAATCTTTGTAGGTAAACTTGATAGACACATTGTTTTGCGACTCATAGGCTTGACGCCAATCAGTAGAATAAACACGAATGCGTCCGTGTGTTCTCACAAGATTTATAGAAATCACCCTATCCAAAACAGGCGTTTGTAAATCTTCTTCGGTAGCCGGGTAACAACCCTCCAAAAGTTGACGGGTCATAACAAAAGAGGCGGAACCTGCAGCAGCACTTCGCAGATGTGGATTGCGTGGATAAGACTCCAAATTTGTGGTAATATCTGTGAGATTTGTAGTAAGATAATGCCAATCTGAGGGAGATTCCGCAGGTACATAATCCGCAAAAGCCAAAACCTTGAACTTACCGTCGGGAAGATAAGCATGAATGGTATCTTGTGGCATTTGAGCGTCGGGAGGAAGAAGTAGCACGCGCCGCTCAACCGGAGAACTGTCTATTCCCGGGTTGTCTGCACGCGAATATTCTCCATAATTTTTGTAGATTTCGACGGTGATTCTAAGCATGTAATTTCCGGGGTATTCATAGGGGCTATCGCTGCCTGAAATCAATTCAGTTGTTTGATTCCAATCTTTATCGTAATATATTGCCTTGTAGAGAGAAGTCGGATTCCTGTCGACGTTCAACTGCAAAATCACCAAACCGGGCTCGGACTTGGGATAGAAGTGAATAGTGTCATCGCACGACGAAAGGCAAAAGAGCGAAAGTAATGATATCAATAACAATAATTTTCTCATAGCCATCTCTCCTATTTCCTATAATTCCATTTATAACCAATTGACACTCCGGCTCGAGTGATACCCCAATAGCGAAAAGAGCCGCTGTTGCACATCGGTCCGTTATGCCAATTACGGAACGCATCCCAATGCGAATTAAGATAGCCCACACCGAGATTACATTCAATGAACCATTGTCGTTTTGCGCCAAAATTGTGTACCCAACCGCCTCCCAGACCTACGCCCCACATGGCTCTGTCGGAGTCTTGATATCGTAAAGAACTCGGCGTCGAAACATTAAAACCTGCCAATGTGGCATGGAAACCGCAGAACCAGCCTTCGCCTGCCGGATGTGCCCAATATCGAACCTCCGGCTGTGTGCCAAACAAACGTAAACGCAAATTGTCCGTTATATCGTATGGAGAATAATAGACAGGCACTTCTATTGAGAAATGCTTTGTAATTTGTGCTTCAACCGAAAGATTGGCTGTCAAAAGAGCCACGAAAAGAGCGTTCGTTTTAAGTGCTATAAACGCCGAACTGTTTACTTCCTGCCGAACGTCGAAGAAATTAATCGCCGGAGGGCATTCGATAGCAGCGTTCAGCAAGCCTGAATCAAACATCAATCCTCCGGTCGGCTCTGTGTCTATCGAGTCCGAGACGTGCGTACATTGGACGATAAGACGCGCATTTCGGAGAATGGGAAATACTTTGGAAATGAGATTCCGCCACGTTTTGCCATTGTCAATCGCTTGAATATCTCGTTTGCGACGAATCGGGTCAGATTGCTCCGCCATAATTTTGAGTATCGCGGCTGCATAGGAAAAATCACGAGAGAGGAGATACTTTTCGACGTTATACCAATCCTCCTCAAGGTTAAATGAGGTAATCAGCGAATCAGGGATATCAGTATGTGAGAGAATATATTTCTTGAGTGTTAAGGCTCGGTTTTCACCCAAATTAAAGTTATTCTCAACCGAACCTTCAGGAGAAGAACTACCGGCGATAAAAATGCGTTGTAGGCAAGTGTAGCGGTCTTGCCTTATGCGTTGTAGAGTGGCGACTATCGAATCGAGCGCAGCCGCGTCACGAAGTTCTACTTGATTTGACTTATATAAAACTGAAATTGCGCTATTTTGACGAAATAATTCAGTCAGGTCAATATCGTCTTGAAAAAGCACATAATCCGGATAGCCATAATTGTCTGCTGTCGAGCCGATGGCAATTCCATCTTTATACAAAGACAAGCAAAGGATGAATAGTATAAAGCGGTAGAAATATGACATTGGGGAAATTGATTTGTACCGCAAATTTAAAATAATTATACACTGCTACCTCAAAGCGGACCAAAAAAGTTACGAGAAAGTTGTAACATAACATGTAACAAAAAAGGCACAGCAGCAGGCAACAGATTGATAATCAGCAAAAAGGATTACACGCCGGGGATCCGGGTTAGGCAGCGCTATCGCAGATGCCGAATAACCGCGCGATAGCGCCAAATAACCACTTTGTTTTTATTGCGCATACACAACAAAATCAACAATTTTGCAATTTTGTTGCGTATACACAACAAAATTACTATATTTGCTCACAAATTCTTTGTAACATGAAGATTATCACTCGTAACTACTATGCCCGCAAGGTCGATGAATGGTTGGGACGCAATCAGATTATAGTGATTGTCGGTCAACGTCGCGTCGGCAAGAGCTATGTGATGAAAGATTTCATTGCTCGACACAACAACGAACCTGACGCAAACATTATCTACATCGACAAAGAAAAGCGCGAATTTAAGCACATCCGGAATTGCGATGAATTGGATGCATATATCGACGCACGCATATCCGCCGACAAGCACAACTACATACTGATTGACGAAGTGCAAGAAATCGCCGGATGGGAAAAGTCAGTACGCAGCTTTCGATCGGAAGACAACACGGATGTAATCGTTACCGGCAGCAATTCGAAAATGTTGTCGGGCGAGTTAGGCACTCTGCTGAGTGGCAGGTATGAGGAGATACTAATCCAACCGCTCAGTTATAATGAATTCCTGGAATTTCACCAACTCGCGGAAAGTGACGAAAGCCTATGGAAATACATGAACTATGGAGGTCTGCCGGGGCTCATCAACCTACCATTAGACCGAGAAGATATGGTGGAAGAATATATGTCGGGGCTCTACAACACAATTATGCTGAAAGACGTCATCGAGCGACATAATATCCGCAACATACCCTTTCTACACAACTTGCTGAAATACCTTGCCGACACGACAGGGAAACTCAACTCGGCAACAAATATTGCGAAGTACATGAAGCAAAAGAATATGGACATATCCACCAATATCGTGCTGAATTACAGTTCATTCTTTCGCGAATCATTTCTTACGTCAACAGTCGGACGCTACGACATCCACGGCAAAAAGCTACTGGACACAACGGTAAAGACCTACTTCGGAGACGTCGGGCTGCGCAACTATATAGCCGGAGGAGAAAGAGACAAGGATATAGAAAAGATACTCGAAAACATTGTATATCAGCATTTGATACATCTTGGCTACAAGGTATATGTCGGGCAGTTAAGAGCAGGCGAAATAGACTTTGTATGTACCCGCAGCGGTGAACGAATATACGTTCAAGTGGCATGGGTTATCGCCGACGAAGCGACACGAATGAGAGAATTCGGCGCATTAGGAAAAATCGATGATTCATATCCCAAATATGTAATCTCAGCCACACCTCTAATCCACAACAGCGACTACGAAGGCATAAAGCATATACACATCCGCCACTTCCTTACCACCGGGCTATAAGAACCCACTGAGGATAATGAATGTTTTTGCCTTTATTTAAGATAATTTTGATTTTTAAAATTATTTGATTTATCTTTGCAGCCGCATTGGTTCGCAACCGGTATCACACCCCGTTGCGATTAATAGGGAATCAGGTGAAAATCCTGAACAGACCCGCTACTGTAAGTTCCACAGAACTTTTTGGACACATAAAAAGTGTCACTGACCGAAAGAAACGGTTGGGAAGGCAGTCCGAAAAGAGAACAAGTCAGGAGACCTGCCATGCGACTAATTATTTCAATAATCTCGAGGATTAGATTTTGAAGTGAAAAGAATTGGCAACTACATAACGACCATTCGGGCAGTGTCTGCAAGTGGCATTATGGTATCGCACTGCACCGTCTGCTACGGCTTTAAGTCGCAGCCGCTTTCTTATATTCGGTCATGCCGGTCTGCCGAAATTTTTATCTCAAATCTTTTCCACCAAAATGTCTCATCAACTTATGAAATGTTCAAGGTGCGAAAAGGAATTTCTTTTTGAATTCCAAAATGTTCCACAATGGCTGAAAACGACTGATGTCGACAACACACAACTGTCGTTTCTATTTCGCAATTATGGTAACCCTAATTGCGAATGGTTTTGTCACACCCGACAAAGCGGATTCTTAACATCAGGAACGAACCCTCGAATTAAAGAATGTTGTAAACCTTCTTAATTATCATATACTATGTTTACAATGTTTCATGGATTCCATTTGGTAGAGGAATATCACCAATGGAAAAAAGAAAACCGCAAACATCGGAATCCGATAGGGATTAAAGCTATAAAACTCTTTATTGCCATTGCGATTCCTTTGTTTTTATGGATTGCTCCGTCATCTCTTTACGGACTTGAGGAAATTTCTCCCGTTGAGCATCGGGTATTAGCCATTTTTGTTTTCGCAGCTTTAATGTGGCTGTTTGATGCAGTGCCTGCATGGACCACATCGCTTGTTGTTGTCGTGCTACTGCTATTTTGCGCTTCCAATAGTGCACTATGGTTTTTCCAGACAGACTCTAAAGGAGAAAAATTAGGCAACCTCATCAACAACACCGATTTGCTACATTGTTTTGCCGACCCGACAATCATGCTTTTTATCGGTGGATTTATTATAGCCATCGCCGCTACAAAATCAGGACTCGATGTCAAGCTGGCAAAAATTATGCTTAAGCCATTCGGGACAAAATCGGAGAATGTTTTACTCGGTTTTATACTAGTGACCGCCATTTTCTCTATGTTTATCAGCAACACGGCAACGGCAGCCATGATGCTAACATTCCTTACTCCGGTTCTCAGTGCATTGCCTGCAGACGGGAAAGGCAAAATCGGGTTGGCTTTGGCAATACCTATAGGTGCCAATATCGGCGGCATGGGGACACCAATCGGAACTCCGCCGAACGCTATCGCTCTAAAATTCCTAAATGACCCGAACGGGATGAATATGGGTATCGGTTTCGGACAATGGATGATGGTTATGGTTCCTACGACAATGGTTCTTCTTTTCATCGCATGGGCCGTCTTGAAACGACTTTTCCCGTTTACTCAAAAAGAGATAAACCTACAAATCGAGTCGGACCACAAACCACAATGGAAGGATACTGTCGTCTATATAACTTTCGGCGTCACGATACTGTTATGGCTCACAGACTCCATAACCGGAGTAAATGCCAATGTCGTGGCAATGCTGCCGGTTGCTGTGCTGTGCATCGCTGGTGTTATCACAAAACGCGACCTGGAACAACTGTCATGGAGTATCTTATGGATGATTGCCGGAGCGTTTTCACTCGGTGTGGCGATGAAAGAATCCGGACTCGCCTCACATCTGATTGAGACCGTGCCTTTCGATTCATGGTCGCCGATGGCTGTCATTATCGGCTCAGGATTGTTATGCTATCTTATGGCTAACTTCATAAGCCATACGGCTACCGCAGCACTATTTATACCTATCCTCGCAATTGCCGGCAGTTCGATGACAGAACAACTCGCATCGTTCGGCGGCGTGTCGACGCTTCTGATTGGCGTGGCAATATGTTCATCGGTTGCAATGGTTTTGCCCATTTCGACACCGCCTAATGCTCTTGCCGATGCTACCGGATTTATCGAGCAGAAATACATGGTTAAAACCGGACTTATAATCGGTCTTGTCGGCTTATTGCTCGGTTATTTGGTCCTAATATTTTGTGGAGTATACGGAATATTTTAAAAGATAAACGCTATGAAAATAGAAACAGTAGGGAGCTTTCTACCACCCGAAAAACTTATAAAAGCCGGATTCGAATTTCATCAGGGAGTTATCGATGGGTTGCATTTGAAATCTGTTGAAGACGAATCCGTTGCACAGCTTATAGAACGACAACTGGCCGCAGGCTTACATGAAGTGACCGACGGCGAGTTTCGGCGGAAAACTTGGGACAAGGATTTTTGGTTCGGACTTGGAGGCATAAGATGCGAAAGGGTCGACAGCGGGCATATTTACAATCCTATCAACCCGTTTACAGATATTATGCGGTTTACTAACCGTATTGCCTTTAATCCTAATCATCCGTTCTTTGATAATTTTAGTTTTTTACAAGAAACGGTCAATGGTCGTGCACGTTGCAGACAAACCCTTCCGTCGCCGGCTAATCTGTATCTTGAAATCCTAACTATGTCGGATGGACGCCCCGAACAAATATATCCCGATGTCGCCAATCTACCGGAAGATATCGCCGAAGCATACAACAAGACTTTGCGACATTTGTATGAGCTGGGCTGCCGTCACATTCAACTTGACGACACTGCTTGCGGCATGTTGATTGAGGATAATTTTACAAAACGCCAGTTGCTAGGCGGAATCGACATTATAGCATTGCATGACGTTATTATCTCTTTGTTCAACAACTGTATCGCAGGTTTACCGTCCGACTTGGTACTGTCTCTTTATCTTTCCGGCGGTGATATAATCGTCCCCGAATGGGAATTCCTCCAATTCCCGGATAATCTGATGCCGAAAATTTTGTCGCAAGTTAATGTCGACAAATTCTATTTACCGTTTGATATTGGCAATTATTACCAGTTTGAAATCTTACGTTATGTCCCGGCTGGCAAGAAAGTCGCACTGGGGCTTGCGGATGCCCATTCTCCGTTTTCTGAAGATTTATCAATGATTCAAAACGCTATCGACTTGGCATCAAAGCACATCCCTCTTGACAATCTCTCAGTATCTCCTAAAACAGGATTCAAGATTTCAAGCTATGCCTTTCGCGGTTTGACATACGAAGACCAATGGTTGAAAATTACTCAGCTTCAGAAGTTGAACATTATGAAGGAAACTCTGTAAATATCTCAAATATTTTTCTGCCGGGGAAGGAACGCACATCTTTGAGAACCCGTTTCATTGTGTGTTCCTTCCCTTTTTATCAACCCGTTAAAAGAACGAGCATAACGCAAACAGAGCACCCGCGCATTGCAGATGCTCTGTTTTTGGAACCGGGGATTGGGAATCGGGAAACAGGAAACAGGAAATAGAAATTAGTTCCTCTCCGCTCTCCGCACTCCACTCTCCACTATTATCTCATAATCTTTTTCGTTACCACATTGCCTTCGCTGTCGATTGCGCGGACGATGTAGACGCCACGGCTGAGGAGTGATACGTTGAGCGTGTTTTCGCCGCGAACGTCAGCTACCATTGCGCCGGAGGTCGAGTATACGCTGATGCGTGCTGCATCGGCGCCAACAAGGCTCACTTCGCGACCGTTGTAGCGCAATGCTGATGCGCCTGCCGCGATTGCCTCAACTGCCGATTCACCTTCGCCGTTGTAGGTGTAGTAGGCAACGCCTT
>JBJEDO010000128.1:0-40700 GCA_051872155.1 Candidatus Limisoma sp.
AAATTTAATCATTTTTTTGATTCGTTAGGAGTCAACTTTTTTCAGGACGAGACAACAAATACTTTACATTGTGAAGTCGGCGATTTTAGGGATTGGCGGTAAATGGTTGGAAGAGCGGGGAAATTCACTCTTTTGTTAATGGCGTCATCTTTATTCACAGAACAAGAGTTGCGCCCGCGGGGGACGCAACTCTTGTTCTATATATGTCTGAATGTTATTTCTTTGAAATCAGTCGATTTGTGACGTTGCCGGCGGCGTCGGTAATCTTAACGACGTAGATGCCTTTGGCGAGGTTGCGGATGTTTGCTTTGTTGCTCGAGGTGGAAGCGACAAGCGCGCCGGCTGCGTTATAGATTTGAGCCGATTTGACATTCGCGCCTTCGATATGGAGCTCGTTACCGCTGACAAATGCTCTTACGGCAGCCGTTGCCGGGTCGATGATGCCCGAAAGCACTTCGCCGTTGTAGCTGTAACTTGCCAGACCTTGACCGGAAGCGGATACCCAAACGTCGATGGTCTTGTTGTCGTTGCGAACCGACGAATGAACCGATGTGATTCGGTCGACGTTGGCGGCTGAACCGAGGCCGGCTGCCGGGTATAACACGTTGTAAGCCGTGGCATTTTCGCAACCGTCGGTTACGTCGATGAGCACGAAACTACAGTTCATGTTGGTTTTCGCTCCGGTAGTCGGGTTCGGTGCGTAGGTCGTGGCTACAAGGTAGCGGCGATTGCCGAAGTTGACGAATTGCGCTGCCGTACCGTAGTCGCAGTTGTTGAGTGCTGCGGCGTTGATTTCCGCAATGTAGTTACCGTTGGTGTTGAAGAGGGTCGGGTAGCAGTTGTAGCCGTCGAGCCAGAACGTGCCGTCGCCGTTGTCGATGATGCCCGACGAGCCGCGACCGTCGCCGCCGACAAATTCCGTACCGTCTGCGTTCTTCAGACTGATGATTGTCGGTGTGGCGTTAACGCTGCCGTTGCTGATGCTGAACACGTAGACCTTCGAACTGTTGCCGTTTGAGAACCACAATTTGCCGTTTGCGAAGTTGCCGCTTGCGTTGATTTGTGCGCCGATAGCTTCCGGCGAAGTGTATTGAAGGATTGTGGTCGGAGCCGAGTTGTCGTTTTCCCATTTGAACACTTTCAGCGTGCCGTTGGCGTCGACGACGTTCGAGCCGATAATCTTGCCGTCGAATGCTTTTATTGACGAGAGATAGTAGACGCCGGTGGTAAGACCTTCAACGCTGAGGTTGCCGATGCGGTTACCGTCGTAAGCGCCGATGATTTCGACTTGCGGAGTGGCGAACGCCTTGCCTTGGAGCACGTAAGTCTTGCTGTTGAGGCAGTCGATGCTGCGAATCTTGTAGCCGTCGACCGACCAACTCGGCATCGATGTGTTGCCCGACATATTCCATTTTTCGTCCATCTGCGACACATCGTCTTTGAGTTCGGTCAACGGTGCGGCGGTGCCGGTGAGTGGCACGTAGATGGTTTCGCCGTTCGGGGTCGATGCCACGATTTGTGCTTCGTGACTGCCTGAGCCGTCGGGCACGTAGGTCACGGTGACTTCTGCCGAAGCGGCATCTTTTGCTATCTTGTCGGTCGAGAGCGAGAACATAGCGGCATTCTTTCCTGCAACGCTGAGCGAGATGTCGCCTTCGAGGCGTTTACCGCTGATGGTCAGTTTGTTCGTGTATGTGTAGTAAGCAGTTCCTGAGAACGAGAGCGAGCCGGGAGCGGCTGCAATCGTCGGACGGAGCGGACTAATCGGGTCGGGGGTGGCTGCCGGGGGTGTGCCGTAGGTGTAGTAAGCCACGCCTTGGTTGTAGGAGAGCACCCAAGCCTCGAGCCAAGTGCTGCCGTCGGTGTTGATAATCACGTCGGCATAGCCTTGCGAGTTGTCGCCGGCACCGAGACCGTCGCTCGGGTAGCGGCCAACTTCGGTTGTGCGTGCAAAGTTGCCGGTGTGGTCCATAATGAGGCGCATTGCGCAGTTTTTGCCGTAGTCGTTCATAATCGGGTTGACGGCAAATTTGAAGCCGTCCCAATTGAATTCGCGATGCGAAGTTTCGACGTTGTTGCCGCAGGGCACGCCGCAATTGCGTACAGCCGAACCGGTGCCGTCGTTCCACGAAGTCCAGATAGGCTCGGAAGCGTTACCGTCGACCCATTGACCGTGTGCTTGCGGCAGTATGCGGATAACGTCGCCGCCGGGATAGCGTGTGCCGTCTTGGTAGGTGATGCGCGTTGTGCTCGACGACCAAACGCCGTTGCCGTCGCGGCTGTAGCTAATCATTTTTGTGTCTGTATTGTCGTCGTAGCCGAAGTCGATGCGCATATTTGCAAGGTTGCCGAGTAACTCCATACATTCGCCGAGGTGGGTTGCGCCCTTCAAGTCGGTTGTGTTGAAGCAGAGATAGTTCTCGTCTTGCAAGTCGCTCCAGCCGTAGATGCGGAGTTCGCCGCCGTTGTTGACGCGGTTGCAAGCGATAAGGTGTCCGTCGAAATACTTGACGTCGCTGAGCAGGCGGTCGCCGCCGACAACTGTCGGAGCAAGGTTCATAGAGCCGAGGTCGGCGCCGGTCTGTGCGTTGACGACTTTGATAGAATTGTCGTTGTAGACCATAAAGAGGCGTCCGTCGGCATAGCAGAAGTTACGCACTTTTGTTGCATCCCAGCCTTTTTGAGTCTGTGTGCCGCGTTGCGACGAGCAGTTCCACTTTTCGTTGAGCGAAGTCAAAGGCACAGCCTTGGAGTCGCCGGTGAGTACGATTGTTTCGGTCTTGCCGGCGCCGGTAATCTTGAGTTCGCCGTAGTTGGGTCCTACGTATTTATTGCCGTAGGCGTGCATCCTGACAACCAGATTACCGCCCGTGCGTGCATTCCAGCCGTTTTCGGCAACCGAGAAGTTGTTCCAGTTCGACAGCGTGTACGAAATGTCGGAAGTGAGGTCTTTCGCCGTAACGGTCACTGTTACTTCTTGATAGTCGTTTTCGGAAGTCGTGATTTGTGGGAAATTAATATTGTTAGTGCTTACGCTCATTTGTGGCGTTTTGTTGTAGACCGTGCTTGGATTAGTGAGCGAACTTGAGAAGAGTCCCAAGTGGTCGTAGAAGCCCATAAGGTGCCCCAAAACCCAGCCTTTGAAGCCGTTTTTGTTGTTGTCGTTGATTAGATTCCATTCGGTGGAGTTGTCAACGAAGAGACCTTCCGACAGCGAAGCGGGGACGTTCGACGAGCCGGTAATCACAGTCCAGGCGTTGTTCTTTACGCCTCGGTTGGTGGTGGCATAGCCTGCAACGCTGTTAAACTGTGTAACCAATTGGTTCTGAACCATGGTTGCCAATCGGTTGCTGTTGCCGGTTGTCCAGTGGTACCAAGTTTCAGTACCGTGAGCCGAGCCGTTGAATGCGTTGAGGTGAATCGATTGGAAGATATATGGGTCCCACTTTACGGAAAGGTCGCGACGATATGCAAGCGAAACGTCGACGTTCGACGTACGAGTCATATATACCGTACAGCCGAGTTTATCGGCAAGAGTGTTGCGTATTTCTGTGGCGCAACGCAGGCAGAGTTCGGCTTCGTGAGGAGCCGACGGTCCGCTTGCGCCGGGGTCGCTGCCGCCGTGCCCGGGGTCAAGTCCGATGGGGTAAATCCAGTTTTGTGCAGTTGTGCTCAGAGCGAGTGATAGTACCGTTGTTATTATTAAGAATGTACGTTTCATATTCATAAACTATTTAAGGTCAGCACAATAGATTTGACCGTCGGTGTAGCAAGTGAAAACGAGTTTGCTGCCGTCGGCGGAAACACACGGATTCATTTTGATTTGGCTTGCATCGTTTGTAAGCGCTTTGAGTCCGCTGCCATCAATGTTTATAATGTATAATTCGCCGGAAGTAAAGTCGTGACCGTTGTCGGTGGTCTTTTCGAATACGATTTGCGAATTTGCGACCCACGACGGGTTGAAACCGCGACCGAGGTTGACTTTTCCTGTACCGTCGAGGTTCATCACGATGATTTCGTCGTTGTTGACGAATGCCACTTTTTTGCCGTTGGGCGATAAAGTTTCGCAGAGTGCCACACCTTCGTAGATTTTGCTGACGTTGCCTTCGGCATTCACTAAATAGAGATCGACACCGTCGCTAACAAGGTTGATGTTGTTGGTGTTAGCGGCAGCACGTTTGCGCATCGACGCGGGCACCGGGCTGAGGTTGACGTTGTCGACGAGTTTTGCATCGGGCGCTGCAATTGACTTAGTTCCGTTTGCGCTGTAGCGCCACGCTGCAGGTTTCATAAACGGGCGGTCGTAAGTCATACGCGTCTTTTTGCCGTCGGTAGTCACCGCCCAAATGGCGTGAGCGCGGTCAATCAAGCCGTCGCCTTTGTCGAGCCAACGAGTGTCGCGAACGAGGATTTCACGGCTGTCGATGCTCCATTTGAAATCGTAGCCTTCGCCGGCGCCCTGCGAAAGCATTTTCTTGTTTGTTCCGTCGGCGTCCATCACTAATAGTCCTTCGTAGCCGAGTTTTGTGAACGCAATTTTCCCTCCGTCGGGCGACCAACGCGGATTCTCGTACCTCTCCGTGCCGTTTGTCAGGCGTGTGATGTTGGTGAGCGTTCCTGTCTTTTGTGCTTGTGCGGAAGTTGCTATCAGCAATAGCGCAGAAGCGATTGTTAAGGTAAACCGTTTCATAATGGTTTTTCAAGTGTTATGTTTAATTGAGTGTTTTTTGTAAGCAATAGCAAAAATATATGACCGATTTTTATCACATTTCGCAAATGTATGCATTATAATTGAAATAATTTGGATAAAATGGCGAAATTTGTTGTCGTTCTCAAAAATTTAATATTTTTAATAATTTGAGATGGCTGAGAATGCAATATTTTGGCGCAAATGCGACTCTAATTCGTGATTAATGACTATCTTCGCAGAAAATTTCAGGAAACAATGAAACCGCGCATATTTTTGTCGTACGTTCACTTGGGAGGCAGCGAACGCGAATGGGTAGAAGAGGCGTTTCGGAGCGAGTGGATAGTTCCGCTGGGTCCGAATGTCGACGAGTTTGAGCGTCGGTTGGAGTCGTATCTGGGCGCAAGCCATGTTGTGGCGTTGAGTGCGGGTACGGCGGCAATCCATCTGGGGCTTGTCGGTGCCGGTGTCGGTGCCGGCGACGAAGTCGTTTGTCAGTCGTTTACCTTTGCAGCGAGCGCAAATCCGATAATGTATCAAGGTGCGCAGCCGATTTTCGTCGACAGCGAGCCCGACACATGGAATATGTCGCCCAAGCACTTGCAACGTGCCATCGAAGACCGTTATCGCATAACCGGAAAATATCCCAAAGCCATCATCCCCGTGCATCTTTACGGAATGCCGGCGAAGATGGACGAAATCACCGCCATTGCCGAACGCTATGGCATCGCGGTGGTCGAAGACGCCGCAGAAGCATTAGGCTCGGAGTTGAACGGGCGCAAGTGCGGACTCTTCGGCGAATACGGCTGCTTGAGTTTTAACGGAAACAAAATAATAACGACTTCCGGCGGTGGAGCGCTGATTTGCCGAACTGCCGAAGAAGCCAAACGCACAAAATTCTACGCAACGCAGGCTCGCGAAAATCGACCGTACTACTACCACAACGTGATAGGCTATAACTACCGATTGAGCAACGTCTGCGCCGGAATCGGATGCGGACAAATGGACGTGCTCGCCGACCACGTGGAGCGTCGACGTCACAACCATGCATTCTATACCGAGGCGCTGAAGAGCATTCCCGGCGTACGGGTTCAGCAGAACAAGCAGCCGGGCAGCGATAGCAATTTCTGGCTGTCGACCATCTTGATTGACCCGGCTACCGGAAAAGATCCCGAAGCGTTGCGTCAGTGGATGGCTGCCGAAAACATCGAAACACGTCGCCTGTGGCGTCCGATGCATATGCAGCCCGTCTACGCACAAGCGCCTTACTATGGCGACGACGTTTGCCAAGGTCTTTTCGACCGAGGATTGTGTTTGCCGAGCGGCTCCAACTTGACCGACAACGACCTTGCTCGAGTTGTCGAGGCGTTGACTAACTTCTTCAAGCAGTAGGCTGATGAACGCGGTGGTGGCTTTCGACCTGGATGATACGCTGTATCCGGAGTATGAATTCGTCGTGTCGGGCTACCGCGCCGTAGCAGAGTTGCTGCCGCAGAACGACCGCCAACGCGCTTTCGAGGTAATGTCGCAGGCTTATGACGCCGGCGTGAATCCGTTCGACGCACTCGTTGCCGCCACTGACTGCACGGTGCCGATTGCCGATATGGTTGCCGCCTATCGTTATCATAAGCCGACTCTTCGGCTTGAGCCGACCGTGCGTATGGCGCTACAGCGACTCACGGATGCCGGAGTGGGGCTTGCCCTGATTACCGACGGCAGAACGGCGACGCAGCGCAACAAGATAGAAACGCTCTGGCTTGACCGTTTTTTCGGCAACCAAGTATACATTTCGGAAGCCGAGGGTGTCGACAAGACGAGTACGCAGAGTTTCGAGCGCGTTATGCAGGCATTACCCGCCGAGCGATATGCCTACGTGGGCGACAATCCGGCGAAAGACTTCCGGGCGCCGAATCGTCTCGGTTGGCTGACCGTCTGTCTGCGTGGCACCGACCGAAACGTGCATCCGCAAGACATCGAGGTCGGCGAACAGTTTCGCCCGAAAGCGACCGTCGACCGAATTGCCGACGTGTGCGACTTAATTTTGAAATAGTAAAAACTACAATATATGGAAAATAAGAAAGTAGCCTTAATAACAGGCATAACAGGACAAGACGGCTCGTTTCTTGCAGAATTTTTGCTCGAGAAAGGCTATGAGGTTCACGGCATCATCCGCCGCAGTTCCTCGTTCAACACAGGTCGCATCGAGCACCTCTACTTCGACGAGTGGGTGCGCGATATGCAGCGCAAGCGTCTTGTCAACCTCCACTACGGAGATATGACCGATTCGAGTTCGTTGATACGAATCATTCGCGAAATACGCCCGAGCGAGATTTACAATCTTGCCGCACAAAGCCACGTCAAAGTGTCGTTCGAAGTGCCCGAATATACTGCCGACACCGACGCAATCGGCACGCTTCGCTTGCTCGAGGCTGTCAGAATGCTCGGCATGGAGAAGTCGACGCGCATCTATCAAGCCAGCACCTCCGAACTCTTCGGAAAAGTTCAAGAAGTGCCGCAACGCGAAACCACGCCGTTCTATCCGCGCAGCCCCTATGCTTGCGCCAAACTTTACGGCTTCTGGATTACAAAAAACTACCGCGAAAGTTACGGAATGTATGCCGTTAACGGTATCTTGTTCAACCACGAAAGCGAACGCCGCGGCGAAACTTTCGTAACCCGCAAAATCACCCTCGCTGCCGCTCGTATCGTCAACGGACTGCAAGACAAACTCTATCTCGGCAACCTTAACGCACGCCGCGACTGGGGTTACGCTCGCGATTACGTTGAATGTATGTGGCTCATTATGCAACAACCCGAGCCGGACGATTTCGTCATTGCTACCGGCGAATACCACTCCGTGCGCGAATTCACCGAGATGTCGTTCCGCCGCGCAGGCATCGAACTTCGCTGGGAAGGCGAAGGCGTCGACGAGAAAGGTATCGACGTTGCCACCGGACGTGTGCTCGTCGAAGTCGACCCGAAATATTTCCGTCCTTGCGAGGTCGAGCAACTCCTCGGCGACCCGACTAAGGCGAAAACTCAACTTGGCTGGAATCCGCGTTCGACGTCGTTCGAGCAACTCGTCAACATCATGACCGACCACGACATCGAAATGATTAGAAATCGTCAACACGACCTCGACAAAATGATTTAGCGATATGGAGAAAAATGCTAAAATATATGTGGCGGGACATCGTGGTCTCGTCGGTTCCGCCATTTGGAAAAACCTCCAAAGCAAAGGCTATACCAATCTGGTAGGGCGCACCCACGCCGAGCTCGACCTGCTCGATGGGGCTGCCGTTAAGGCGTTCTTCGACGCCGAGCAGCCCGAATATGTCGTGCTTGCCGCCGCTTTCGTGGGCGGTATTATGGCAAACAGCGTCTATCGCGCCGACTTCATCTACCGAAACTTGCAAATCCAGCAAAACGTCATCGGCGAGAGTTTCCGCCACGGCGTGAAGAAACTGCTCTTTCTCGGCAGCACGTGCATCTATCCGCGCGAGGCTCCGCAGCCGATTCCCGAATCGGCGTTGCTCACCTCGCCGCTCGAATACACCAACGAGCCTTACGCCATTGCGAAAATCGCAGGATTGAAGATGTGCGAGAGTTTCAACCTTCAGTACGGCACAAACTACATCGCCGTTATGCCGACCAACCTCTACGGACCGAACGACAATTTCGACCTCGTCAGCAGTCACGTCTTGCCGGCAATGATTCGCAAGATGCACCTCGCCCGACTCCTTAACGAAGGCGATTGGGACGGACTGCGCCGCGACTTAGACCGACGCCCGGTCGGCGACGTCGACGGCTCGGCTTCGCAACAAGTGATTATCGACACGCTCGCCGGCTACGGTATTTCGCCCGACGCACTGAGCCTCTGGGGCTCCGGACGCCCGATTCGCGAATTCCTCTGGAGCGAAGACATGGCAGACGCTTCGGTATTCGTGATGGAAAACGTCGATTTCAAAGATACATATAATCCCGGCGACCGCGACATCCGCAACTGCCACATCAACATCGGCAGCGTTCGCGAAGTGACAATCGCACAGCTTGCCGAACTCGTTCGCCGCGCTGTCGGCTATGCCGGAAAGATTCTTTGGGATTCGTCGAAACCCGACGGCACAATGCGCAAACTCACCGACGTCAGCCGCCTGCACAGCCTCGGTTGGCATCACCGAATGGAAATCGAAGACGGCGTACCTGCACTTTATAAATGGTATGTCGACAACCTGTAAAATCCTTAATACTAACAATTTGTAAAAACTAATATATGCAAAAGAAACTATCGGCTGCAACGATTTGTGTGCAAGGCGGCTACAAGCCTAAAAACGGCGAGCCTCGCGTGTTGCCCATCTATCAGAGCACTACATTCAAATACGACACAACCGAACAAATGGCGCGACTCTTCGACCTCGAAGACGAAGGCTATTTCTACACTCGTCTGCAAAATCCGACCAACGACGCCGTAGCGCGCAAGATTGCCGACCTCGAAGGCGGTGTTGCGGCTATGTTGACTTCTTCCGGTCAGGCTGCAAACTTCTACGCCGTGTTCAATATTTGCGAAGCCGGCGACCATATTGTTGCCTCTTCGGCTATCTACGGCGGAACTTTCAACCTTTTTGGCGTGACGATGAAAAAACTCGGCATCGACTGCACTTTCGTCGACCCGGATGCTCCCGACGATGTCATCAGCGCGGCGTTCCAACCTAATACGAAAGCGCTTTTCGGCGAAACTATCGCCAATCCGGCAATGGCAGTGCTCGACATCGAAAAGTTTGCTCGCATTGCTCATAGCCACGGCGTGCCCTTGATTGTCGACAACACCTTTGCTACGCCTATCAACTGCCGCCCGTTCGAGTGGGGTGCCGACATCGTCACTCATTCGACCACAAAATATATGGACGGACATGCTATGGCTGTCGGCGGTGCTATTGTCGATAGCGGCAACTTCGACTGGCAGGCGAATGCCGAACGCTTCCCCGGGCTGACTACGCCCGACGAGTCGTATCACGGCATCACCTATACCGAGAAATTCGGCAAGATGGCTTATATCACCAAAGCTACGGCTCAGCTGATGCGCGACCTCGGCTCTATTCAGTCGCCGCAAAATGCTTTCTTGCTAAACGTAGGGCTCGAAACGTTGCACCTGCGCGTGGCTCGTCACTGTCAGAACGCTCTTGCCGTTGCCAACTTCCTTAACAGCCATCCCAAGGTTGCTTGGGTGCGCTATTGTGGACTCCCCGACGACAAATATCACGCCCTGGCGCAAAAATATCTGCCCGACGGCTCTTGCGGCGTACTGTCGTTCGGCGTCAAAGGCTCGCGTGCCGATGCCGCTCGTTTGATGGACGCTTTCCGCTTTATTGCAATTGTAACGCACGTCGCCGATGCACGTACTTGTGTGCTGCATCCGGCAAGCCACACACATCGTCAACTTTCCGACGAACAACTCATCGAAGCCGGCGTTGCTCCCGACTTGATTCGCCTGTCGGTCGGCATCGAAGCCCCCGACGACATTATCGAAGACCTCAGCCAAGCGCTCGAGAAACTTTAGTTTTCAAGACTTATACAAAAAAACTGCACCGCCGACCATCGGCGGTGCAGTTTTTCTTATGCGTTAAACATTGACTTAGAGCCTGTTTCATAATAAATATTAAAAGCAGAGGTTGCATAGTTTGAGGCGAGTTCCGTTTTGAGACAAAGGAGCATAGCGAGCTATGTGACTGCGGCGAAAAGCGAAAATCGCCCAAAATATGCGACAGGGCAGCACATTTTTTTCAAAAACTGTTATTATTGAAAAAATGATTGCAATGAAGAATAATTTGCTAATATCTGCCAAATAATGGCTCAGAATGTATTTCAAAAATAATATTTATCTTGAAATCACTCGTTTATGCAAATGATAAACACCTTTATACGGACATTCATTGGCATCTTCGTCCGTGCTTAACGGTTATGTGGCTCGCCACACGCCCTTATAAGCACGAACAAATCTGCTCAATGACTGCCCGCCTCTGCTTTAACATTTATTATGAAACAGGCTCTAATATTTTTCGTCGGTCGATGTTGTTTCGATTTCTTTGCGAGTGATTTTGCGCTTGTCTAACGAATACCATGCGTAAACGATGTAGGCGAGCACGAACGGTATGAGCAGTGACACGATGCTCATCACGGTCAGCGTGAATTCGCTCGACGAACTGTTGCGTATCGACAGCGAATTGGTCACGTCAACGAGCGACGGATAGTAGGCTGTGTCGTTATAGCCTAACAGCCAAAACAGCGTAAGCACGACGAGCACAACGCCCAATCCCGACAGCCAAATACCTTTCTTATATCCTGCACGAAGAATGGTCAGCACGATTCCGCCGAGCACAAGCAATGTGCCGACAACAAATACCACCAAGCACCACCACATCTCGATGGCGTTGTCGAGATATTTATAGTCTTGCCACGAAGCATCGGCACCGGCAGTCGATACGCCGGTCGACGTAAACAGAACGGCTACAAATGCCAAGAAGAGCACAACGAATATCGCTGCATCGTAGAGCAGATGTCGGCGAAGTTTGTCTTCCAACGGTTGGTCGGAAATGTTGTTGACCAGATAGAGTGCGGCAAGAGTGCGTGCCAGGAAGAGCAACATAAATCCGAGCAGCAGGTTTTTCCAGCAGAAGATTGCTTCCAAGCCGTGCAGCGGACCCCATTGCGAGATGGTTGAGCTTGCGCTGTTGAGGATATTGGTCTTAGTTACGGTAAATTCCGCGCCGAAAAACATTGTACCGACGGCAACGCCGATGAGCACCGGCGCCAGGAATCCGTTGACGGCGAGCTGCGTGTCGTAGAAACGGCTGCCATAGACGTTTCCGTCTTTTTTGCGGTATTTATACGATACGGCTTGTACGACGAACGTAAACAGTATCAGCATCCAGAGCCAATATGCTCCGCCGAAACTTGTAGAGTAGAATAGGGGAAATGAGGCGAAAAATGCACCGCCGAACACTACCAACGTGGTGAATGTCAATTCCCATTTTTTGCCGAGCGAGTTCACTATGATTGATTTTTCGGCGTCATCGGGCAGACATGCCAAAAGCGACTGTCCTCCTTGGACGAACATTAAGAATACGAGTAGCGCTCCGAGGATGCTGATGAGCAGCCACCAGTAGTTCTGTAGAAATGCGTAGGTTATCATGATTCAATTATTTTACGGTTTCTAAATCGGCTTTTGATTTCTTCGAAATTTGTTTGCAGATGATGCAAATGTCGGCAACGAGCAGCGTCGTGAAGATTACAGCGAAGATGGAGAACGTCGTTTGAACGTAGCCGGCGCTGATGTCGGAGATGGCTATGCAGTTAGGCATAAGGTCTTGAATTGTCCACGGTTGGCGACCCACTTCGGCAACCACCCAGCCGCTGACGCTGCAAAGGTAGGTGAGCGGAATGGCGAGTATTGCAAACTTGTAGAACCAATCTTTCCAATTGATTCGTTCGAGCCAATTGCGTTTGTAGGCAAACAGAAGTGCTGCGGCGATGAAGGCTAACAGCATACCGCCGATGATTACCATTATATGGAATGTATAGAACGTCAGCGGCACGTTGGGCACTGCTTCGTCGACCGACTTGAGGTGTCCGTAGCCGAAGTAGTTGAAGTTTTGTGCAATTTCGCTTTTCAGCGATTCCGCTTTGGCGGTGTCGCCTGCTTTGACAGCTTCGTTGAATTGGCGCAGAGCCTCGACAGCCAATTTGCCGCGTGCGATGCGTTCTTCGTAAGATACGGTGTTGATGGTGTCGCCTTGCGGAGTGAGCGAAACGCCCTTAATGAGGTCGTTTATGCCCGGCACAAACGTGTTGGCATCGTGGTTGGCGAGCACCGAAAGTCCGTAGGGGATAGAAATGTCGAACACAAACGGGTCTTTGCCGTCGTTGTGCGTCTTGCCCGGGGTGAGGATGCCCACGGCAACGATGTCTTGTCCGATTTTGCCGTCGTAGAGTCCTTCCATTGCGGCAAGTTTCATAGGCTGATGTTTGGCAACCGTTACGGCTGAACTATCGCCGGTAGCAACTGTTGCAACGATGCCGATGAGACCTACCCAACCGCCCACTTTAAGGCTGCGGATGCTGTGCTCGGTGTTGCGGCGGCGGAGCAGCATCCAGCTGCTTACGCCGATTACAAATACGCCGGCAAGAGTCCATCCGCTCATCACGGTGTGGAAGAATTTGCTGACTGCCATTGGCGATGCCACGATAGCCCAAAAGTCGACCATCTCGTTGCGCATCGTCTCCGGATTGAATTCCATACCCACGGGATGTTGCATCCAAGCGTTGGCAACCAAAATCCATAGCGCGGAGATGCTTGCGCCGATGGCAGTGAGCCACGTCGATGCCAAGTGGAATTTCGGGCTGACACGCTTCCAGCCGAAAAACATCACGGCGATAAACGTCGACTCCATGAAGAAAGCAAGAATGCCTTCGATTGCCAACGGTGCGCCGAAGATGTCGCCTACAAACCAACTGTAGTTCGACCAGTTTGTGCCGAATTCAAACTCCATAATGATGCCGGTAGCAACACCGATTGCGAAGTTTACGCCGAAAATGGTCATCCAAAACTTGGTAGTTGCTAACCATTTTTCGCTCTTCGTGCGGAAATAGATTGTTTCCATCACGGCTACTATCACGCCCAGACCAAGCGTCAGCGGGACGAATAGCCAGTGGTAAATGGCTGTGAGGGCGAATTGCGCTCTCGACCAGTCAACCAGTTCAATTAAGTTATCCATTATTGTGTTTATTTAGTTAGTTCGTCTCTGACAATTTGTGCTTTTCCCGCATCGCTGTCGCTCAGGCTGTTCAGATAGTCGGGAAAGAGAAACAGCTTGAGCACAAAAAATATGATAAAAAGTTTTATTAAAATAATAGCCCACAAGGTCTTACCAACGGTCATTTCTTTAAAGCCGTCCACATAGAAACGTATCACTCGTGTTATCATGACTCTGTCGTTTTAGATTTTCGTTCCACAAACTTACTGCAAAAGTGGTAAAAAACATAAAATTTTCTTCATTATTTTTCGGTAGCAGCCCAAAAAATCAAATATTTTTGGTAATTTTGTTCTGAAATTAAAAACAGAAAAGAAATTATGGCAACTTGGTTTGAATGTAAAGTAAAGTATGATAAGTTAACGGAAGACGGCTCGCAAAAAACGGTAACAGAGCCATATTTGGTTGATGCTCTTTCGTTTACTGAAGCGGAAGCTCGCATTACCGAAGAGATTACACCGTTCATTTCCGGCGAATTTAAGGTCACCGCAGTTAAGCGCACCAACACAGCCGAAATCTTCTGGAAAGAGGGTGGCGACAAATGGTATAAGGTGAAAGTCAACTTCTGTACTATCGACGAAAAAACCGGTAAAGAAAAGAAAACCGCTAACTATATGATGGTGCAAGCAGCTGACTTCAAAGGCGCCTACGATGTGTTTATGGAAGGCATGAAAGGTACGATGGCTGATTTCGAAATCGCGCAGATTGTCGAAACAATGATTATGGACGTCTACCAAGCCGACCTGAGTGGTGCACCGAAAAACAAAGAATAAAAAATTCCCTCTGCGATGAGCATCGACATAAAAGCCCGATTGGAATCAATCCGTAGCACTCTTGCCGACGGCGTAACCCTTGTGGCTGTGTCGAAATACCATCCGCTTGAGGCTCTCCGAGAGGCTTACGACGCCAGACAACGCGATTTCGGCGAAAGCCGCGTGCAAGAGTTGACCGCAAAAGCGGCTGAGATGCCAGCCGACGTGCGTTGGCACTTCATCGGGCATTTGCAGACCAACAAAGTGCGGCAACTTCTGCCTTGCGTTGGCTTGATTCACAGCATCGACAGCCTCCGGCTGCTTCAGTGCGTCGACAAAGAGGCTCAACGAATCGGCAAAACCGTCGACGTTTTGCTCCAACTCCATGTGGCTGCCGAAGAAACGAAATTCGGCTTTACGCCCGACGAATGTGCTCGGCTCGTTGAGTCGGGCGCTTTGTCGTCGCTTGCCGGCGTCAGAGTGCGAGGGCTTATGGCGATGGCTACCAATACCGACGACCTCGCTCAGGTCGAGGCGGAATTTCGTCGCGTCGGCGACCTGTTCAACCGTCTCAAAGCCGGACCGTTCGCCGGCAATCCCGATTTTACCGAAATCAGTATGGGTATGAGCAACGACTATCCCATTGCAATCCGTTGCGGAAGCACTATGGTCCGCATCGGAAGCAGCATTTTCGGTGAACGACAATATTGACAACTAATAAATACAAAACTAACAAAAATCATTAACCAAAAATTTAACTTATGAGTAATCAATCGAAACAATGGGCAGCTATTATCATGATGATAGCCCTGTTTGCAATGATTGCGTTCGTGACCAACCTTTGTTCTCCGATGGCAGTTATTGTAGAAAATCAGTTCGGCGCATCCGAACTCCAATCGCAAATCGGTAACTATGCCAACTTCATTGCCTACCTCGTTATGGGTATTCCGTCGGGTATGCTCATCACAAAGTTCGGCTACAAGCGCACTGCACTGCTTGCCTTGATAGTAGGTATCATCGGTATCGCTCTCGAATATCTGTCGGGAACAATGGCAAATATGTGGGTTTACTTGATTGGCGCATTCATCAGCGGTTTCTGTATGTGTATGCTCAACACCGTTGTCAACCCGTTGCTTAACGTACTTGGCGGTGGTGGTAAGAGTGGTAACCAACTCATCCAAATCGGTGGCGCGTTCAACTCGGCTGCCGCTGTTGCCGTTTACATCATTATGGGTGCATTGATTGGCGAAGTTACCAAAGAAACAGGTATAGCCGATGCCGCTCCCGCAATGTTTATTGCTTTAGGCATCTTCGCTTTGGCATTCGTTGTGCTCCTCTTCACTAAGATTGACGAGCCCGAGCAAGCTCCTGTGCAACTTTCGCTTATCGGTGGCGCACTTCGTCATCGCCATTTCGCACTCGGCGCACTCGCTATCTTCCTTTATATGAGTGTCGAAGTTGGTACACCTACCTATATGATTAAATATCTCAACACCGAGTGTGGCGTAGCCGTAGGTGTTGCAACGCTGATTGCTGCCGTTTACTGGTTTGCAATGTTCATCGGACGTTCGGTGGGCGGTGCTATTGGCGGTAAAGTGTCAAGCCGCGCCATGGTTAGCACAGTGGCAAGCGTTGCCATTGCCTTGCTCGTGTTCGGTATCGTTGCTCCCGACGACATCAAGTGCAGCGTTCCCGGTGTGGATTGGGCAAACCTTTCGCTCGTTTGGGTAGACGTTCCTGTTGGCGTCGTTGCCTTTATCCTTGTCGGTCTGTGCACATCAGTGATGTGGGGTGGCATCTTCAATATGGCAGTCGAAGGTCTTGGCAAGTATACAGCCGCTGCTTCGGGTATCTTTATGACTATGGTATTCGGTTGCGCCGTTATGGTTGGCTTGCAAGCATGGTTTGTCGACTTCACGGGAAGTTACCTCCAAAGCTATTGGATTCCGGTAGCATGTGCAGCCTACATCCTCTTCTACGCACTTGTAGGTAGCCGAGTAAAGTCTGAAAATTAATCGATTGCGCCCGTCGCGGCGTCAAACCGACTACAAACAACGAGGGTCGCACCGCACTGCGACCCTCGTCTGTTGTATCTTCGCGAATCATAGTTTCGCAATTTGTGGGCTTTCTTCTTTCCATCTGTGGCAGTTGTTGCAAAAAAATGCAACAACCACTTCCGAGTAATGCAAACGGAGGGTGCATCCGATTCGATACACCCTCCGTTGTGTTCGGCTTATGCTATAAAGCCGGAGCGTTTTGCTCGTTGTCGGCGTGCTACCTGACAACCACTTTTTCAATCTTGTTGCCGGCTTTTACGATGTAGAAGCCCGGCGCAACGTAAGTGGTTTCGGTGACTGATGTGGTCGAGATGCCACTCATCGACGTGATTGTATAAGTGTCGACGCCGGTTACTTTGATATAGCCTGCGCCGCTGCGGATGTCGATGCCGTCGTGCGACTCAATCTTGTCGACTGCGGTTGCATTTTTCATCATAATCATTCGCATTGCGCCGTTGTCGACCTCGACTACCAGGCTATAGAACGGACCTAATTCCGGATTGAGGTACGTTCTGCCGGTGAACGATTTGTCGGTGCTGATTGCGCAGTAGTCGTCGCCGCTGATGTAGTCTTCGCCTTGCTTGCCGTGCATAAGCATTTTTCCGTCTTTCTCGACGAGCACTTGCGGCCAATCGCCCACGCAACCGATATTCCATGCGGGAACGAATTCAGCGACGTGATACTCGGTAGTGCCGCTGTAGCCGAGGTTCAATTTAGCGCCGTTGTAGGTCGTGTCGGCGGCACGACCGTTGATAAGTCGGATTTTGAAGCCTTCATAGTCTTCCGTTGCGGCATCGTAGAGCAACACGGTGTTGATGCCAAGGTCGACGATGATGTTGTAGGTGCCGGAGGTGATGCCGTAGTACACTTCACGGTCGTTGATGAGCGACTCGGTGGGGAATTCGGCAACGGCGCCCTCGTTAGCGCCCCAGCGGTCTAATTTTACGGTATTCCATGCATAAGCCGATACGTCGCGACGTGGAAGTATGGAGGTGAAGCAGAAGTAACTTCTGTTTGTGTATTTCTCCTCGGGCAGCACAATTTTTTTGCCGAAATATTGATTCGGTGCGGTTTTGACGAGCACGTTGCGTTCGTCGAACACGTTCCAGTTGCAGTCGTAGATTTCGCCGAGACCCTTGTTGCGGACAACGTAGAGGATGTTCGGCTCATCGCCGAGTGTCACTGTGCCGTTGTTGAGGTCGATGGTTGCGTAATACTTGCCGGTTGCGCCGAGGGCGTAGCTTGCCGAAGTGTTGAGCAGTGCGGCGCCGCAAGTTTTGGTTTCGCCCATTGCGATTGCCTCCGACGACGTGTTGCCGCAATACTTATAGTTGGGATTTGTCGGGTCGCTGCAGTTCGACGTGAAGTAGAACGTGCCGTCGTCGGTTGCTCCGGAAGCGTAACTTATGGTGACGTAGTAGATGCCGTTGCCTGCGTTATAGCATTTGATGAGTTCATCGTTTGCCGATGAGTAGGTACGCTCGTTGACGTTACCGACGAGATACAAATCGTCGGGCAGGGGTTTTGTGCAGGAAATGTAGATACGGCTGTCGGCGGTCGACAGAACGATGTCGTAGACGCCGTAGGGCGTAAACGACGACTTCTCGTTTGTGCCGCGGTTGAGTCGGATTTCGTCGCCGGCGGTGAGGTAATAGTCGCTTTCGTTCGAAAGTTTCGTGCCGTAGAAGTTGTCAATCTTACATCCTGCCGCGCCGGTCGGCGATGCAACAAATCGATACCACCCGCTCTGGTAGTCGGCTTCTTTGACGATGTGCACGTCTTTGAACACATATTGTCCGGAGCCGTTTCTTACGGCAGGTTGCGATGCGTCGTAGAGGTCCCAGGTTGCTTGCACGTTTGTCGAGTGGACGAAGTAGATAACGTCGGGCAGTTCGTTTGTGCCGGCTTCTCTTACGCTGATTGTGCCTTTTCGGGTGTCGATGGTGGCGTAATACATCGTGTTAGCCTTCGGCAGCGAGAAGTTGTAGGAGCCTGCCGACGGGATTGCCACGAATTGGCTTGTCGTGCCCGGTTGGAGCGTTGTCGAGGCGTTGCTTGCGCCGTAGCGATTTGCCATCACTGTGACGTTGTCGCCGAGCGCCGACGAGAAAGTAAATGCGTTGCGATTCGTGGCATCGCTTGTCCAGAGGTTGACGTAGAAGATTCCGTTGCCGGCGTTGTAGCATTCGAACACGTCCGACTTGGTGTAAGTGTCTTTCCACGACTGCGAGCCGAATACCGAGCCTACAACGTAAAGATTGTCGGGCACGTCGGTGTTGATGTTCGACGATTGTCGCGCGCTCACGGTGATGCGGTCGATGTCGGGCGACCAACCGCCGGAGGGCGAGACGAGGGCGAATGTATTGTTCGCGCCTGCCTTGAACGGGACATCGACGTGTATCCACGAGCAATTTGTGGTAAGGTAGTCGATGCCGTTGCCGGTAAAGGTTATTGTGCCGATGCTTGTGCCGTTGACCAGGCATTCCGCCGTGCGGTCGTCTTTGGTGGTGTAGTAGATGGTAACGGTGTAGAAGTCGTCTTTGGGCACGTTGATGCCTTTGAATGTGAGCTTGCGACCTTTGCCGAATTGTCCGACGATTTTGTTGCCGGAAGTGAATGGCAGTTCGGCATCGGTGACGGTTTCGACGGTCAAGCCTTCGCTGAGTTCGTTAGCCGACGATTCTGCCTCGTAGGTCGTTTCGGTTGCCGGCATTTCGAGGTTGGCGTTCTCCGATATCTGAACGAGGAAGCCGCCTTCGTTGATTTCGGCAATCGAAAGCGTTGAGGCTGAGGTTACGCTCTTCTTTTCGACCACCACTTTGTTGCGCTTGTCGCCGTCGCGATAGATGTAGGCTGTGTAGGTCTTTCCAGCGGGAATGAGTTGCGACAGGTTGATGTTTGCCGTGCGAGCCGACACTGTCAGTCCGGCGAGCCACCAGTCGTTGCCTTTGCGGCGTGCGATGGTGAGATATTTGGATAGCTCGCCTTCGAGCAAACGACTTTCGTCCCACGTCGCCGGAATGCGTTTGGTGATTACGGCAGGACCGTAGGGCAACAGGTGTTGATACGATTCTGTTATGTGTAGCAGTCCGTTCTCGTAAGCCACGCTCAGACCGAGGTTTTGTGCAAACGAGAAGTTTTGGTTGAGTCTGCCCGACACCATTGCGAAGTCGATAGGCGTATAGTCAGCCGGACCGACCACGTTACGGGTCAGCAAGTTGCAGATGTGGTGCTTGGTAGTCATGAAAGCACGGTTTTTCTCCGACAAGAATACGTTTTCGCCGCCCAACAGACCTTCGTACGAAAGCACGTGCGGGTAGGTGCGTCGAAGTCCGGAAGGACGTGTACAGCCGTGGAAGTTGACGTTCATCTGATATTTCGCTGTGAGTTTCAGCAGCAACTCCATGCGTTCCGCCGTTTCGCGTGAGTCGTCTTCCCAGAAGTCGATTTTCACACCGCTAACGCCCCATTCTTTCCATTTTCGGAGTGTTGCGTCCATGTCTTCGGTGGCGAAAGCCGTCGTTTTAGCGAGTCGAGAGTCTCCCCAAAGGAGCACTTTTACGCCTTTCGACACGGCATATTTCACGGTGTTGCGGATGGCTGCTTCATTCCAACCGCCGTCGACGAGCACGTATTTCCATCCCATTCGAGCTGCCATGTCGATATATTTTTTGTCGGCATCTAATCGCGAGAGGCTGCCATAGCCTTTGTTTTCTGAGCCACCCCAGTCCCACGACGATGTGCCGGGTTCAATCCACGACATATCGGCAACAACCGACGGTTTGCAGAGGTTTTCTTGCATCGTGGAGGCAAAAATCGTGGGCAAATCGCCAATCTGCAGCGTGCGCCACGGCGTCGCCAACGGCAGTTTGACGGTGAGGTCGTTTTTTACGTCGTCTTTATATGCTTGATAGCTGTCGCCGGCGTGTTGCCACATGATGCATCCGGTCGGCGACGAATATGCCTTGAGCAGCGAGATAGAGTAGGTGCCCACGTTTTCAGCCTCGCTGATGAGGATGTTCTGACTGCCCGAGCCGACCAACACAGGTTCGTTGAAGCGCGGGTCGGAGGCGTCGGTCACTGCCGTATTCCAGTCGGTATATTCTCCGTATGTGCCGTGTTGTCCGTAGTAGGATTCGTACGGGAAGTTTTTCGGCCAACTTTTCTGGCTGGCAAATTTACAGCCGAGAATGTATTTGAAACTCGTAAGATTGACTGCCGAGGCTTCGTCCTTAATGACGATGCTCGACTTGCCGTTTTGGTTTGGAATGACATAACGGAATGCCATGCCGTCGTTCGACGCGCGGAAGACGATGTCGAACGGCTGTCCGGCTGCGGTCTGCAGGTGTATCGTCAATTCGTTGCTGTTATTTACGTAATTGCTTGTCTTGCCGGAGGGTATGTAGTAGGTTTCGTTGATTTGACGCGTCTCGGCACTTGTGATTGTCAAGTTTTGGGTGTAGTCGACGGCGTCGGAAACGAGTCCGAGCGGCGATTTGTTGACCACCCATTCGTTGTTGCTTATTACCTTATAATAAGGTTTGCCGTTTTCGATGGTCGACACCAAGCCGATTTTTCCGTTCGGCGACCACACTTCGTTGTAGGGATTTGCCTTAGGTGCGTCGGAGTTGGCAAACGGCGTGGTTTGCAGTAGCATCGTTTGGTTGTCGAGGCTGATTTGGGCATAAAGCGTCACGCCACGATAGTTCGATGGCAGGGCATAGCTTGACGTCACGTTGTAGACGTCGCTGCGGCAAAGCACGTTCGAGCCGACCGCGATAGTTTGGTTGCTCGCTGAGCCGGCATAGCGATGTTTGTCGCTGTCGGATGCGTTGCCGTTTGCGCGCGAGGTGAAAGCGAATGCTATGCCGCTCAAATTCGATGCGTTGGGCACGATGGTTGCATAATAGCATTTCTCCGACGCTACGTATTTGATTTTTTCGCCGTTGCCGCGTTGGTCCCACGTCATGCCGTTGACGGTGCCGACGAGGTATAAATCGGGGTGCGAAGGGTTGATAGTCAACTGTTTGGTTTGTCGGTTGAACGAAACGTCGAAAGCGCCTTCTTTTTGAGTGAATAGTGCCAATTCGGCACCCGATGTGAGTGTCGCTGTTCCGTCCTCAAGAAGAATTGAAGATGTGAGTCCGTAGCGCTCGGCATTGATGACCGCCCACTGGTTGCCGTTGGCGGCTGAAACGTAGTAATAGCATTTATTCGAGCCGTCGGCAGCCTGAAACTTCATCGGCAATTCATATCCCGTGTATTGCTGCGATGTGCCGACGCGGTTGAGTTGCACGGAGATGTCTTGCGGCTTGCCGTCTTTCATGTTTCTAAGCAGATACATCACGTCGGGAGTGTAACTGCTGTTGACCGTAATAGTGTTGGCTGCCAGGTCGATAGTGAGCATATAGCTGCCGGCTTTGTCGGGCAGTGCATAGTCTTTCACATCGTTGGTTGCCGCCGTCAATGTCTTGGTCTGCCCGTCAGAAATTCGTACAATCGACGATTCGGGCGAGCCGTAAACTTTGCGGTTTGTCACTCCGGTGTAACCCAAGGTTTCGGTTAGACGGAAGTTGCCGTAGTACTTTCCGCTGTTGTCGCCGCTTGAGTTCATCACCCGATAGACCAACGCTTGGTACTTGCCGTTGCCAAGATTAGCGCATTTGACGACGTTGTCGTAACTCCAAGTCATGTCGCTGATGTTGCCTACAACCCACAAATTAGTGGGATAGGCTGCCACAAGGGATAACGACCCAAGTAGCCCTGATACAATAAAAGCAAATAATCTACACATACGTGTTCTATGTTAAGTATTAGTATTAAATCTATTCAATAGGGCATTTTGCAAATATTGTGCCCCGTTCGGTATTGGGTGTTTTCTTGGCAGATTTCAGGATGCCCGATTTAGAGCACGACCTTTTTCGAGGTATTCGCTGAGCGGACGATGTAGATGCCGTGCGGCAAACGGGCTTGGAGGCTGCTGTTCGTCGTCGATGCCATCAAAACTCCGGAAATCGAGAAAACCTCTATGCCTTCTGCGTTCGACTCAACACTGAGCGCATCGCCGCAGGTCTTTACCGACAAACCGTTGTTGCGCACCGATTCGATGCCGCTTTTGATGTCTGCCACGATTGTTGCGTTGTCCAGATAGCGCAAACCGTGCCACTTCTCGTAGTAGGTATTGTAGGCTGATTCGGGAACGTGTATTGTGAGTTGGACGTTGGGCGGAAATGATGATGCATCTTCGGTTTCGTTGATTAGAGTAGGGGGTGTCGTCGCAAAAATGTAGACGTCGGTAAGCGATTTGCACGAGTTGAACGAATCTTTTATCGAGGTTACCGTTTCCGGCAGATAGATGCGTTTGAGGTTGGCACAGCCGGCAAACGACAATGTTTCGTAAGTCGTCAGACTATTGGGAAAAACGAATTCTTCGATGCTGTTGCAGCGGTAGAAAGCATTGTCGCCGACGCTTTCCAAACCCTCGGGAAGGACTACGGAGGTCAGCGACGTGCAAAATTCGAAAGCCGAGCTGCCGATTCGCTTCAGTTGCGATGGCATAACGATGTCGGTAAGATTCTTGAATTGGTAAAAACAATAGTCGCCGATTTCTTCAATAGAATTGCCCAAAACAGCCTCTATAACATAACTCGCTCCTTGTTGGTATTTTTGCTCGTAAATGTTCGACGGGTTGCTGAAAAACAAATCGCTGATCTTTTTGGGCGTAAACGTCACCGAGCCGTCGATCGACATACTCATCTGCTCCGGCACAACCAGCTTAAATGGCTGAATGTCGGTGTACATCAACTTGCTTAGTTCGCCCTCGTTGGTGGTTTCGTTGAGGTTGATTTTCATTGCGGCATAGTTTTCGTATTCGGTGTATCCGTTGTAGACGGTGATTTCAAATTCTTCTGCTGCACATGTCAACGTGGCAATGCTCACCAATGCGCAAGTCAATAACGTCTTATATTGTCCCATTTTTTGCCGTTTTTGTAATTTCAATAGATTATGTCTGACAAATGTACGACATTGCCGCTGAAGTTGCAAACCTTCGCCGCCGAAAATAACAAAGTTGATAGAAAATAGATAAAAAATTGCTTTTTTGACGAATTGTTGATATTTTTGCCATAAAATGTAATATTATGAAACTATTTAATCGAATATTGATTTTGTTTGCGTCAGTTCTTGCGCTGACGGCGTGTGTTAACGACAAAGATGACCCAAGCGGAGAAATTGACCTCGGACCCGGCGACAAACTGCCGAAATTCAGCGTGCTGATGAACGACGGTTCGACCGTCGACAGAGCTCAACTCATTGGTACACCGAGTTTGATTGTGTTTTTCCACACCGAGTGTCACGATTGCCAACAAGAACTCCCGGTACTTCAAGAGGTGTACGAGAGTTATGGCGACAAGATAAAGTTTGTCGGAATCGGTACCGGCGACACGGCGGAAACTTTGGAAAAATATTGGGCGGAGCATGGGCTGACGTTCCCGTATTCGCAGCAAGACAACCGCGACGTGTTGCATCTGTTTGCTCCCGGCACTGTTCCTCACATCTTCATCTCCGACCGCGGCGGAACGATTCGATATGTGCATATCGACTATCCGTTGGCTACTTACGACGATATGGCGAAGGAATTGGATGAATTGCTAAAATGAGGCGTTTTCTTACATCTTTAGCCTGTTGCGCGGCATTCCTCTTTGCCGGTGCGTGGACGACGGTAGGCGAGACGTTGGAGTTCAACCTTGCCGACTCTTCGTCGTTTCCCGGCACTCAGCGGCGCGTTCAAGTCTATGTGCCGAAACAATACACTCCCGACCGTGAGGCTTGGCTCTACGTCGGGCTTGATGGCAATCTCTTTAATGCCGTAGCGACTATCGACAGCCTTATCTGCAACAATCAGCTGCCGGTGATGATTGGCGTGTTTGTCGAGCCGGGGCGGGTTGTCGACCGACATTCGAACGTGTTGCGCTATAACCGCAGTTACGAGTTTGACAGTTGCAGCCCGTTGCTTGCCGATTTCGTCGAAACCGAAGTGCTTCCGCGTGTTGAGAACCTCACGACCGCCGATGGCAGAGAAATCCGTCTTACGTCAAATCCCGACCGACGCATCGTCGCCGGCGCCAGCAGCAGCGGCATTGCGGCTTTCACGATGGCTTGGGAGCGTCCCGACTTGTTTCGACGTGTCTACTCGGCGTGCGGCACGTTTGTGGCTATGCGTGGCGGCGGTTCATATAATTCACTGATTCGCAAAACCGAACCCAAGCCGATTCGCGTATTTCTGCAAGACGGCGAGAAAGATGCGTGGAATCCGTTGTTCGGCGATTGGTTTGAAGAAAACCTCGGCGTCGAGTCGGCACTGCGCTTTGCCGGCTACGCGGTTGACCACGAATGGGGCGACGGCGGACACAGCATAGCGCACGGCACGCGGATTTTCGACCGCGTCATTCGCTGGCTTTGCTCGGGCGACAGCGTTGTGGCGGGGAAGAGTCAAAACGATATGCTCGAGCAAATTTTGCTTGACGGCTGTGGCTGGACGAAGACCGATAGCGTCGTCGATACCGAAAATCGATTGCCTTACGACTCGGTTTGTGCAATGATGCCGAATTGCCGGCACGTTGCCATTGCGAGCCCGACGCACCCCGTCGTCTACGACAATCTGCTCGCACCCGACGGTAGTCTCTATGCCGCCGAGCCGTTATACCGACTTGAGGGCGACAGCCCGGCGTACAACTTGATATACGACAAGCGAGGCAACCTCTATTGCTCGACGCGCATCGGCATTCAGGTGTGCGACCACAACGGGCGTGTGCGAGCAATTCTGCCGGTTCCCGTGCGCTGCCGCTATCGCATAGGTTGGGGCGGCGACGACTACACGACGTTGTATGTGATTTCTGCCGACGGTAACTTTTGTCGGCGGATGAAGTGCCGCGGCTGGTTGCCTTGGCAGCCCGTTGTCGACATTGTTTCGCAAGGACAAGGATAAAATATCAATAAGCTATAATAACTAATCTTAAGAGTATATGAAATCGAATCGCGTAACAGAACTCTTCGGAATCAAATATCCCGTCGTCGCGGGCGGTATGGTGTGGTGTAGCGGATGGCGCTTGGCATCGGCGGTAAGCAATGCCGGCGGATTGGGCTTGCTCGGCGCAGGCAGTATGCATCCCGAAACGCTCATCGAACACATCGACAAAATGAATGCTGCAACGTCATCTCCTTGGGGCATCAACGTGCCGTTGATGTATCCCGAAATCGATAGACTTATGTCGATTATCATCGAAAAAGGTGTGAAAATCGTGTTTACCTCGGCGGGAAGTCCCAAAAAGTATACCGGCATGCTTCACGACGCAGGCATCAAGGTGGCTCACGTTGTGTCGAGCAGCAAATTCGCTAAGAAATGCGAGGAAGCCGGCGTGGATGCCGTCGTGGCTGAGGGCTTTGAAGCCGGAGGTCATAACGGTCGCGAAGAAACAACCACGATGGCGTTGATTCCACAAGTTCGCGATACCGTTTCGCTGCCGTTGATAGCCGCCGGAGGCATTGGCTCGGGTAGGGCTATGCTTGCCGCTATGGCACTCGGCGCCGAAGGCGTTCAGATTGGCACCCTGTTTGCCGTGAGCAGCGAAAGTTCGGCAAGCGATGCGTTCAAGCAGATGTGCGTAGGCTTGGGTGAAGACGGCACAATGCTCGCGCTGAAGAAGATTTCGCCGACTCGATTGGTAAAGAATGAACTATTCGCGAAGATTGCCGAAGCGGAAAGTAGAGGAGCTGATGCCGACGAGTTGCGTCAGCTGTTGGGTCGTGCCGCTTCGAAGCGTGGCATTTTCGAGGGCGATTTGCAGAACGGAGAACTGGAAATCGGGCAAATCGTCGGCGCAATCCGCGAAGTAAAACCCGTAGCCGATATAATGCACGACCTCATCACCGATTTCGAAGAAACAAAAATCCGTCTGGCGGGGGTTTAGGTAAGAGGTAAGAGGTCACAGCTTGTCCCATCGGGGTGAGTAGACTTCGAGCAATTTCGGTGCGATTTGCAACGCGGTGGATGTCGTTCGCCAGTCTTTGATGGCATCGTGTACCTCGGCGATTATATCGGATGCTTCTTGTCGCTCCAACATATAGCTTTCGCTTGCCGCAAGCAGCGTGTTGACATCCGACATCTCGGATGTGCGGTCGATTAGCAAGCACTGATGCATCTTGTTGCTCGGGTTGATATCATATGCCGGCGACAGTGTCCATCCTTTGGTTGTGAGCAGAAAACCATGGTTGCGAAAGTGGTCGTCGGTGTTGCCGAACATCACGTTAAATGCCACTCGTCGATATAGTTCTATGAGGTTTTGCTTTACGTCGGTGCAGCTTTGAAGGATGAAATCCACTATGTCAAGATAACCGTTACCGCTATCGCATCCTGCTCCGTCGTCCAAGCCGAGTAGCGACATGGCAGAAGCAAAATGAATGCGCTTACCGTCGGTTGTCCTGTCGAATCGTTCTGAAAGCAGAAGGTCGCGATTGTTGGTGATTCTGACGGTGCGGGTTTTAGCCACGTTTATGCCGGCTTTTGCTGCCAATCGGTGGGAGAAGTGTTCGATGAGTTCTGTGTTGTCCGTGTCATTTTTCGTTGGAAATTTTGCAACAAACAATTTTCCGTCTTTATCCACGACATTAGCTTTCGGGCGAGCGCCGCCAAGTGACGAACCCGGGTCAATCAGTCGATTTAGCCATCGTTGTTCCGGCAATTCATTACGCTCTTCAGCCAATTCAATTTCGCGACATGCTTCGCTTAGGGCACGGAGACTCTCAATCGGTGGAACGGGAAACCGAGTCCCGGCATTGATAAATTCGTTGCTGTCGTCGTTTTTATAGCGTATGCCACCCATACGAGTGTAGTCTTCAATGCCGATTAGGTAGTCGTAGTTGGTCAGCGCACGCACGGGGCGACCCTCAGATTGCGCCATCAAACGCTCTCTGCGGTCGAGCAACAATCGACCCCAGCGGTCCGGGAAGGAATCCTTGACGAATCCGAATACACTGTCCTTGCTTCGAGTGTGCTGTAACGTCGGCACGTTTATCAAATCGCCGCTCAGCACAATGCCGCCGTGTTGCTTGAGCCACTCTCGAGAGTATTCAAATACAAAATGGTCGTTGCCGCGAACGTGTTCGTATCCCAGTATGCCAATCTCTTGAGGTTCGGCAAGGAAGTCGAAATCTGCGTATACTGTTATCTTTTTCATTTTTCCTCCTTATTTTCTCAGCAGTTCGGCGTCTTGGATTTGGCGGCCGAGGGCATCGTCGGCTGCAAGTTGGAGAAGGTCTTTTTCCAGATTGAGCGCAAAGAGCACGCGTGCATAAATGCCCATCGACACTGTCGGGTCGCCGTGCTCGACTTTCGATACCGTCAGCCGGGTCACGGTAGCGCGGTCGGCAACGTCTTGCATCGACAGATGTCGACGCTTGCGTGCCAACTTGATTTGCTCGCCCATTAGCGACAGATACTGCGCCAGCGCTCTCGGCATTACCTTTCCAAACGTATTCTTTCCCATAGCTGTTTGTTATCGTATGCAAAAGTAATAGTTTTTGTTTAGCATAACAAACATTTTTGCCGGAAAATGTCAAATAAAAACGAGGGCGTATCAAATTATTGACACGCCCTCGAGCTATTAGGTTTATGAAGTTCGCTTATTCGGCTGCTTCATCCCATGTGCAACTTACAAATTCGAATTCACCCTTGCCGACAACTTTGTATACGATAGTATATTCTGAAGTCGAGCCGGTGTAGACTGCGAAATTGATTGTATAGAATACGTCCAAACCATCAATCGGAGCAGCTTCCGGGTGGAGCATAGCAAGTGCGCCTGGCATTACTTCCTTAGCAAAACGGTCTTTCATAAGTTGGGCAATCTCCTCGTCGGTCATGCCTTCATATCCTTCGGGATATTGCTCTTTAGCTTTTGCCGGACGAATATCCACGTTGCCTTGATAAGCCGAAGTACCGCAGTAGTATTCGTTGTTGCCGTAGCTTGTTACATAACCCTTACCTTTTTCGGTAACGCCCATCTTTTGGTCGACGTTAGTCCATACCCAATCGGTACATGCTTGGAAGTAGAGCGTGCTGAGCGGCTGGCTCTTTCCTGCAGGAAGGGTGATGGTTACGTTCGGGTCGTACATCCATGCGCCTTTGTTGCGAACGAATTGTGCTGTTTCGGTAACGACGCCGTTGTCGAGAACCCATGCGGTGCCGTCGAACTTGTAGTTGTCGGCAACAATCGATGTCTTGCCGCCCGAGTAGAGGTAGTAGCAAACAATCTTGCTGTCGCCTTCTTTAGCGTACGGGTGTTTGCCTGCGAGGTAGCGCGGCAAGTAGTAGGCAGCGTCGGTAGCCGACGACAAGTTGTTGTACGATTGTCCCATAGCCTTGTAGTCTGCCGGGTTAACCACGTCAACGTTGGTTACAGCCTTCCAAGCCGAGCCTACGTATTGATATAATGCATATTCAACGGTTGTGGGCACGTCGGCAGCAGCTTTGCGAGTCGATGCGCCGCGTTTGTTGACTGCTGTGCCGTTGACTGACGTAATTACGAAGTTGGCATATTTTCCGCTGCTAATCGAAACGAAGTAACCGCAAACTGTTGCTGCTTGACCGTCGGTGAACGCTGCTTTTTGAGCGGCGGTTCCTTGATAGATAGAACCTTGTGCTGTTTCTGCTCCGTCAATTTTGAAATTGTAGTAGTTGCCCGAAATAGCAACGGTGCAATCGAATTTAGCATAGACTGCAAGTTCGTCGGTTGTGCGAGTTACCATAGAGTCGAAATCGGCACCTGTCAGCACTTTCGGAGCGGGGTAGGTGTAAGCCATATTGTCGACAACCTCAGCTGTAGCGGTTGTGCCGTCGATTTGGAGACCCTTGCCGTAGGCTGATATAGTACCCGATAATTTTACGCAGTTGCCGATTTCCCATTCGTCGGGAACAAATGCAGAACCGTAGTAAACGAGAATCGAGCCGCTTTTGTCGGTAAGGATGTAACCGCGTTGGCAAAGAGCTGTAATCACGCCGTTGATTTCTACAACATCTTCAAGAGAGACACTGCCGATGACGTCGCTGAGCGGGAATGCGGGAGTCGGTTCAGGCTCAACGGTCGAGAATATCGGCTCTTGGTTGGTGGTGTTGTATTGAACGAGCATATAGGCGCCGTCTTCACCGCCTTCGCCGGCATTTTCGAGCACGTCGTTCATTAATTTCGACGGAACTTTCGACGGAGCGAATGCTTCAACGAAGTCTTCGCTGCTGCCCCAAATGTCCATGTAGTCGCTTTCGGTAAGCTTGTATGTGCCTGCCGCTTCGATGCCGGGGATTTCTTCCGGAAGACTGCCTGCTACGTTGTAGGTAATCTTGATTGCCGAGCCGTCGCTAAGCGAGAAGTATGCAAAGTCGGGGTCGCTGAGGAATGCCGGGATGAAGTCTTTTGCAGTAATCTTGTCGGTGAAATAACCCTTCGAACCGACAGTTTTGAGTTCGTTGGCGAGGTCCAACTCTGCAGCCTTCGCAACGTTGGCGGAGTTTGCAGCCAAATTGCTGTAGTCGGCAGCCGTGAATGTGTATTCAAGGGCTTGTGTGTCGCTGATGACGGGGTCGCCTTCGAAACCGTCGAGGTGGTCGTTCCAATCGTTTACGTCGCAACCGACCATTGCCATTGCAATTCCGCCCAGCAGTAAGATGTTATATATATTCTTTTTCATTTTCTTTATCTATTTGATGATTAGAAACTAACTTTCAAGCGGAGTGAGAAAGTGCGGCCAAATGAGTAGAACACTCTGTAAGCGTTGTCCCATGCACCAACTTTGTCGGTCGATGTGTATGCATCCATTACATAATAATGGTTAGCTAAGTTGTGTACGTTGCCCGACAGGGTAGCATGTGTGTTACCCATCTTGAACGAGTAGCTTGCATTGAGGTCAATTTGATTTCCCCATGGAATTTTCCACGGATCAGCCACGTCGATTTCTGAATTTGCAGTGTAGTTCGACGACGATACTTCGTAGTCGCTGTAGTTGCGAGCGTTGATAACCCAGTCGGCACCGATGCGGAAGCCTTTGAACGGACGGAACGTTGCGCCGATAGATGCTGTCGTTTGTGCCGAACCACCGACTTTGATGCCTTTCTGGTTAAGAATGGTGTAAGCGTGGTCGTCGGCAAGAATGCCCGAAGCAACCGTACCGCGAAGGTCGGCAAGAGGTTGTCCGTTTTGGTTGTAGAAGTAACCTTTGGCATTGCTATCCCAAACGTAGTCACCCCAAGAGAGCATACCGTTGAGTTCTACCCAGTTTGTGGGCTTGTAGATGAAGTTAACTTCGACACCTGCGTGGCGAGCGTTTACGCCTTGCATGTTCAGGTAGTAGCGGTCGCCTGCGTGTTCGCCTGATGAAATTTCACCCGAACGTGTTGTCGTTTTGTCTTTCCACAAAGTGTAGTATGCGTTAACGTCGGCGCTGAACACTTTCGAACGATAGCCGTAACCGCCTTCAACCGAAACGATTTTCTCGTTGATGGCGTTCGGGTTGGTTGCGTTGCTTACGTTAGCCGTCAAGAATGCGCCGCCCGAGAAGAACGGTGCGCGGCTGATGTAGCCTGCGTTGACGAATACGTTGTTGTGGCGGTCGATGTTGTAGTTGACACCACCCTTAACTGTTCCGGCGATGAAGTTGAGTTTGTCGGATTTTGCGTGTTCTTTGTCGTAGTAGAAATTGTCGACACGCCAGTAGCCCGTGTTGCTCAACGAACCCGAGAGGACGAAGTTGAACTTGCCGTCGAGCATCGTGTATTCGCCTTGCAGATAAGCGCCTTCTTGGTGTGTGTGACCGTCGTAGTCGCGATATACAATGTCGCCAACGCCGAGTTTCTCATACATAAAGTTGGGGTCGGCTGCCGCTGCGTTGTTTTCTGCTTTTACGTTCTTACGGCTTGAGTCGTCCATGTAGTATTCACCGTTATAGAGGTCTACAATCTTATTGTTGTGGTGACCTACGTAGTAGCGAATGTCGAGACCGGCTGTAAGAGTGAGTTTCTTCGGAAGAAGTTCGTTCTTATAAGTTGAAACCAATCCGTACCATTCGTGGCTGTTGTTCGATTGGCTCATAATCATGTTCGAACCGGTTGTGCTTGCTGCGTTCATCGCTTCGATTTCGTCGTAAGCGAATGTGCCGTCAGCTTTGCGGAAGAGCGTGTTGAGCGTGCCGTTCGATGCGCCGTACCAGTTGCTGTAGCTGTAGCTGCCGCGACCTTGTCCGCTGTAGCCGCCACCCTTCGAAATCGATACGTAAGCCGATGTAGAAAGCGACGATTTGTAGTCGATTTGCCAAATGTGTGCCAACGAAATTTGCGGTTTGTGGTAGGTGTTGAGGTTCGACGAGCGAACATTGCCGTGCGAGTCGTAACCGAAGGTCGGGTTGTACTTATAGCGGCAGTCGTCGCCCATATATTGGCGAACGTCTTGCCAACCTTCGATGGTAAGACCGTCTTGACGCGAACGTCCGTTGTGTTGTTGCGGAGAGCCGAACGCGGTGAACGAGAGTTGATGGCGGTCGTTGATGCGCTTCGAAATGTTTACGAAGTAGTTCCACGATTCAAAGTAAGTGCCTTGAACGTAGCCGTCGCCCGAGCGGTGTGCGCCGAGCAAAGTCACAGCCCAACCGTTGTCCATCAAGCCGGTAGAGAGTGTGATGCCTTCTTGATACATACCGTCGTTACCCATACCGAACCACACTTTGCCGCCTTTCTTTGCGTCGAGCGATTTGGTGATGATGTTGATAGTACCGCCGACAGAAGGTGCTGAGAGCAACGATGCACCCAGACCGCGTTGCGTCTGCATCGACGAGGTTACGTCAGAAAGACCTGCCCAGTTCGACCAATAGACGCCGCCCCATTCCATGTCGTTGACAGGAATACCGTTGATGAGCACTGCAACGTTTGCCGATTTAAATCCGCGCATGTTGATTTTCGAATCGCCGAAGCCACCACCGTCTTTGGTTGCCCAAACGCCCGGAGTGGTCTTGAGAATTTCGGGGAACTCTTGGTTACCGAGTTTGAGGTCGATAGTTCCTTGTCCGATTTCGGAAATGGCAACCGGGGTCATACGAGTCTTAGCCACCGATTGAGTTACCACAACGTCTTGGAGCATTGTTGACTCAACTTCGAGAACGATAGTGCCCATGTTGCGTGCAGGCTTGAGAGTAACGCCTTTGAAGCCGATTGCAGAAATCTTGATTTCTTTAGCGTTGCCGGGAGCCTTTAATGTGAACTTACCGTCTACATCGGTGATTGTACCGACTTGTGTACCCGGAATCTGTAATGTTGCACCGATAATGGGGTCGCCATTCTTTTCGGTGACAATTCCGCGACAATCATAAGCATTTTGGGCGTTGACCGCGCCAAAAGCCATTATCAGTATCGTCGCAGTTAAGAGAAGTAGTCTCTTCATACCGTTTTGATTAGATTAATGATTAATGTATTTATTAGTTATAGTTTTTGTTCTATAGGGTTTTAAGTTAATTTATATTTAAGTGCTCTAAATAACATTACAAAGATAGTAATTTAGGTAAAATAAGCAAAATTTTGGCTGTAAATATACGGTTAAATTATTAAGGCTTTCTTAATTGGTGTAAAAATAGAAGTTTGCAAATCAGGAGTTAGGATGAAAATCTGAACTCTGTTGTGATAATATAGTTGTATACCGACTCTGTTGTTACCACCGAGCCTTTTCTGAGTCTTTATTGCGGTTAAGTAACGTCTAAAGATGATTAATTGTTAAATATTAAAAATTATAGAATGCATTTCACTTGTAAGTGAAATATATTTCGTAAATTTGCAACATCAATAAATGAGACCATATGAGCGAAGCAGAATTAAGATTAGTTACAGATGCTAAAAACTGTACCATATACACTATTCAATTCCTATCGGAAGATGATAGTGAGTATGAAAAGTTTTACCTCAAATTTAGAAATGAGCTAGAGTTTAATGAGGATTTTCAGCGTATTCTGAATGTATTGGGGCGCATTGCAGATTTTGGCGCTTTGGAGCGTTATTTTCGCCCTGAAGGTAAGATGAATGATAGGGTTTGTGCCTTACCTGTATTTAAGTCCAAGCTTTGTCTTTATTGTTTACGGCTTTCTGACAAGATCCTCATATTAGGCAATGGTGGCATAAAGAAAACAAAGACATATGATGAAGACGATACCCTTAAAGGATATGTCATTACACTCCAAAATTTTGACAGATTGGTTACGACTGGTGTGAAAGATGGAACGATTGTGGTAACAGAAGATGTCATTGAAACCGATAATACATTTGACTTATGAAACGGATTAACTTATCTTTTGATGAAATGTTGGCAAATACTTCTCCTGCCATACAACAAGAAGTTGCTATGGAATTTGCCGTTTCAAACCGAATTTATGAGTTGATGACGCAACGTGGGTTGTCTAAACTTCAATTTGCTCAAGCAATTGGCAAAAAGCCGAGCGAAGTGACCAAATGGCTTAGTGGTCAGCATAATTTCACGCTAAGAACAATCTCTATGCTTTCAACATTCTTTGGACAGCCTATTATTTCGATTCAAGAAGAAGTAAATTTATAATATTTGTTCATTTCCCCTCCTTACTTTATTTTGCAAAAATAGTTAATTATTTTGTCCACAACCAAACCTCTTATTAATCTCTTAAGAATTTAAATTCTTGCGATATTCAGTAAGAGAATAGCCTGTGTGGTGCTTGAAGAATTTACTTAGAGTTGCTTGGTCGGAAAAATTCAGTTTATTGGCTATTTGCTGCATCGAGTCGTTGGTATATTCAAGCATTCTTACAATTTCACCAATAAGGGAGTTGCAAATCCAATCGAAAGCTGTTTTGCCTGTTTGTTTTTTCACAATACGATTCAGGTACTGATGGCTGATGCATAATTCAGAGGCATAGAAGCCGACCGAATGATGTTGTCGGCTGTGCAGTTCGAGTAATTTCATAAATGATAGAAATATTTCTATTTTCCTTCCGCTTAGGTTATCCGTCTCTCCTCCACTGTAACGAATGTATAAATCCGCCATATCCATAAAATACAACAATACGGCATTTTTAATCATTTCGTTCCGGAAAATATGATTGTAGTCGGCTGCTATACTTATAATGCATTGAAAGCGAAACCGAAGAGCGTTGAAACACGTCGGCGGGAGTGTCGAAACCGGGTGCTTCAGAGCTCTTGCTACAAGCGAAAATGGCAAAGGCGGGCGTTTTGTAAAAATGAGTTTATTATAGGAATCAGCCAATAGCATAAAATAGGCATTGACGTCTTCCGAGTCTCTCGAAATCCGGATGTTAGTGCCATGAATAAAGTGCCCGAATTCGTTCTCTTTCAGTAGGAATGTCGATTCGCGGTAGCTTATTTCCAGACTTCCGCTAATGACCAATATATGTACCACGATAATCGATTCGTTTCCATCCAAGTAGCAGGGCTCGGATATGTTGTCGGCAGAGATTTGCCAAATCAGAAACCCGTTATTGAGCTCATGGCAATTCTGTCTCTGTTTTGTGAATTGAATCAAGTCCATTGCTGTTACTCTTTTTTGATTGTAAAGGTACACATTTATGAGAATTAGAAAAATATTAAACGTCATTAAAACAACGTGATAGACGATATTTTGACGAATAGTTTCAATTTGTCAAAATATTGGTTCCGATTATGCAATTAAACATTAATAATTTCTATTCTGTTTCAGATTTGACAAATTCTGTGTTTCTTCGGATAGCGATAGAAATCGTTCATTAACTAATTTTGCGCCGAAATAATCAAATAAAAATATGAAGCGATATTTAATCACATTTATTTCGGCAGTAATCCTATTGGCAGGCTGCCAACAAAAACAAGAGGGTCAAAATACAGCAAATGAATATGAACTTTTGACGCTCAAACCGGAAAGCAGAGAACTTTCAGTAAAATATTCCGCAGTTATCAAAGGAAAGCAAGACGTTGAGATTCGTCCGCAGGTCTCGGGAACTATCACGAACGTGTGTGTCGAAGAAGGAGCCTATGTGCGCAAAGGACAAGTCTTGTTTGTGATAGACCAAGTGCCATATCTTGCAGCCGTTCAGAAGGCAACGTCTGCTGTTGCCACAGCCGAAGCCGCCGAAGCGATTTCGCGTCAACAACTCGAAGGGAAGAAGTTGCTGTTCAACGACAAAGTGATTTCCGACTTCGACCTGCGCACTGCTCAAAATAATTACAAAAGTGCGCAAGCCTCGCTGTCGCAAGCCAAAGCCGAGCTCACCGAGGCTAACAACAATCTTTCATATACTGAAGTGAAAAGCCCGGTAGACGGCTATGCCGGTATGACATCTTTCAGAGTAGGCGCGTTAGTCGGTCCAACCATGACCGAACCTCTTATAAACGTGTCCGACAATTCGCAAATGTATGCCTATTTTTCGTTGTCGGAAAAGCAGATTCTTTCGTACACTTCGCAGTACGGCTCGCTTGAAAAGGCTCTCGCATCGTTCCCGGATGTTTCGCTTGAATTAAGCGACGGAACAACATATGAGCTGCCCGGGCGTGTTGATGTGATAAGCGGAATCATCGACAGTAATACCGGCTCGGTGACGCTCAGAGCCACGTTCGCCAATCCTAACAAAAGACTGATGAGCGGCGGCTCTGCAAATGTCGTAGTGCCATACCGCTATGATAATTGCCTGGTAATTCCGCAGGAAGCAACGTATGATATTCAGAACCGAATATTCGCTTATCGAGTAGTCGACGGCAAGGCGCAGTCGACGCCGGTGACCGTTGTGGAGATAAATGATGGTAAGGAATTTGTGGTCGAGGAGGGCTTAAGCGTTGGAGATGTAATAGTTGCCGAAGGTGCGGGATTGCTTAAAAGCGGCACGCCCGTAGTTAGTAAAACAGATAAAAAGTAATAAGCCATGAAGTTGAAATTTTTCATCGACCGACCAATTTTTTCGATGGTCATATCTGTCGTGATTGTCGTTGCCGGAATTCTTGGTCTTTATTATCTACCCGTCGAACAATATCCCGACATCGCACCCCCGACGATACAAGTGTCGACTACCTATAGCGGCGCCAATGCCGAGACTGTTCAGAAGAGTGTGATAGTGCCACTCGAAGAGGCAATCAACGGAGTCGAAAATATGACGTATATGACCTCTACCGCAAGCAATACGGGTAGAGCGGAAATTACCGTGTATTTCAAACAGGGCAGCGATGCCGATATGGCAGCGGTAAATGTTCAGAACAAAGTGTCGACGGCATCATCCTTGTTGCCGGCTGAAGTAACCAAAGTCGGTGTCACTACGATGAAGCGTCAAAGCAGTATCCTTAAAATTTTCGGGCTATACAGTCCTAATGGCACCTATGATGAAACATTTCTGACAAACTACCTGACAATCAACGTGAAGCCTCAGTTGCAGCGCATAACGGGTGTGGGCGACATAAATGTCATGGGCGGCGATTATGCTATGCGCATCTGGCTGAAGCCTGACGTTATGGCACAATACGGCTTGTCTCCTTCTGACGTCGAAAGAGCATTGTCATCGCAAAATGTTGAGGCGTCGGTTGGTGCTATTGGCGAAGATTCGAAGAATGTCTATCAATACACGCTGAAATATCGCGGACGTCTCGAGACCGACCGTGAGTTTGAGAGTATCGTGATTAAGGCACTCGACAACGGCAACGTTTTGAAACTAAAAGATATCGCCACAATCGAATTAGGTGCGCAAAGCTACTCTTATACCGGCGGTGTGAACGGTTGTCCCGGCAGCTCGTGTATGATAAATCAGACAGCGGGTACAAATGCTAATGAAATCATCACCTCTATAGATAATTTTATTGACGAGTTAAGAGAGAGTCTGCCCGACGATGTGGAAATCGTTGACCTTATGAGCACAAAGCGCTTTCTTGATGCCTCTATCAACGAAGTAATAAAGACTTTGCTGGAGGCGATTCTGCTTGTTGTGTTGGTTGTCTATTTCTTTCTACAAAATCCGCGTTCAACGCTTATCCCAACTATCAGTATTTTTGTCTCGCTGATAGGTACTTTTGCATTCCTTTATGTTGCCGGATTCAGCATAAATCTTCTGACATTGTTTGCTCTCGTATTGGCGATCGGAACAATTGTCGACGATGCGATTATTGTGGTAGAAGCGGTTCAGACACGTTTCGACGAAGGATGCAGTTCGCCGTATAAGGCTGCTATTGATGCGATGAGTGGCATATCGTCGGCAATTGTAACCTCGACGTTGGTCTTTATGGCTGTGTTTGTTCCGGTATCTTTTATGGGTGGAACGTCAGGCGTTTTTTATACTCAATTCGGAATCACGATGGCGGTTGCCGTTGGCATCTCAGCTATAAATGCGCTTACGCTGTCGCCGGCGTTGTGTGCCTTGATACTGCGTCCGAATGAGATTGTCGAAGATGGTAAAAAGCCGGAATTCTCCACACGGTTCCGTATGGCCTTTGATTCGTCATTCAAACGGGTCGTTTCAAAGTATTCCCGAGGCGTAAAATTTATTATCGCACATAAATGGCTTGCGTGGTCGACGCTTGCTGTTTCAGCCGGTTTGTTGGTCTATATGATGAATGTTACCAAAACAGGGCTTGTGCCCTCTGAAGACACCGGTTCTATCTTCGTTAGCGTTGACGCTCCGGCGGGCAGCACTTTGGCAGAGACTGCCTCTATCATCGACGAAATAGAAAACGAACTGAAGGACATCCCCCAAATAGCGGCTTATAATAAGGTTGCCGGATATGGCATGGGAGCCGGAGCCGGTTCGTCGCACGGTATGTTTATCATCAAACTTAAGCATTGGGATGAACGGAAAGGCGAGCAGGGAACGGTCGAAGCCGTGCGACAGGAGATATACCGCCGCACCGCGAAAATCAAAGGCGCTAATGTGTTTGCGTTCTCACCGCCTATGATTGCCGGTTACGGAACCGGCGACAGCTTTGAAGTCTACATTCAAGACCGTTCGGGTAAAGGTGTGGAAGCTCTTAGCGGAGTGACGAGCGATTTCCTCGCGAAACTCAATCAACGCCCGGAGGTGCAAATGGCATATACGTCATTCAGTACTAATTTCCCTCAATATCGCGTGGATATCGACGAAGCGCAGTGCCAACGAGCCGGAATTACAACAAGTGATGTGCTGAATACGTTGTCAGGCTATCTGGGTAGTGTCTATGCCTCAAACTTCAACCGATTCACAAAACTTTATCGAGTAATCATACAGGCACCTTCTGATAAGCGTAATAGCATACAGTCGCTTGATAATATCTATGTTAAGACAATTGGAGGAATGGCTCCCGTAAGCCGATTTGTGAAACTGACCAAGACTTATGGGGCGGAATCGTTGACGCGATTCAATATGTTTTCGGCAATTAATGTCCAAGGAATGCCGGCTGCCGGATATAGCTCGGGTGATGTTATAAATGCCATTTCCGAAGTTGCCGCTCTGTCATTGCCTACCGGATATGGTTATGAATTTTCCGGAATGACACGTGAGGAGGAACAGATGGAAAGTTCGCACGACACTGTTATCATTTATGCTATATGTATCTTGTTTGTCTATCTGATACTTTGTGCTTTGTATGAAAGTCTGTTCGTTCCGCTTGCCGTCATACTCTCCGTGCCGTTTGGACTAATGGGTAGTTTCCTCTTCGCCAATCTTTGGGGTGTGGAGAATAACATCTATCTTCAGACCGGTCTAATAATGATTATCGGCTTGTTGGCAAAAACAGCCATTCTACTCACGGAGTATGCCACGGAAAGAAGAAAGATGGGTATGTCGTTGACCCGGGCAGCAATATCTGCCGCTAAGGTCCGTCTGCGACCGATTCTGATGACTGCCCTTACAATGATTTTCGGACTCCTTCCGTTGATGTTCGCCGATGGAGTCGGGGCTAATGGTAACCGTTCTGTCGGGGTCGGTGTGGTCGGCGGTATGCTTATCGGCACTTTCGCTTTATTGTTTGTAACTCCTGTTTTCTTCATTACTTTCCAATATATAGAAGAAAAGGTAATGGGTAAACGTAAATCAAAAAGAGAAATATTATGAAACAGGCTCTAATATATTTGATTGCGCTATGCGCATTGATGAGCGGATGTTCTACTTATGGCAGTTATCAACGTCCCGACTGTCTCCCGGTCGATTCCTTATATAGGAACGATGTGGTTAGTCGACATGAGTCGGACACCGTATCGTTGGGCGATTTGCCTTGGAAAGAGGTGTTTCGTGATACGGTTCTTCAGCATTTGATAGACTATGGTCTGTCGAACAACACTGATATGCAGGTCGCATTGTTGAGGCTCGATCAGGCACAGGCAAGACTGAATTCCGCCAAACTTGCGTATCTCCCGTCGCTTTCTATGTCCGCACAGGGGGCAGTAAGCAAAAGCGAAGGAGCGAGCGCTGTGAAAAGCTATCAGATTCCGTTGCAGGCGGAATGGGAAATTGACTTGTTCGGAAAGTTGCGTAATGCCAAGAAGGAGGCTCAGGCGACAATGCTTCAACAGCGAGCGTATTGTTGCGCTGTTCGGACGGAATTGATTGCCGGCATTGCAAACGGTTATTTCAGCTTGCTTATGCTCGACGAGCAGTTGAAGATAATCGACAATACCATTGACCTTTGGAAAGAGCAAGTTCGAACAATGGAATCAATGTGGAAGGTTGGTGAAACCACAGAAAACGCCGTTACTTCGGCACGGGCAAATCTCACCGCAATAGAGGCTACGAGAGTTGAATTGCTTCGTCAACAATACGAAATGGAAAATAGCATTTGTATTCTTCTTGGCATTCCTTCTCGTCATATCAATCGTGGAACACTTGAGCAACAGACTGTCTCGGAAGAACTGTGCACGGGCATACCACTGCGGCTTTTGTCGCGGCGCCCGGATGTCGTTCAGGCGGAGATGGCTCTCGCAGGTGCTTACTATTCGGTTGGGCAAGCCCGTGCCGCTTTCTATCCGTCGCTAACGTTGTCAGGTAGTGCCGGCTGGACTAATTCGCTCGGACAAGCCGTCCAAAATCCCGGCGGGTGGTTGCTTTCGGCTCTCGCTTCTCTGACTCAACCTCTTTTCAATCGAGGCAAACTCCGAACAAACCTCCGTGTGTCAAAAGATGAAGAGCAGATTGCTCTGCTTAATTATAAGCAATCGTTGCTCAATGCCGGGCAAGAGGTAAACAATGCTCTTTACGCTTGCGAGACGAATAATAAGTTGATTGAAACGCATCGGAATCAGTGCCGAGAACTTGAACGTACCGTATTCACTACCGAATCGTTGTATCGTACCGGAAATGCTACATATCTCGAACTTTTGACGGCGCGGCAGTCTCTTCTGAGCGCCCAACTTGA
>JBJEDO010000129.1:0-10021 GCA_051872155.1 Candidatus Limisoma sp.
TGTTTTGCCGAGATGCAGCTTATCTTATGCAAAGATAATGCAAATCGAGAGCAAATATGAAAACTTTTGTACATTTTAACCCTCGAGCACGTCTATCCTACCAAATATTAATTCTATTATCGTACAAAAAACTCGGAGAGTCCAAAACGATTGGGCCCTCTGAGTATACTTTCGGTTGTCGGTCTATAGATAGCCCTTGATGATTCCGCGCTTGCTGTTGCGCACGAACATGATAATTTCGTCGCGCTCGCGAGTTGCGGGAAGTTCCGCCTCGATATGCTCAACGGCGTCGCTATTGTTATAGCCCGAGAGATAGAGATAGCGATAAATCTCTTGGATGTCGCGAATTTGCTCGTTGGTAAAGCTGCGACGGCGCAAGCCTACGGAGTTGATTCCGGCGTAGGCAATCGGCTCGCGTGCGGCTTTGACATAAGGAGGAATATCTTTGTTGACCAATGCGCCACCCTGAATCATTACGTGAGCGCCGATGTGGCAGAATTGGTGGATGAGCGTGCCGCCACCGACGATGGCGAAATCGTCGATTTGCACCTCACCGGCAATCTGCGAAGCATTGGCGATGATGATATTGTTGCCCACCAGACAGTCGTGCGCGATGTGAGAATACGCCATAATCAAGCAGTTGTTGCCAACAACAGTTTTGCCTTTAGCGGCAGTTCCGCGGTTGACGGTTACACATTCGCGGATGGTTGTATTGTCGCCGATAATTGCCAACGTATCTTCGCCTTTGAACTTCAAGTCTTGCGGAATTGCACCGATAACGGCGCCCGGGAAGATTGTACAATTGCGACCTATGCGCGAGCCTTCCATAATGGTCACGTTGCTGGCAATGCGCGTACCTTCGCCGATTTCGACGTTACGGTCGATGGTTACAAACGGGTCGATAACAACGCTCGGAGCGATTTTAGCATCGGGGTGGATATATGCTAACGGTTGTTTCATAACTACTTATTTTTAATGATTTGTGCCATAAATTCCGCTTCGGCAACAATCTTGTCGCCCACGAAAGCATAACCCTTCATGTAAGCGCAACCGCGGCGCAGTTCGGTCATAAACGAAACGTGGAAAATCAGCGTATCGCCCGGCACCACTTTTTGACGGAATTTGACATTATCGATTTTCATAAAATAGGTTGAATAGCGTTCGGGCTCGTCGACTGCGCTGAGCACGAGCAATCCTGCTGTCTGCGCCATTGCCTCGATGTGAAGCACGCCCGGCATAACCGGCTCGGTCGGGAAGTGTCCTTGGAAGAACGGCTCGTTGCCCGTTACGTTCTTTATACCTACTATATATTTATCGGTTTTTTCGATGATTTTATCGACCAGCAAGAAGGGATAGCGGTGCGGAAGGAGTTCGCGAATGCGATTAACGTCCATCAGCGGAGCCTTGTTCGGGTCGTAGATTGGCGCCTGAATTTCTTGGCGTTTGAGTTCGCGACGAATCTTCTTGGCAAAGGTCGTGTTGATGGTGTGACCCGGGCAAGTAGCGATAATACGACCCTGGATGCGTCGACCGATGAGCGCCATGTCGCCGATTACGTCAAGCAGTTTGTGGCGCGCCGGCTCGTTCTTAAACGTGAGGTCGCTGTCGTTGACAAAGCCATATTCCGAAACTTTCTTGCGAGGCACATTCATCAAGTCGGCAATGCGGTCGAGTTCTTCTTGAGCGATGGGAGAATCGTAGATAACGATAGCGTTGTTCAAGTCGCCGCCTTTGATAAGGTTGTGGCGAACGAGTTCTTCGATTTCGCGAACGAACACGAACGTACGCGACGCCGAGATTTCTTTAACATAGTCGTCGAGCGATTCGAGAGTGGCAAATTGGTTGGCGAGAACCACCGAATTGAACTCAATCATCACATCGATGCTGAAATCGCTGTCGGGCACTACGCGAATCGACGAAATGCCGTTTTCGTCTTTGATTGTTTGACGTTGACGAACGACGTAGACCAAAGCGTCTTCCGATTGTTCAACGACGCCCACTTCGGCGATTTTCTCGGAGATAAGTTTTGCACTACCGTCGAGGATAGGCATTTCCGGACCGGTAAGTTCAATCAAGCAGTTGTCGACGCCGGCAGCATAGAGAGCCGACATGGCGTGCTCGATTGTGTAGACTTTTACATCGCCGACGGCGATTGCCGTACCACGGCACGTGTCGAACACGTTTTCTGCAAGTGCATCAATAGGTTCAGAACCTTCTATGTCAATTCGTTTGAATTTCCGTCCATAGTTATCGGGAGCAGGCTTGAATGTTGCCTCGATTTCCAGTCCGGTATGCAACCCTTTGCCCTTGAGGACAAACGAGTCTTTTAACGTACATTGTTTCATATATCGATTATTTATTTTCCTTCAATGCTTGGATTTCTTTTTTAAGTTCGCGAACGGTATTATATAGGTCGCCGAGATTCTTTATGTAAGCCGATTGCTTCATAAACTGACGCGCATCGACTGCAGGATAGCCCAACAGCACTTTGCCATTGCCGGGATTTGAGTGAATGCCCGACTGTGCGCCGATTTGGTTGTAGTCGCCAACGGCGATATGACCGGCAAAGCCGACTTGACCGCCAATCATGTTATGGCTACCGATTTTTGCGCTGCCGGCGATACCTGTTTGAGCGGCGATAACGGTATGCTCGCCCACTTCGACGTTGTGCGCCACCTGGATAAGGTTGTCGAGCTTGACGCCGCGACGGATGCGCGTACTGCCCATCGTAGCGCGGTCGATTGTCGTATTAGCACCGATTTCGACATCGTCGTCGATAACGACGTTGCCGATTTGCGCTATCTTGGTGTATTCGCCCTTTTCGTTGGGAGCAAAGCCGAAGCCGTCGGCGCCGACAACTGTTCCCGAATGGATGGTGCAACGCTTCCCGACAACGCAACCGTGATAGACCGTAACGCCCGGATAGAGCGTAACGCCATCGTCGAGCACGACGTTGTCGCCAACATAACACTGCGGATAGATTTTTACACTTTTGCCAATCTTTACATTTTTACCGATGTAGGCAAATGCGCCGACATAGACATCGTCGGGCAACTCAACACCTTCCGACACATACGAAGGCGATTCGACGCCGACACGCTCGGGAGTCATATATTGTGCGGCGATGTTGAGCAACTTGGCTATCGTTTCATAGGGGTTGTCGACGCGAATAAGCGTCGCTGCTATAGGTTGCTCGGGAAGAAAGTCTTTTTTTACCAACACTATCGAAGCTCCCGTAGTGTAGATAAAGTGTTCATATTTGGCATTTGCCAGAAAGGTCAAACTCCCCGGGGTTGCCTCTTCAATCTTTGAATAGGACGACACCCGGGTCGACGCGTCTCCGTCGACAACGCCGTTTACCATCTCTGCCAATTGCGCTGCTGTCAATTCCATATAAAAAATTTTAGACCGCAAATTTAATAAATATTTATGATACTTTAAAATATATCGCCCTCAAATGCCCGTTTTAGCCTTATATATGCGCCGAAAACGCACTTTTTAAACAATGAATCTGAAAAATAGTATAACATCAACGCAAACATTTGCAATCGGAAATATTGACTAAAAAAAGGAAAAATTGTGCACATTTTGTGACCATTGTGCATTTTTTTTGAAAAATAGTGATGAATTCCATTGTTTTTTATTAAATTTGCAGCCTGCAAAAACAACAAGCAGATAGTTTATAACCCAAAACGAAAGAGAAACAATAAACTATGAAGCGTTTACAAGCAAAGTTAGCCCAATATGATGCGCCGCAGAAGGCAAAAGCAGCCGGTATTTACCCCTATTTCCGCGCCATCTCGAGTGAGCAAGACACAGAAGTGCTCATCAACGGCAGAAAAGTTTTGATGTTCGGTTCGAACTGCTATACCGGACTTGTTAACCACCCGAAAATCAAAGAAGCAGCCATTGCCGCCATCAAGAAATACGGCACGGGATGTGCCGGCTCGCCGTTCCTCAATGGTACTCTCGACATCCACAAGCAGCTCGAAGCTCGCTTGGCAGCCTATGTGGGCAAAGAAGATGCTATGATTTACTCAACCGGATTCGAAGTGAATCTCGGCGTAGTGTCGTGCCTGACAGGTCGCGAAGACTACATTCTCTGGGACGAGCAAGACCACGCCTCCATCATCGAAGGTCGTCGCCTCTCGTTCTCCAACTCGCTGAAATACAAGCACAACGATATGGAGTCGCTCGAAAAGCAACTCCAGAAATGCGCCCCCGACAAAGTTAAGTTGATTGTTACCGACGGCGTATTCTCGATGGAAGGCGACGTGGCTAATCTTCCGAAAATTGTCGAACTCGCAAAGAAATACGACGCAACAATCATGGTCGACGAAGCACACGGCATCGGCGTGTTCGGTCGCGGAGGTCGCGGCACTTGCGACCACTTCGGAGTGACCAAAGACGTCGACCTGATTATGGGTACGTTCAGCAAATCGTTTGCTTCGCTCGGCGGTTTCATTGCCACCGACAAAGAAATCACCAACTACCTTCGCCACCACTCGCGCTCTTACATCTTCACAGCCAGCATCACGCCGGCATCGACCGCTGCCGTCAACGCAGCTCTCGACATCATGGAAGCAGAGCCCGAACGTCAAGAGCAACTTTGGAAGGTGACAAACTACGCTTTGGAAGGTTTCAAAAATATGGGATGCGAAATCGGCCACACCGAAACGCCGATTATTCCGCTATTCATCCGCGACAACAACCTGACATTCCTCATCACTCACGAACTCTTCGACGAAGGAATCTTTGTCAACCCCGTTGTTTCGCCGGCAGTGGCACCGACCGACACACTCATCCGCTTCAGCCTTATGGCTACTCACACCGTTGAGCAAGTCGACTTCGCACTCGACAAGATTCGCAAAGTGTTCAAGAGCCACAACTTGATTCCATAACCTATTCTTATAGGTATCAAAAAAAAGAGGGTGTATCCAAATAGATGCTCCCTCTTTTATTATTGTGGAGAGCTGAAAGGGACGAGATAAATCCGATTAACGCTCAACGATAAACGCTCAACAAAAATTACAGATTTTGCACACATTTTGCAAATGTGAGAAATAATCAGTACCTTTGCACCCGCAAAAATACATAACCACAAATTAGTTATAATGAGTTATAATCTTTTGAAGGGCAAAAGAGGTATAATCTTCGGAGCCCTAAATTCAAACAGTATCGCCTGGAAAGTGGCTGAGAGAGCCGTAGAAGAAGGCGCAGTGATTACCCTCTCGAACACGCCCGTAGCCGTTCGCATGGGCACAATCGACGAGCTCGGCAAAAAACTCAACGCAGAAATTCTGCCTGCCGACGCAACCAACGTTGACGACCTCGAGATGGTATTCCAAAAATCGATGGAAATACTCGGTGGCAAAATCGACTTCGTTCTTCACTCAATCGGCATGTCGCCAAACGTTCGCAAGAAAAAACTCTACGACGACCTCGACTACGATTTGCTCAACAAGACCCTCGACATCTCGGCAATATCGTTCCACAAGATGATTCAATCTGCCAAGAAACTTGATGCCATCAACGAATACGGCAGCATCGTGGCGCTCTCCTACGTGGCAGCACAACGCACACTGTTCGGCTACAACGACATGGCAGACGCCAAGGCGCTTCTCGAATCGATTGCCCGCAGCTTCGGCTACATCTACGGTCGCGAAAAAGGCGTACGTATCAACACCATCTCGCAATCGCCGACGATGACAACTGCCGGTAGCGGCGTAAAAGGTATGGAATCGCTTATGGACTTCGCCAACCGCATGTCGCCTCTTGGCAACGCCGACGCTTCGGAATGCGCCGACTACTGCATCGTGATGTTCAGCGACCTTACTCGCAAAGTGACTATGCAAAACCTCTACCACGACGGCGGCTTCTCAAGCATGGGTATGAGCCTCCGCGCTATGGACCAATACGAAAAGAGTTTCGACCTCTATCGCAACCCCGACGGAACAATCCAATACGGATAGAATCCGACGACGATAAAACGAACACAAGGGCGCAACCGAATCGAGGCTGCGCCTTTTGTTGCTTAACCTGTTGCAAACTTTTTTGGCATACTATTTGTTAAGCAATAAAATTACAGCAACGATGCTGTCAAATTTTGTCTGCAAACGACGTTTCGTATCAGTAAAATTTGTATTTTTGCAATCTAAAATCAGTAATAACGATAAATGACAGACAACAACCAACTACTACAAGCGATTGTTGAAGGCGCTCAAGAGAAAAAAGGCAAGCAAATCACGCATGTCGACCTTACCGGGTTGGAATATGTGGCTACCGAACATTTCTTGATTTGTCAAGGCACATCGACTATGCAAGTTTCGGCAATTGCCGACTCAATACGCGAATACGTTCTCGAGCATACAGGCATCAAGCCATACAACTACGACGGATACCGCAATTCGCAATGGATTGTGATTGACTACGGCAACATCTTCGTGCACGTATTCCTGCCCGAGTTTCGCGAGCACTACAACCTCGAACAACTCTGGAATGACGCCAAGATTAACGAAATCCCCGACTTAGATTAGATTATGAAGAAACAAAATACACCCAAAACCTTCAGCTTTCGATTCAACATATTTTGGATGTATGCCATCATAGGAGCCATCCTTATCGGCATATGGTATTCGAAAGATTCGAGCGTCGAAAAGAGTGTCCCCTGGTCGGAATTCGAAGAAAAATACATCTTGCAGAAAGGCGTAACCGAAATCACCGTCCACACTCAAAAGCACGAACTCGAAGCAAAGATTACCGACAATTCGGCTCGCGAAAACTTCAAAGACGTAAACCTTCCGGCGAAGAATCCCGCCAAGAACGTTGTGGTCCGCACAATCTACCACACCGACACCGACCTGTCGGAAAGCCTTAAAAACTGGAACGCCACCGGATTGTTCAAAGGCGAAGTCAACTACGACCATAGCGGCGGATTTATGAACTACCTTTGGTCGTTCGGACCGCTGGTTATTCTCATCGTCTTCTGGATTTGGATGATGCGCCGAATGACGCGCGGCGATGGCGGCGCCGGTGGCGGCGTGTTCAGCGTCGGAAAGTCGAAAGCACAACTCTTCGACAAAGACAAAAGCACTCGCGTTACCTTCAAAGACGTTGCCGGGCTACAAGAAGCGAAAACCGAAGTGGAAGAAATCGTCGAATTTCTCAAAAACCCGAAGCGCTACACCGAACTGGGAGGTAAAATTCCCAAGGGCGCACTTCTTGTAGGTCCTCCCGGAACAGGCAAGACACTGCTTGCCAAGGCAGTAGCCGGCGAAGCCAACGTGCCGTTCTTCTCGCTTTCGGGCTCCGACTTCGTGGAAATGTTTGTCGGTGTCGGTGCCTCGCGCGTACGCGACCTCTTTAAGAAAGCAAAAGAAAAAGCGCCGTGCATCATCTTTATCGACGAAATCGACGCCGTAGGACGTGCTCGCGGACGCAACCCGAACATGGGCTCTAACGACGAACGCGAAAACACGCTCAACCAGTTGCTTACCGAGATGGACGGCTTCGGCACGAATAGCGGTATCATCGTACTCGCCGCAACCAACCGCGCCGACATCCTCGACAAAGCACTCCTGCGCGCCGGACGCTTCGACCGCCAAATCTACGTCGACCTGCCCGACTTAAACGACCGTAAGGCAATCTTCAACGTGCACCTGCGCGGCGTAAAGACGTCGCCCGACGTCAATGTCGACCTCCTTGCGCGCCAGACTCCCGGTTTCTCCGGTGCCGACATTGCAAACGTGTGCAACGAGGCTGCCCTAATCGCAGCCCGCGCCGGCAAGAAATCAGTTGAGCCGCAAGACTTTATGAACGCCGTCGACCGCATCATCGGCGGACTTGAAAAGCGCTCGAAAATCACCACCCGCGAAGAACGCGAATCGATTGCTTGTCACGAAGCCGGACACGCCACAATCAGTTGGCACCTGCAATACGCAAATCCGCTTATCAAGGTAACGATTGTGCCTCGCGGAAAGGCTCTCGGCGCCGCTTGGTATCTGCCCGAAGAACGCCAAATCACACCGCGTCAAGCCATCCTCGACGAGATGTGCTCGCTGCTCGGCGGTCGCGCTGCCGAAGAACTCTTCACCGGACACATTTCGACCGGCGCACTCAACGACCTCGAACGCGCTACCAAGCAAGCATATACCTACGTGGCATTCTACGGCATGAGCGAATCGCTGCCTAACGTCTGCTACTACGACTCAACCGGGCAAGACTACGGCTTCACCAAGCCTTACAGCGAATCGCGCGCACAAGTAATCGACTCGGAAGTGTCGCGACTCATCAACGAACAATATGAACGCGCCAAAGAGTTGCTCCGCACTCATGCCGAAGGTCACAACGAGTTGCGCGACATTCTGCTCGACCGCGAAGTGATTTACACCGAAGACGTTGAACGAATTTTCGGCAAACGTCAATGGGCATCGCGCGCCGACGAGATTATCGAAACCAACGAGTCGAAAACCGACGACAATACCGACGGCAAAGACAAAGTCGACGACAATACCGCCGGCAGCAAAGATAATACCGCCGGCACGCACCCCGACGACGGCGAAACCCCACCGCCCGTAACCCCCGACCTGCTCGACAAATAAGCAATAAACTTTCATACTAAAAAGCAGGACTTTCAGCCGGAAGTCTTGCTTTTTGTTTGACCAAAATCGAAACAAATCGAGATTAGGTTGATTAGCTGACTATTTTTAGTCAAAATACCACTGATTTCAGAAATAAAGTTTGTACCTTTGCTTATGTGTATAGTTATTTGTTATTGTAAATTTAACTACATATTTGCCGGCAAATCTCTATATCATTGATATTTATTTTTCTTCTTTTATAAACTTTCAAAATTTTAATGTATTAAAATATGAATACCTATAAAAAGCAGATTGTTTTATCGCTGTTACTATCATTTGCTGTCATAAATATCTCAGCACAGGATGTAGTTGTCAAAAAGGATGGCAGCACTATTCTTGCAAAGGTGATTGAGGTAAACCCGGATAATATCAAGTATAAGAAATTCTCAAATCAAGATGGGCCAACTTACACAATCAATTTATGTGATGTTATGGCTGTGAATTATGAGAATGGCGATAAAGACACATTCGATGTTTCAACAGCTCCTGCTTCCGAGTCACAGCCATCTCAGAGGCTGATAGAGCGCAAAGTTTCGAGTTACAACAAGCAACTGATTGAAAGTTATAATGCTCCGATATCTTTGAGCACAAAAGAACAAAGCAAAAAACCGGCAGATAAATATATCTTGATATTTGGAGTCTCAGAGAAATCAATTCTTTCAAATGAAGATATTGAAATAACATACAAGAAAAGCCGAGGGACAATTCCGGGTTTCGAGTTTGATAGAATTACATATAATATTAATATTAAAAACAAAACAAACAAAACTATTTATATCGACAAAGCCAATTGCTTTAGAATGCCAAGCGCAGGTATGACCACGTCGTATATGAGCAATGAACAAGTTACAGTATCCAGCACAACCGGCGGAGGCACCTCTGTCGGTTTAGGCGGAATTGCTAATGCTATTGGCGTAGGAGGAGCTGTTGGCAGTATTGCCGGAGGCATTGCTGTAGGAAGAGGAAACTCAAATTCTATCTCTTCCACATATAGCGAGAATAGGATTTTGGCTATACCACCAATGGGAAATGTAAATATTCGCGACGATAAAGCCATAAAAGTGTCGGACAGCGCATTATTTAAACACGCGAAATCGCGTTTAATTAGCAAAGCGGAGGTCCTTGATTTCTCTGAGCTTGCAATGGACGAAATAGCTAGTCCGGTTGGTGGATTTCTCTATATTGGTAAAGACGAAACTCTACGGTTGAATTTGCCCAAAGGAATGACAGAAATTGGAAATTCTAAAACTTACGATGAAAACAGAAGTCCTTTAACGATTAATTATTTTATAACATATTCAACATCAGAAGACTTTGCACAATACTCTACTGTTAGCTTTGGTATTTACCTAAGAGAAATTATTGGATGTAAAAAATATAAG
>JBJEDO010000130.1:0-9904 GCA_051872155.1 Candidatus Limisoma sp.
GATTCCCGATTCCCGATTCCCGATTCCCGATTCCCGATTCCAGCCAATAGGCTTCGCCAAAAATTCAGCCGCAAGCCTATCTGTTTTTTGCCCCATAAACGCATTTTCGCGCCGCCTAAGCGCATCAACGCCACTTAGACAACCACAACACCATCCGCAGCGCAAGCGCGGCGCAAGCGCCGTCTAAATGCACCACAGCGCCGCCCCTCTCACCTCCCGTCCCTCGTACCCCTTAACTCGTCCCTTTCAGACTCTCTAACCTTATAACCGCGCTTTAGCGCCGTCTAACCCTCTAACCACGCCGCAGGCGTTACCTCCTCCTCTCATACACCGCAACCTTCCCATTGTCACAATTCACAATCTTATACAACACATTACAGCCACGAGGCAAATCCGAAGGCAGCGACGCCGACAGACGACCCACAACCTCATCAATCGTCGAGCAACCAATATCCTCAAAACTCGACAAACACCGACCCTGAAAAAACGCCGCCGCATTTATCAACATCTTCGGCGACAATCGAAACACACCAGACTCCTCCTCATGCGACGCCAACCGACTCGCCTTGTCCGAGAAAAACACAAAATCAACAACACGCTCATTCAACAACCATGCCGGCAAAAAATCAATCTTGATATAGCCGCGAGTAACCTTCCGTTCCCGACTATGATTCATACCAAAAGCAACCTCATCAATCGACGCACCACAATCATTCTGCGCTATCGTCGCCCACGTATGGCGAAACGTATACACACAATACCAATCCCCCTTCGCAATACCCATACTATCACAAATCTTCCTAATCCCCGTATTCACATTCGCACAAAAACTATCACTCGAAGAAAACCGCAAATGAAAATCAAACAACCATTCATCATCATCCCCCGAAGCATACTTACTAAACAACGGCTGAACAATCTCAGGCACACGCATCTCAATATACGCACCATCCGCGCGGCTGCGCATCGTCTTCGCCCGTCGGTAATGAATAATACCACCATGATAATCCACCTTCCGCAGATTATACAAATCAACAGTATTGATACCCGCAAGACAAAGCACCATCATCGCAACATCACGACCAAGTTCCGGCAACGGCGACCTCATCTTACTCTCAGGCAACGGCGCCGCAAAAAATTTACGGCAAGCCTCCGCCGAGATAGCACGCTGCTCAGGTCGATCAGCCTTCGGAATCTTAACCTTTACCCACGGATTCGTCTTAATCCGAATAACACCCATATCATAATCATTCAACTCCGCCGTTGCCGCACGAAACACCTGACGCATACACACAGGATACAACTCCTTAGCCCTATTCGTCCGCTCCATCGACGCAATCCACTTCGTCACATTCGTCGACGTCAGCTGCGAAAACCTCACATTCGTCGTCCCCAAAAAACGCTCCAAGTGCTGCAGCGACCATTCATAGTTCCGAGCATTCCGTTCCTGGCCATTATCAATCAGCCGGTCAATATGCTTACGCGCATACTCAGAGAACGACAAATCCTCATCACCCTTAACCAAATAATCCACAACCATCCTGCACGTCCAGTCCCGAATATCCACACGGTTCAGTTTATCCATGTAGTCCACAATCAGCGACGAGCAAAAACGCATCACCACCGGGTCAGTGATATCCTTACTCTTCGATAGCTCATGCTTCGTCACCATCTTATCAGTTTTGATATACAGAGTCGAACGACGGTGGTTCACTCTGATGAATACCGGGTAAAACCCATCCTTTCGCGCCCATTGGACGCAAGCTTTTAGTGTTGCCATAATTATTAATTGTTAAACAGTGTTCCTATTTTTTCAACGACCGTAAAATCTAAAAGTCAGTAACTCGTTAAGTTACAATCCGAATCACATCCGAATCACGTCCAAATCACGAGTAATAAAAATCCGAAAAATTTCCAAATCATTTTCGTTCATACTGCTCAAAAAGTGAGTTGAAATGCGCGGACGTCCAATTACCAAGTTAGGCGGATGCCCCCTTTGTAGAAAGGGCAATCCGCCTAACTCACTGCTATTCAGTGTTCGTTATTCTCAGCTACAATACTACTCCACTGCTGCTTGCGCCGCAGCGACGCGGGCGATCGGCACGCGGAAAGGCGAACATGATACGTAGTTCATACCTAATTTTGCACAGAACTTAACTGATGAGGGTTCGCCTCCGTGCTCGCCGCAGATACCTACCTTGAGGTCTGCCTTGGTCGAACGGCCACGCTCTGTACCCATCTTGACGAGTTGTCCAACGCCTTCTTGGTCAAGCACTTCGAACGGATCGGTCTTGATGATGCCGAGTTCTTTGTAGTGTTTCAAGAATTTGGGAGCGTCGTCGCGTGAGTAACCGAATGTCATTTGTGTCAAGTCGTTTGTACCGAACGAGAAGAAGTCGGCATATTCAGCGATTTTGTCGGCAACGAGTGCTGCACGCGGAATTTCAATCATTGTACCGATTTTGTAAGGTACGGTTGTTCCTTTTTCTTCGAATACTTTATCGGCGGTACGACGGATGATTTCGCTTTGCATTTCGAGCTCTTTAACGACGCCTACGAGGGGCACCATGATTTCGGGATGCACGTCGATGCCTGCTTGTTTACATTCGATAGCTGCTTCGATGATTGCGCGTGCTTGCATTTCGGTGATTTCGGGATATGTATTGCCGAGGCGGCAACCGCGGTGACCGAGCATGGGGTTGAATTCTTCGAGTGAGTCGCAGATGCTCTTTACTTTCTCTACGGAGATTCCCATTTCTTCAGCGAGTTCGCGTTGTGTAGCTAACTGATGAGGAACGAATTCGTGCAACGGGGGGTCGAGCAGACGGATTGTAACGCCGAGTCCGTCCATTGCTTTGAAGATTCCTACGAAGTCTTCGCGTTGCATCGGGAGGAGTTTGTCGAGTGCTGCACGACGTCCTTCTGTTGTGCTTGCGATAATCATTTCGCGCATTGCTTTGATGCGAGTGCCTTCGAAAAACATATGTTCGGTACGGCAGAGACCGATACCTTTTGCGCCGAATTTGCGTGCCACGAGGGCGTCGCGCGGTGAGTCGGCGTTTGTGCGAACGTCTACTTTGGTGTATTTGTCAGCGAGGTTCATGATTGCTGCAAAGTCGCCTGAGAGTTCTGCATCTACTGTGGGAACTTGACCGTCGTAAACGTCACCGGTAGAACCGTTGAGTGAAATCCAGTCGCCTTCTTTGTAGACTTTACCGCCCATTTCAACGGTGCGTTCTTTGTAGTCAACTTTGATTTCGCCTGCACCTGAAACGCAGCATTTACCCATACCGCGAGCTACAACGGCTGCGTGCGAGGTCATACCGCCGCGTGCTGTCAAGATGCCTTGAGCTACGCTCATACCGCGAAGGTCTTCGGGTGATGTTTCGATACGAACCATGATGACTTTTTTCTTGAGTTCAGCCCAAGCTTCAGCATCGTCGGCGAAGAATACGATTTGACCGGTAGCGGCACCCGGAGAAGCGGGAAGACCTTTTGCTACGGCAACGGCGCGTTTGAGGGCGTCTTTGTCGAATACCGGGTGAAGGAGTTCGTCGAGTTTTTGGGGCTCCATGCGTTTGAGCACTGTTTTTTCGTCGATTTGACCAGCGCGGAGCATATCCATGGCGATTTTTACCATAGCGGCACCGGTGCGCTTACCGTTACGAGTTTGGAGCAACCAGAGTTTGCTGTCTTGGATTGTGAACTCGAGGTCTTGCATGTCGGTGAAGTAGTCCTCAAGTTTTTGTTGGATAGAGATAAGCTCTTTAGCGCATTCGGGCATAGATTCTTCGAGTGAAGGATATTTAGCCACGCGTTCTTCTTCGCTGATGCCTTGGAGTTTAGCCCAACGACGCGAGCCTTCGACTGTGATTTGTTGCGGAGTGCGAACGCCGGCAACAACATCTTCGCCTTGTGCGTTGATGAGGTATTCACCATTGAAGATGTCTTCACCTGTAGCAGCGTCGCGAGTGAATGCAACGCCGGTAGCTGAAGAGTTACCCATATTACCGTAAACCATTGCTTGAACGTTAACGGCAGTACCCCACTCTTCGGGGATTTGGTTCATGCGACGATAGAGGATTGCGCGTTCGTTCATCCAGCTGTCGAACACGGCGTAGATTGCGCCCCAGAGTTGTTCCCAAGCAGATTCGGGGAATTCTTTGCCGGTAACTTTCTTAACGGCAGCTTTGAACTTAACAACGAGACCTTTGAGGTCGTCAACGGTAAGTTCGGTATCGAGCTTAACGCCTTTTTCTTCTTTAACTTGTTCGATGATTTCTTCGAAGGGGTCTTTGTCTTGTTTCGACTTCGGCTTCATACCGAGGACCACGTCGCCGTACATTTGTACGAAACGGCGATAAGAGTCCCAAGCGAAACGGGGATTACCCGATTTAGCGGCAAGGGCTTCAACTACGGTGTCGTTGATACCAAGGTTGAGGACGGTGTCCATCATACCGGGCATAGAAACGCGAGCACCTGAGCGAACAGACACGAGCAGAGGGTTCTTAGCGTCGCCAAACTTGTTGCCTGTGAGGGCTTCGATGTGGGCAACCGACTTCTTAACATCCTCGTCGAGCAACTTAACGACAGCCTCGCGACCGAGGGTGTTATACTCTGTACATACTTCTGTGGTGATGGTGAAACCGGGGGGAACCGGCACACCGATGAGGTTCATCTCAGCGAGGTTGGCACCTTTACCGCCAAGGAGGTTTCTCATATCGGCACGTCCTTCTGCTTGTCCGTTACCGAAAGTGTAAATCCGTTTCATTCTAAAATTATTAATTATATGTATTAATATAGTTGTTTGAATAGTATGCAAATTTAATCTTTTTGCTGTTAAAATAAAAATCTGAAAGTAGAAAAATGATATATTTTTTATGGATTGCCGAAAATTCGCCGACTTAAGAAGTCCCAATCAGCAAACAAAATTCAGCTTTTTAACTACAAATAACAAGGATTATAGCTCAAATGCGAACAAACGGGAATGCATTTGCTAAAATTTCTATCAATTAGCCAAAATCACAAAATAGCGAGTGGAATTATACTCTATTTTAGGTATAGTCTGTAAAAATCTTGCACCGGGGCTTGAAATTTAACAGTACTGTACTCGATTTTTGCCCACGTTGCAGAATAACTTTGCTAAAAATAAAAAAGGAAGACACACCAAGACTTGATTTTCTGACATAATTTGCTTGAGGCGGTGTCTAACGGACCCATCCTTAAAAGAAATAAGCAAAGTTAGGGAAATCAATCAAATGATTGTTGGTTATTAGCAAAAGGTTCGCCGTGAGGCGCGCCTTTTGTGCATTTAACCTGCATTTGAACGGCAAAAGAAGATTTTGCTACAAACCGCCGACGGTGACAGTAAATGTTGTAGCGACGCCGGAGCCATCGAGGGTCGTGACGGAGACATTGGCACTGCCCGACGAGCGTGCGATTATCGTTGCGGCACCTACGGGGAGAACGGCGTCGTGGTTGTCGGACGTGCAAACGAGGAACGGCAAAGCGTTTTTGGGAGATACTTGTGCTTGGATGTGACCTCGGTCGCCGGGCTGAAGGTTGACGTGACGCGAGCGAAGAATTACTTCTTGTGCGGGCACAAACTCCACGACGTTGCGAAAACGTTGCCACTGCTCGGCTGCGGCGAAAACATCGCGTGTCCCCTGCGGGATATAGAGTGTAACTGTTTCGTAAGTGCGCGGCGTAAAAGGCTCGCCGCTACAAGTTGGCGGCACCGAGCCAAGGCACACAATTGCGCGCGGCAGATTGGCGGCTGTGGTGTAGAATGCACGGTCGGGCAACGACTCCACCCTACCTCCGATGAAAATCGTCAGCGGCGTCGTGAGCCCGAATTGGTCGCCACGCCCCACGCGACGGCAGTTGATTGCGTTATAGAAGAGGTAGTCTTGCTTGGCAGAAGCCACAAATCCGCCGGGAGCGACTTCTTCGATTGATTCAGGCACGGTAAGTGCCGGAAAATTAGTTACGGGCGTGAAAAAGAAGCAATTGCTTTCGAGTGAGCGCAGTTGCGCCCCGTCGGCAAACTCTACCGACACCACGTCAGCACAAATACCAAACGCGCCGGGTGCAATATGTCGAACAGACCGAGGCACGCGAATTCGAGTCACGTTGTATAACGACGACACTGCGTCGGCATCAATTGAGACGATGCCTTCGGGGATGTCGAACGACTTCATTTCGTAGCATTCCGAGAACACACCTTTTGCAAGTCGGCGGACTTTGGCAAGGTCGGGAATGGCTTTGAGTTTCGTTGTTGCGAAAGCGTATTTGCCAATCGAGTCGACCTTGGAAGGTATAGAAATCGATTCAATTGCCGTACATTCGAAAGCGCGGTCGGGAATCGTGGTCAACGAATCGGGCAAAACCACTTTTTGCAAGTTCGTGGAATATTGGAATGCGCACTTCCCTAATTTTGTGATACGCGGAGGTAGGACTACCGAACGAAGATTCGGACATCCGGCAAACGCACAAGAGTCGACGGAAGTGACACGGTAGGTTGCTCCGCCGTAACGAGCTACAGACGGAACAACAACGTCGCCGGAATAGCCGCCCTTTCGGGCTATCACTACCGCCGTCTTGGCATAACTTGTGCGAAACGACACTCCGCTATAGTTGAAAACGCGCTGAGCATATGCGGACAAAGCCAATAACAACAGCAGAAATGTGATTGCACATTTCTCAAAAGCAGAAGCCGTAATTATTTTAGTCCGCCACACGATAGACGAGTTAGAATTTGCGCAATGTTTTGTAATTATCTGCAAGTTCCTCTGTCGAGATTTCCGCCAACAGACGAAGTTCGCCGTTTACGAGACCGACGATTTCGCAATAGGTCGACGGTTTACCGGCAACGACATCCGCATAAGGAAGTATAGCATCGATTTCCGACTCGTTCAGCAGTGTAAAATCGAGCATAAAATGGTTCTCAAACTCGAGATTTGGATTATAATAGATAGTTTCACGGTCTTTCGAAATCGACAAACGCTTTGAACTGCTTTCAGACATAAAAGAAGGTTTAAATTGATGACTAAGGACCAAAAAGCCGTCAATGATACGTCCAAACATAACGCCATCCTTTTCGAAACCACTTACATTGACAGCCACATAGTCGGCATATTTTTCAGGCGCAAACCAAGCCTTTTGTTCAACTTCATAGCCGAAAGCGCTTACACGATGAATGTCGTTGCGCGTCACCGGACAGAGTGCCACCTCTTTAGAAAAGCGTTTGGAGATATATGCGACATTGCCGTACTGAGCCAACACGCAATACCATTCGGGAGTTTCGTCGAGTACGATAAAATTCTGGTCTTTATAAGCCGTAATCGGCGAAGAATAATAGCCGCGACGCTTCGTAGCCGGGTCGTCACTCCAAGTAGCACAGCAATTGTCGGTTTCGTCGACGCAAACCATCATAAGACGGGGAGCCGTTGTCGACGGCGACTTACGCAAGCTAACATTATCGCCCGTCGACTGTATAATTTTCTGAATTTTGGGCATTACAACCTCATAACCTATTTGCGCCAAAGCGACAAAATAGACACATGAAATGACAGAAAGAGTCATTACTGAAAGGAGTTTTTTCATAAGTTTTGGTTTAATGTGATTGTTTTCGCAAAGATACGCAATATTTTCATACAGCACAACAGAGGCAAACATCAGTCGAAAAGATTTGCACGGCTGTGAGATTTTGACTAATTTTGTAGACCTAAAATCGCAGGCTACTTTTTGCGACAGCCTCAAAGGATAACGATAAAGCAAAATACTCAAAACAAACAATATTTATGGAATTGATAGACGGAAAGAAAGTGGCGGATGCCATAAAGCAGGAGATTGCAGCAGAAGTATCGGCAATGGAATCGCGAGGCGAAAAGCGTCCACATCTTGCAGCGGTGCTTGTAGGGCACGACGGCGGCAGCGAGACGTATGTTGCTCACAAAGTTAAAGCATGCGAGCAATGCGGATTTCGCTCAACGGTGATTCGCTACGAAGATGACGTCACCGAAGGCGAACTGCTTGATGCAATAGCACGGCTGAATGCCGACCCTGACGTCGACGGATTTATCGTACAACTGCCGTTGCCGCGACACATCAACGAGCAGCGCATCATCGAAGCTATCGACTACCGAAAAGACGTCGACGGTTTCCATCCGGTCAACGTGGGTCGCATGTCGATTGGACTACCTTGCTTTGTATCGGCAACGCCGCAAGGAATCGTCGAATTGCTTCGCCGCTACAACATCGACACCCGTGGCGCACACTGCGTGGTGCTCGGTCGCAGCAACATTGTGGGCAAACCCGTTGCTCAATTGATGATGCAAAAAGCCTTGCCGGGCGATGCCACCGTCACCGTTTGTCACAGCCGTACAAAGAATATCAAAGAGTATCTTCTTAGCGCCGACATAATCATTGCCGCTCTCGGCAATCCGGGATTCGTCACCGCCGATATGGTAAAACCCGGCGCAGTGATTATCGACGTAGGCACAACGCGTGTTCCTTCGAAAGAGACAAAGAGCGGCTTCCGACTCAAAGGCGACGTCGACTTCGATGCGGTTGCACCGCTTTGCTCCTACATCACGCCGGTTCCGGGAGGCGTCGGACCGATGACAATCGTTTCGCTGATGAAGAATACGCTTCTTGCCGCCCAACATAAAATCTACGACTGATGACTACCCTTTTCGTATACCTGCTTTCGCTACTGCAATTTCTTACGTCGACCGACGACGTTACACTGGTCTTTGCCGGCGACGCCATGCAACACGACCGTCAGATAGCGGCAGCACAAAAAGGCGACACTTACGACTACAGCGACTGCTTTAAATATGTGAGCGACTACATTTCCGCAGCCGATTATGCCGTGGTTAATTTCGAATGCACCTTAGGCGGACGTCCCTACAAAGGTTATCCGTGCTTCAGTGCACCCGACGAATATGCTACGGCGCTCAGAGATGCGGGATTCGACCTCTTTCTGCACGCCAACAACCACTGCCTGGACCGACGCGATGCCGGACTCGGTCGCACACTCGATATGCTCGACAGTTACGGCATTCCCCACATCGGCACATACAGAAATACGGCGGAACGCGAGCGCTGCAATTCGTTTATCGCCAATGTCAAGGGTCTGAGGATAGGCATTCTAAACTACACCTACGGCACTAACGGCATCGAGATTCTGCGAGACGTGCGCGTCAACTACATCGACCGCAAACAGATTGCCGACGACGTGGCTCAAATGCGCAAACAGTCGCCCGACTTGATTTCGGTCTGCATACATTGGGGCAACGAATATCAATTGGTCGAAAACTCCATTCAGCGCGACTTGGCGAACTATCTGGAGGACCTCGGCGTAGATCTCATCATCGGAGGACATCCGCACGTCATTCAACCGATGGAAATCCGCCACAGCGAGAAATGGAACAAAGACATACTCGTGGTCTATTCGTTGGGCAACTTTATCTCGGCAATGCGTACCGGCGACACTCGCGGCGGTGCATTGGTCAAGGTTGTCGTTTCGCGCACTGAGGCAAAGCCTCAAATCAAATCGGCAAGTTATAAACTGGTCTATGTCCAGACTCCGACCGAAGGTCGCAACTACCAACTCATTCCTACCGACCGTACCGACTTGCTCCGCGGAGAGAACGTGACACACTTCCACACGTTTGTCAATTCGGCACGCAAGATTTTCAACAAATATAACAAATCCGTGGCTGAAGATTCTTCGGTTGTGGTTCTGCGCACACCGATTCCGTTAGCCCCAGCCTATGATAGTTTGGACTAAACGCTATTATCATAATGAGTCAAAAATCGGATACGGTTGCTCGTTTCCGATTTTTTAGAGCCTGTTTCATAAGAAAAGTTTAAAAATGAGGTCGCAGATTTTTGATTG